>CALMLL010000080.1 GCA_937868075.1 uncultured Marmoricola sp. | reverse complement strand
GAACCTCGGCGGGGATGCCGTCGAGCTTGGTGTCCAACTGCAGAGCAGTCACGAATTCGCGGGTGCCGGCGACCTTGAAGTCCATGTCGCCGTAGGCGTCTTCGGCGCCGAGGATGTCGGTCAGAGCGACGTACTGCGTCTCACCGTCCACCTCACCGGAGATCAGGCCCATGGCGATGCCGGCGACGGGAGCGCGCAGCGGCACGCCGGCCTGCAACAGCGACAGCGTCGAGGCGCAGACCGAGCCCATGGACGTGGAGCCGTTGGAACCCATGGCCTCGGAGACCTGACGGATCGCGTAGGGGAACTCCTCACGCGTCGGCAGCACCGGCAACAGCGCCCGGCCGGCCAGAGCACCGTGCCCGACCTCGCGACGCTTCGGCGCGCCGACTCGACCGGTTTCACCAGTGGAGAAGGGCGGGAAGACGTAGTTGTGCATATAGCGACGGCTGGTCTCGGGAGACAGCGTGTCCAGCTTCTGCTCCATGGTCAGCATGTTGAGGGTGGTCACACCCAGGATCTGGGTCTCGCCACGCTCGAACAGAGCCGAGCCGTGCACCCGCGGAACCACGCCGACCTCGGCGGTCAGGGACCGGATGTCGGATAGGCCGCGACCGTCGATACGGACCTTGTCGCGCAGCACCTGCTGGCGCACCAGCGACTTGGTCAGCGACCGGAAAGCCGCGCCGATCTCCTTCTCACGACCCTCGAAGTCGGGGGCGATCTTGTCGAGGAGGTCGGCCTTGATCTCGTCGAGGGCGTCTTCGCGCTCGTGCTTGCTCAGCACCCGCTCGCGCTTGCCGCCCACGCCGAAGAGTTCGCCAGCGGCCTCGCCGGCGTGCGCCTCAACGGCGGCGTAGACGTCGTCTTGGTAGTCGAGGAAGACCGGGAACTCCTGCACCGGCTTGGCCGCGGTGCGGGCCAGCTCGGCCTGGGCTTCACACAACTGCTTGATGAACGGCTTGCAGGCCTCCAGCCCCCCGGCCACGATCTCTTCGGTCGGCGCCTGCACGCCACCGCGGACCAAGGTCCAGGTGGACTCGGTCGACTCCGCCTCGACCATCATGATCGCGACGTCGCCGGTGTCGGTGACGCGCCCGGCAACCACCATGTCGAAGACGGCATCTTCGAGTTGGGAGTGGGTCGGGAAGGCCACCCAGGTGCCGTCGATCAGCGCAACGCGAGTCGCGCCGACCGGACCGGAGAAGGGAAGGCCGGAGATCTGGGTCGATGCCGACGCGGCGTTGATGGCCAGCACGTCGTACGGCGTGTCGGGCTCGAGAGCCAGCACGGTGATGACGACCTGGACCTCGTTGCGCAGGCCCTTCTTGAAGGTGGGTCGCAACGGCCGGTCGATGAGACGGCACGTCAAGATGGCGTCCTCGGACGCGCGACCTTCGCGCCGGAAGAACGAGCCGGGGATCCGGCCGGCGGCGTACATCCGCTCCTCCACGTCCACAGTGAGCGGGAAGAAGTCGAACTGGTCCTTGGGGTGCTTCCCGACCGTGGTGGCCGCGAGCAGCATGGTCTCGTCATCGATGTAGGCCGTCACCGAACCGGCGGCCTGACGGGCCAGCAGCCCGGTTTCGAACTTGATGGTGCGCTGCCCGTGGGCGCCGTTGTCGATAACGGTCTCCACAGCAGTGATCTGAGCTTCGGACACGATGGTCCTTCCTATGCGCGGAGCGCCCGCGCTGCGCCTACCGTCTGGGCGCAAGATAACCTGCGTCGGGTGGCCGGTCTTCGATCGAGGCCCGCGGAACCTAGGAACGTTTCCGAAAGCCACTACCGAGGACCGAGCCAGGCGGGCGAGGCGCTCCTGGTGGTGTGAATGTTGAGTTGTGAGATGCGACGAAGGGGCCTACCAGTCGGCAAGCCCCTTCACGGGCTTATCGCCCCAGCACTATCGGCGCAGGCCGAGGCGCTGCACGATCGAGCGGTAACGCTCGATGTCGGTCTTTTGCAGGTAGTTGAGCAGACGACGGCGCTGACCCACCAGCAGCAACAGGCCACGACGACTGTGGTGGTCGTGCTTGTGCTGCTTGAGGTGCTCGGTGAGGTGGCTGATCCGGTGGCTGAGCAGCGCGATCTGGACCTCGGGCGAGCCCGTGTCGTTGGCGTCGTTGCCGTACTCGGCGACGATCTTCTTCTTGGTCTCCGCATCGGTACCGATGGACATGCGGGCTCCCTTCCTTGGTTTGCTGCGCGGCGCGCCGGGGCCTGTTCACCCGGGCACTCTCGATCCGCGGCCGTTACACGGCATGCGTGTGTCTGTTCGGACAACCTGGTCAGGTTATCAGCGGGACCTGCGCCGGAGCGAATCGAGCATCAGCGGCGAGCCTGGTCCAGCAAGGATGACGTGCGGGGCTCGACATCGAGAAGGCACACGACGTCGGGGCGGCCGAACCAATCGCCGGTCGGCAAGACGACTGTCACCCCGGTCGCGCCTCGCTCAAGCACGCGCGGGGGCAACACCGCGAGCTCCTTGTCGCAGGCCTCGTCGCCGCGTCGCCCCACCTCCGCGTCACCGGGGTACTCCGCCAAGGTGCCGACCACCGGACGCGCGAACACTTCACGGATGTGCGAACTCGTGCATGGCACAACTCGGAAGGTGTCGAGGTGGGTTCCGTCGGGTTGCGCTCGCCCGATCGGGTCGTCACCCAGGCAGTCCCCCACCCGGAGGTTGTAGAAGCTGACTTGCCCCGATCTCGCGATGGTGCCCCCCGGCGTACGCACCGCGGCGTCGCGGGCAATGAGAGCGACAAGGACCGCCACGGCCACGACCTGGAGGAGGGCCGCCCCCACGGCGACGAACACCATCCATCGCCCAGTGCGGCCGTTTCGAATGTCGCGGACCGCAGGCACCAAGCAGGCCAACGCCGGGAGTGGGCCCAGACAGGGAACGATCGAGCAGAGCATCGCCCGGTGAGCCCACACCGAGTCGGTGTCGGGAGCCGAGGAATGCCACAGGTCCTGCTCGCGCACGGTGCTGAGCCTAAAGGACGGCGCGCTCCGGGAGGCTGCGTCTACTGGCCGTGCTTGGATACCTCGCATGCAGACCAAGGTGGGCGTGTGCAACCTGTGCGAGGCGATCTGCGGGTTGAAGATCACGATCGATCAGGGCCGCGTGGTCGGCATTAGAGGCAACGAGGACGACCCCCTCTCCCGGGGGCACATCTGCCCCAAGGGGGTGGCCCTAGCCGACGTTCACAACGACCCCGACCGGCTGCGGCGTCCGGTGAAGAAGGTGGACGGGGTGTTCGTGGAGACCACCTGGGACGAGGCGTTGGACCTGGTTGCCGACAACCTCGCCGCCACCATCAACACCCACGGTCGAGACGCTGTCGGGATCTATCTCGGAAACCCCAACGTGCACAGCCTCGGGGCCATGACCCACGGGACCGCCTTGACCAAGCAACTGAGGTCCAAGAACACCTTCAGCGCCACGTCCGTGGACCAACTTCCCCAGCAGTTGATGGCCCACCTGCTCTACGGCCACCAGCTCATGGTGCCGATCCCAGACATCGATCGGACCTCCTACTTCCTCGTCTTCGGCGCGAACCCGATGGCCTCCAACGGCTCCCTGATGACCGTTCCGGACTTCCCCCAGCGGGCCCGCGATCTGCGCAGGCGTGGGGGGCGCATGGTGGTCTTCGACCCCCGCCGCACCGAGACCGCGGCCATTGCCGACGAGCATGTCTTCGTCCGTCCCGGCACCGACGCCTGGGTGTTGTTGGCGATGCTCAACACCCTCTTCGCCGATGGTCTGGTCACCCCTGCCCCTTGGGTCCGCGACGTCGAGACGGTCGGCGCCGCGGTGGCCGGTTTCACTCCCGAACTGGCCGAACGTGTCAGCGGAGTGCCTGGTGAGACGATCCGCCGGATCGCCCACGATTTCGCCTCTGCCGACGGCGCCGCGGCGTACGGGCGGATCGGAGTTTCCACCCAGGCCTTCGGGACCGTCTGCCACTGGGCCATCAACGCCCTCAACATCGTGACCGGCAACCTCGACCGCGAGGGCGGGGTGATGTTCACGTCCCCGGCCGTCGACATGGTCGGGCGTCGGGTCATCGGTCCTGGCCACTTCGGCGCATGGCGAAGCCGGGTGCGGGGGCTGCCCTCCTTCAGCGGCGAACTTCCCGTCGCGGCCCTGCGCGAGGAGATCGAGACTCCCGGCGAGGGCCAGATCCGAGCACTACTGACCGTGGCCGGCAACCCGGTGTTGTCCACCCCCAACGGCCAAAGACTGGGTACGTCGATCGCCGGGCTCGACTTCGCCGCCGCGATCGACATCTACCTCAACGAGACCACTCGGCATGCCGACGTGATCTTGCCGCCGACCACCGCCCTGGAACGCGACCACTACGACTTGATCTTCCATCTTCTGGCGGTGCGCAACACGGCCCGGTTCACCCCCGCGGTGATGCCCAAACCCGATGGGGCGCTGCACGACTGGGAGATCTCCCGCGAACTTGTCCGCAGGCTCGCGAAGCGGTTGGGCCGGCCCACGACGCTGCGATCGCGGATCATCGGGCGGGTCCGCACCGGACTGAGCCCGACCGCCCTGCTGGCCGGACTCCTGCGCATTCACGGATCGGGAGTAACGCTGAAGGCTCTGCGAGCACACCCCGATGGCATCGACCTCGGGCCGTTGCGTAGCCAACTGCCTGGACGTCTGCAGACCACGGACCGCTGCGTGCACCTGGCCCCTGACCTGGTCCTGACCGAGCTGGCCCGTCTGGCCGACCACCTGCCCGAGACCCCAAGCGTCGAGGGTGAACTTCTCCTGATCGGGCGCCGCCACAAACAGGACTGCAACTCCTGGATGCACAACACCACCCGGCTCACCCGCGGGCGCCCACGCCACCACCTGCTGATGCATCCCGATGATGCGGCGCGCCGCGGCATCGCCGACGGCGACACCTGTGACGTGGCCTCGGCGGTCGGGCAGGTCCACGTCGCCGTGAGCCTGACCAGCGACATGATGCCCGGAGTGGTCTCACTGCCCCACGGCTACGGCCACGCCGGCAGCGGGCAGACCCACGCCGCGACGGTGCCGGGGGTCAGCATCAACGACCTCACCGACCCGGCGCTGGTCGACGTCAGCGGCAACGCGGCACTGTGCGGCGTGCCGGTCACGGTCTCACTGACCCGCTAGCACCTCTCGCACAGCTGCCCGGGCTGCGGCCGGATCCTTGGCTGCGGTGGCCGCCTCCGCGGCATAGCGGCACTGCTGATGGGTCACCTGGGACAGTTGCGCCCCGACGGCGCGCACCGAGGCCGACGCCATCGACAGCGACGTGATGCCCATGCCCACCAGCACGCAGGCCAGCAGCGGGTCGGCGGCCGCCTCCCCGCACACGCCAACAGGTTTGTCGACCTGCTTGCCTGCGGCCGCCGTGATCGCGACCAGGTGGAGCACAGCAGGTTGCCAGGGGTCGGTGAGGTGGCTCAGGTCGGTGGCCATGCGGTCAGCGGCCATCGTGTACTGCGTCAGATCGTTGGTCCCGATCGACAAGAAGTCGACGTGCTCGAGCAGTTGCCACGCCAACAACGCCGCGCTCGGGATCTCCACCATCACCCCGGGCTTCATGCCCCGGGCGCGCACCTTGTCGGCGAAGTCCGCGGCCTCATCGGCGGTGGCGACCATCGGGGCCATCACCCACGGCTGCGTGCTGGTGCGCTGGCCGGCCAGGGCCAGGGCGTCGAGTTGACGCTCCAGCAGACCGGGTTTGCCGAAAGAGAGCCGCAACCCACGCACGCCGAGAGCCGGGTTCTCTTCGCCGGGGATGGTGGCGTAGGCGATGGGTTTGTCCGAGCCAGCGTCGAGGGTGCGGGTCACTACGTAGCGATCCGGCGCGAACGGCCGGAGTACGCCGGCGTACAACTCGGCCTGTTCCTCGACACTCGGCTCCTGCGTGGAACTGAGGAAGGACAACTCGGTGCGAAACAGCCCGACGCCCTCGACCGGGCCCTGGGCGGCGAGTTCAGCGGAGTCGGGATCGGCCACGTTGGCCAGGAGTTTGACCGCGTGACCGTCGCTGGTGATCGCCGGTCCGGTCCAGCGATCCAGCGCCTCCTTGGCCTTGCGGGACTCCTCGACGCGTCGCCGCGCCTGCTCCGGATCGGCGTCGAGTTCCACCGTTCCGGCCGTGCCGTCGACGAGGACGAGAGCACCATTGGGCAGCTGAAGGGCGCCAGCGGTGCCGACGATGCACGGGATCCCCATCTGGCGGGCAATGATCGCGGTGTGGCTGGTCGAACCGCCCTTCTCCATCACCAGCGCGATCACCAGGGAGGGGTCCAGACCTGCCGAATCGGCCGGCGAGAGGTCTTCGGCCACGAGCACGGACGGCACATCGGGAGTGGGGATACCAGGTTCGGGAGCACCGACAATGTGTGCCTTGGCGCGCAGCCCGATGTCGCGAAGGTCGGTGACCCGCTCGGCCATCAACCCACCCATGGCGGCAAACACCGTGGTGAAGTGCTCCACAGCCGCATCGACCGCGTCGAGCAGCACCGAGTCACCCAGAAGGTTCTTGCGGACCTGACTGCGTAGGCCCTTGTCCTTGGCCAGCGAAGCGCTGGCCGCCAGGACCTCCGCCGCCGAGCCGTTGGCCTTCTCCGAGCGGGCAAGGAAACTGGACACCACCTGGTCGATCGCCGCGTCGTAGCGCGAGAGCGCCGAGTCGGGATCCTGGGGCGGCAACTGTCTGAATCGGGAGATGGCATCGGCGTCGACCTCACTACCGACACGTTGCACGGGCGCGAAGACGACGCCACCCACCACCGGGGTGCCCTGGAGCACCGCAGAACCCGCCTCTGTTCCAGACATGGGGCCAAGTTACCGCGCCCACCAGGGACTCGATATGGGCAAGACCACTTCTGGACAACGCCGCCACGAGCCCTGAGGGCCGCGCCCGGCTCGTGCCTGAGGGGTGAAGTTACCGCTCAGGAACCCTTGACATGTCCACATGATCCCAACTAAAACCAACGAATACAAAGAGGAAACCGGGCACAAACAGGCTTCTATGAAGTCTCTCCGGGCCGAACCAAGTAGGAACCACCCCCTCAGGAGGGCCAGCGATGTACGCCGAGGAGCGGCAGCGGTCGATTGCCGAACTCGTGTTGAAGCGTGGCCGGATGTCAGTGGCCGACCTGGCCGACGAGTTCGATGTCACCACCGAGACGATCCGCCGCGACTTGTCGGTTTTGGAACGCACCGACGTCCTTCGCCGGGTCCACGGCGGCGCCGTACCGACCGGCGGGGTGATGGAGACCGTGCTCAGTGAGCGCGATGTCGAGAACGCCGACGAGAAGGAGCGCATCTCCAAGGTCGCTATCGATCTGCTCGGTCCCACCGAGACGAGTCTGTTGATCGATGCCGGCAGCACCACCGGTCGGCTTGCCGGGATGTTGCCTCGCGATCGCGCCCTGAGCGTGATCACCCACGCCATCCCGGTCGCGTTCCGGATCGGCGCCTACCCCAACATCGACCTGCAGATCCTTCCCGGACGCATCCGCCCGGTGACTCAGGCCGCAGTCGGCTCCGACACCGTCGCCGCGCTGTCCCGGCTCCGCGCGGACGTGGCCTTCATCGGAGCCAACGGCATCTCGGTCCAGCACGGATTGTCGACGCCCGATCCCGAGGAAGCCGCCGCCAAGCGAGCCATGGTGGCCGCGGCTCGGCGGGTGATCGCCGTGGCCGACTCCTCCAAGATCGACCGCGACTACACCGTCCGCTTCGCCGAGCTCGGCGATATTGACGTGCTGGTCACCGACGCTCGCGTCTCACGCCGGATCGTCACCGACTTCACCCGTGCCGGAGTCGAGGTCGTGATCGCGTGATCATCACCCTCACCCCCAACCCGAGCATCGACCGCACCGCGGCCCTGGCCGGCCCGCTGGTCCGTGGCGCGGTCCACCGTCTGGAGTCGGTGACGACCCAGGCTGCGGGCAAGGGTGTGAACATCTCCCGTGCTGCGGTCGCGGCAGGCGTCGACACGCTGGCGGTGGTTCCGGCCGACTCCGACAGTGCCTATGTGGCCGAACTGCGAGCCAGCCACCTCCCAGTGCACCCGGTCGCCCCGGCGGGCAGCGTGCGGATCAACCTTTCGGTCACCGAGCCCGACGGCACGACCACCAAACTCAACAGCCCCGGCGACCACGTCGACGGGTCGGCACTGCTCCGGATGAGCGAGGCGTTAGTCGCCCAGGCGAGGGCCGCCAGCGCCCGCGACTGGGTGGTCATCGCCGGCTCGGTTCCGCCCGGCACCCCCGCCGGCTGGTACGCCGACCTGGTCGGCCAGTTGCGCGCGACTCCCCCGCGGATTGCTGTCGACACCAGCGACGCCCCCTTGCTCGCCCTGATCGCGAGCCTGCCCGACTGCGCGCCCGACCTGATCAAGCCCAACGGTTCTGAGTTGGCCTCCCTGACCGGAGCCGACCCCGATGCCCTCGAAGCCGACCCCCACGCCGTGGCTGTCGCGGCCCGTGACCTCGTCGACCGCGGCGTCGGCGCCGTCCTGGCGACGATGGGGCCTCACGGCGCGGTCCTGGTCACCGGCGAGGGCGCCTGGTACGCAACCCCGCCCCCCGTGGTCGTCGTGAGCACTGTGGGCGCCGGTGACAGCAGCCTTTTCGGTTATCTCTACGGCTGCGAGCAAGACCTGGCCCCGGAGGCCTGCCTGGCCTCTGCGGTCGCATACGGATCGGCTGCAGCCGCGCTTCCAGGCACCACGATTCCTTCCCCCCACAACACCCACCCCCAGTTGGCAAAGGTTCGCCAGCTTTAACCCCAGGAGAGAAATGTCCAAGCTCATCACCCCGGATCTGGTGCGGCTCGACGCCGCCCTGGGTGCGGACAAGGAGGCCGTGATCCGGGCCCTGGCAGGCATCGTCGTGTCTGCGAACCGGTCGGCCTCGGCCGAGGGGCTTGCCGCCGATGCGCTGGCGCGCGAAGCCACCGCCAACACCGGCCTGCCCGGGGGGATCGCCATCCCCCACTGCCGCACCTCAGCGGTCAGCGTGCCCACCTTGGCCTTCGCCCGGCTCAGCCCTCCCGTCGACTTCGGCGCCAAGGACGGCCCGGCCGACCTCGCCTTCTTGATTGCAGCACCCGCAGGGGGTGACGCCAGCCACTTGGAGATCCTGACGAAGCTGGCCCGCGCCCTGGTACGCAAGGACTTCACCGCTGGTCTGCGCGCTGCCACTACCCCCGAGGACGTCGTCGCGATCGTCGCCGAGGCCGTCGGGGGCACCCCCGGAGGAGCACACGTGGCCGCCCCCGCAGCCGTGGCCTCCGCAGCCACGACCGGCAGCGTCGCCGAGTCCGAAGCGTCCACCTCCACTGAGGCGGTGACCGCCGCCTCCTCCACCGAATCGGAGAAGCACGTGTCCAACAACAATGTGTCGATCGTGGCAGTCACCGCCTGCCCGACCGGCATCGCCCACACCTACATGGCCGCTGAGGCGCTCGAGGCGGCAGCAGCCCGCGCGGGTGTCCCCATCGCGGTCGAAACCCAGGGCTCGGCCGGATCGACCCCCCTCTCGGCCGAGACCATCGCCAACGCCTCCGCGGCGATCTTCGCCTGCGATGTCGGGGTTCGTGACCGCGGCCGGTTCGCCGGCAAGCCGGTGGTGTCCTCGGGCGTCAAGCGGGCCATCGACGACGCCGACGGCATGATCGCCGACGCCATCCGCTACGCCAACGACCCCAGCGCCCCGCGCGTGGAGGGGACCGCGACCGCTGCCGCTGCCGGCGGCACGTCGGCGGAGTCGTGGGGCGGCCGGGCTCGCCGGATCCTCATGACCGGTGTCTCCTACATGATCCCCTTCGTCGCGGCCGGCGGTCTGCTGATCGCGCTGGGCTTCCTGCTCGGCGGCTACGACGTGGCCGGCGTACGCGACCAGATCGTGGCCAACTACGGGATCTTCAACCTGCCCGACCTCGCCAAGATCCCGACCGCCGACGGCGGCACCATGGCCCTGGAGCACGCGCTGTTCGGTAGCCCGTTGATGGCCTACCTCGGTGCGCTGCTGTTCGTCCTAGGCGTCGCCGCGTTCGGCTTCCTGGTCCCGGCGCTGTCGGGTTACATCGCCTACGCGATCGCCGACCGCCCGGGCATCGCCCCCGGCTTCGTCATGGGCGCGATCGCCGGCACCGTGAAGTCCGGGTTCCTCGGCGGCATCATCGGCGGCGTCCTGGCCGGCCTGATCGCGCACTGGATCTCCACCTGGAAGGTGCCGACCTGGGCACGCGGGCTCATGCCGGTCTTGGTGATTCCGCTGCTCACCACCCTGCTGGCCGGTGTCGTGATGATCGTCGTGCTGGGCAAGCCCCTCTCGGCTCTGATGACCGGACTGACCAACGGACTCAACAGCCTCAGCGGCGGTTCGGCCGTGGTGCTGGGTCTGGTGCTCGGCCTGATGATGGCCTTCGACATGGGCGGCCCGCTCAACAAGGTGGCCTACACCTTCGCGACCACCGGGCTGACCGCGGCTGCGGTCGCATCGCCGACCGCGACCGCACCGCTGAAGATCATGGCCGCGGTCATGCTCGCCGGCATGGTTCCGCCGTTGGCCCTGGCTCTGGCCACGGTCGTTCGTCCGAAGTTGTTCACTCCGGCCGAGCGGGAGAACGGCAAGGCCGCCTGGCTCATGGGCATCTCGTTCATCACCGAGGGCGCCATCCCGTTCGCTGCGGCTGACCCGCTGCGGGTGATCCCCTCGATCATGGCGGGCTCGGCCGTGACCGGCGCCCTGTCGATGGCACTCGGCGTGGGTCTGCGTGCCCCCCACGGTGGCATCTTCGTGCTCTTCGCGGTCATCGGGATCCTCGGGTTCCTCATCGCGCTGCTGGCTGGTGTACTGGTCGCAGCCGGCTTGGTGATCGCGCTGAAGAGCACCAGCAAGGTCAAAGCCGACGACATCACCGCTGTCGCCTGAGGCGACTCGAGAGGAGAACCGGATGCCTAGCAAGACCGTTCACGTTGGCTCGTCGGTAGGGCTCCACGCCCGACCCGCAGCGATCATTGCCGAGGCAGCCGACGGCTTCGACGCCGAAGTCACGCTGTGCGTGTCTGGCGGAGACCCCGTCGACGCCAGCTCCTCGTTGATGATCATGACTCTCGGTGCCGCTCAGGGCGACGAGGTCGAGGTTGCCAGCGACGACCAGGCGGCCGTCGATGCCATCGCGGCGTTGGTCGCCCAGGACCTCGACGCCTGATTCGACAACATCAACGCAACAGCGCCGATCACCAAGGGGTGGTCGGCGCTGTTGCGTTGTGGTCGGAGTGTGGATCAGGAGTCGAACAGGATCGTGCGCACCCGGCGTACGTCGTCATGCATGGTCTCGATCAGGGCGTCGATCCCCTCGAACTTGACCATGCCACGGATGCGCGCCACGAAGGCGATCTCGACCTCGACGTCGTACAACTCCAGGTCGTCTCGGTCGAGGCAATAGGCCTCGACTCGTCGATCCCGCACCCCATCGAACGTGGGATTGGTGCCGACGCTGATCGCGGCCGGGTAGATCTCGCCAGTGTCGAGGCGACGCAGCCACCCGGCATAGACCCCATCGGAGGGCGCCGCGATGCCACGGGCCGGCACGTTAGCGGTCGGGAACCCGAGGGCGCGGCCGCGCTGGTCACCGTGTTGGACGATGCCGCGCACGAAATAGGGGCGCCCCAGCGCCTCGGCGGCTCCCTCGACGTCGCCGGCGGCCAGACACGTGCGCACGTAGGTCGAACTCCAGACCTGGGGGCCACCCTCCAGCGCCACCCCGCGCACGACGAAGTCGTGCTGTGCGCCCATCTTCTCCAGCGTCGCCAGGTCACCGGCGGCCTTGGCCCCGAAGCGGAAGTTGGCCCCAACGACAACGCCTCGCGCGTGGAGCGCCTCCACCAGGATGTTCTCGATGAACTCCTCCGGAGTCCACCGGGCGACCTCGTTGTCGAACTCGACGACGAACAGCGCATCGACACCGGCAGCCGCGAGAAGTTCAGCTCGCACCGGGAGTGTGGTCAACGAGACCGGAGCATGCTCGGGGCGCAGCACCGCCATCGGATGTGGATCGAAGGTCACCGCCACGATGGTGCTGACGCCAAGTTCGGCAGCCAATTCACCAGCCTTGGTGATCACCTGCTGATGGCCCAGGTGAACCCCGTCGAAGTTGCCGACCACCACGACGGAGTGGTCGAGATCGGCGGGCACCTCCCCGCTCGAGCGCCAGATGTTCACGCTGGCAGGATTCCACATCGACCCCATCACACGAACACCGCTACCGGTCGGGCATGGTCCCCGCGCTGGTGATAGAGAGCCAGGAACTGCCCGTCGGGGGCAAACACGGCCACCGGGTCACCGCTGCCCAGGTCGGCGGCGAGGCTGCGGCCCACCCGGACATCGTCGGCCTGCTCGGGGTCGGCGTCGAAGGCGGTGAAGCTGGCCCTGGCCGCCTGAGCGATCGGGATGAGGGCGAAGTGCTCGTCCAGTGCCTCGAGGGAGTGCGCTTCGGCCTCGCCGAAGGCCCCTACGCGAGTGCGACGCAGGGCGGTCAGGTGGCCGCCAACGCCCAGTCTTTCGCCCAGGTCACGGGCGATCGCGCGGATGTAGGTCCCACTGGAGCAATCGACCTCGATGTCGATGTCGTCGCCGCGGATAGCGGCGACCTCGATCCGGTCGATCCTGACCTGGCGGGCAGGCAGGTCGACCGCTTCCCCGGCTCGCACTCGGGCATAGGCACGGACCCCGTCGACCTTGATCGCCGAGACCGCGGAGGGGCGTTGGTCGATGGTGCCCACCATCGCCGCCAAGCCCTCCCGCACGGCTTCGGGGGTGACCCCCTGCGTGCCGTGTCGGGCGATGGTCTCCCCCTCGGCATCGTCGGTCGTGGTGGTCACACCGAGGCGGATCGTGGCGCGGTAGCTCTTGTCGGTGAGGGTGAGATGACCCAGCAACCGGGTGGCCCGGTTGACCCCGAGTACCAACACCCCGGTGGCCATCGGGTCCAGGGTGCCGGCGTGACCGACCTTCCGGGTGCCGGCCACTCGGCGTACTCGGGCCACCACGCCGTGGGAGGTGATGCCCGAAGGTTTGTCGACAACGACCAGGCCGTCGAGCACGACTACTCCACGACCGGGTCCGGCTCGTCCGCCCCGTTGCCGTCTATGTCGCCCGTGTCATCGGCATCGGTGTCATCCACATCGGTGTCATCCACATCGGTGCGGGGTTGCTTGTAGGGGTCGGCGTCACCGGCGTACTCCTTGCCGGACGCGGTGGCCGCCACCGTGGCATCGATCTCGCGAGCCCGGGCCAACACCTCGTCGATGTGGCGCGCGGTCTCGGGCAGGGCGTCGTGGATGAACTCCAGCGTGGGCACGTGCCGCATGCCCAACTGCTTGCCCACCTCGGAGCGCAGCACGCCCTTGGCACTGGCCAGGGCCGCTTCGGTGCTGGCCAGGTCGGCGTCCTCGCCCAGGACGGTGTAGAAGACGGTGGCCTGCTGGGTGTCCCCCGACACGCGTACGTCGGTGACGGTGACGAAGCCCAGGCGAGGGTCCTTGATCCGCCGCTCCAACATCTCGGCCACGACCACCTTGATGCGGTCGGCGATCTTGCGCACGCGTGGGTTGCTCATGATGGTCTCCTTCGTCTCACCAGGACCTGCCCGGTGTCCGGCTCGCAGTGCGGGCTCCCCGATCCGGGGAACCCGCACTCACGACTCAGTTCCGGGGGATCTCTTTCATCTCGAAGGCTTCAACCACATCGCCTTCCTTGATGTCGTTGTAGCCCTTGAGCACCAGACCGCACTCGAAGCCCTCGCGGACCTCGCTGGCGTCGTCCTTCTCACGACGCAGCGACGCCAGGTCGAGGTTGTCGGCCACGACCGCGCCGTCGCGCAGCAACCGCACTTTGGCGTTGCGGCGGATGGTGCCACTGGTGACCATGCAGCCAGCGATGTTGCCGATCTTGGAGCTGCGGAAGATGGCCCGGATCTCGGCCTGGCCGAGCTGGATCTCTTCGTACTCGGGCTTGAGCAGGCCCTTGAGCGCTGCCTCGATCTCCTCGATCGCGCGGTAGATCACCGAGTAGTAGCGGATCTCCACGCCCTCGCGGTCGGCCAGCTCGGTCGCCTTACCCTGGGGGCGGACGTTGAAGCCGATGATGATCGCGTCGGACGCGGCCGCCAGCATGACGTTGGTCTCGGTGATCGCACCGACGCCTCGGTCGATGACCCGCAGACTGACCTCGTCGCCAACATCGAGCTTGGCCAAGGAGTCTTCCAGGGCTTCCACCGAGCCGGACACATCGCCCTTGAGGATGAGGTTGAGCTCCTGCGAGGCGCCCTTCTCCATGGAGTCCATGAAGTCCTGCAAGGTACGCCGCACCTTGCGCTTGGCCTGCATGGCCGCACGCTCGCGAGCTTCACGCTTCTCCGCGATCTGACGGGCGATCCGGTCGTCCTCGACGACCAGGAAGTTCTGGCCCGCGCCCGGAACACCCGAGAGGCCGAGCACCATCGCGGGACGAGATGGGTCGGCCTGCTCGATGTTGTCGCCGTGCTCGTCGAGCATGGCCCGGACCCGTCCGTGAGCCGGACCGGCCACGATCGAGTCGCCCACACGCAACGTGCCGCGCTGGACCAGGATGGTCGCCACCGGACCACGTCCGCGGTCGAGGTGCGCCTCCACGACGAGACCCTGAGCGTCCTGATCGGGGTTGGCCCGAAGGTCCAAGCTGGCGTCGGCGGTCAGCACGATCGCCTCCAACAGGGTGTCGAGGTTGGTGGCGGCACGAGCCGACACGTCCACGAACATCGTGTCGCCGCCGTACTCCTCGGGCACGAGGCCGTACTCGGTCAGCTGCCCGCGCACCTTGGTCGGGTCGGCATCGGGCTTGTCGATCTTGTTCACCGCGACCACGACCGGCACACCGGCAGCCTTGGCGTGGTTGAGCGCCTCGACCGTCTGCGGCATCACACCGTCGTCAGCAGCGACCACGAGCACCGCGATGTCGGTGGCCTGAGCGCCACGTGCACGCATGGCGGTGAACGCCTCGTGACCCGGGGTGTCGATGAAGGTGATCTTGCGGTCGACGCCGTCGACATCGGTGCGCACCTGGTAGGCGCCGATGTGCTGGGTGATGCCACCGGCCTCCTTGTCGACAACGTTGGCGTTGCGCAGCGCGTCGAGGAGCTTGGTCTTTCCGTGGTCGACGTGACCCATGACGGTGACCACCGGGGGACGTGCCCTGAGGTCGCCCTCGAGCCCCTCGTCGGTGCCGAACTCCAGGTTGAAGGAGTCGAGGAGTTCGCGGTCCTCGTCCTCGGGCGAGACCACCTGCACGGTGTAGTTGAGTTCCTCGCCCAGGACCTCGAGGGTCTCGTCGTTGACCGACTCGGTCGCCGTGACCATCTCACCGAGGTGGAAGAGCATCTGGACCAGCGAGGCCGGGTCGACGTTGATCTTCTCGGCGAAGTCGGTCAAGGATGCACCGCGGGCGAGGCGAATGGTCTCGCCGTTGCCCTTGCGGACCCGCATCCCGCCGATCGTCGGCGCCTCCATGTTGTCGAATTCCTGGCGCTTGGCCCGCTTGGACTTGCGACCACGACGCGAGGGGCCACCGGCGCGACCGAACGCACCTTGGGTGGAGCCACGCCCACCGGGACGACCACCCTGACCAGGACGGCCACCACCTGCGGGGCCGCCACCCATGCCGCCAGGAGCCCCACCCGGGGCGCCGAAACCACCACGAGCGGGCGCACCGGCACCGCCACCGCGGCCGGCCGGAGCACCGGGGCGACCAGGAGCGCCAGGGCGCGATGGTGCCCCCGGGCGACCGGGAGCGCCGCCGCCGAAGGCGGCCGGAGACTTCGGCATCATCGCCGGGTTGGGGCGCGGCATGCCGTCCCGCGCCGACGGCGGACGCGGCGGACGCTGGTCGGCCCCGCCTGCCGGAGGCTGCGGAGCAGGGCGTCGGCCCATGCCCTGTGTGGAACTGAACGGGTTGTTGCCCGGGCGCGGTGCGCCTGGCCGGGGAGCCGGTCGAGCCGCCGGAGTCTCATCGACCGGGTCGGCTGCCGAAGTTGCCGGGTTCTGACTCACCGGAGTCGGGACCTCCGGGGCTTCTGGAGCCGCAGCCTCGGCGTCGCGACGCGGGCCGGGCCTGGGGGCGGCGCTGGGTGCCGCGGGTGCCGCCGACTGCGCGGCCGGCACGGGTGCCGCCTCGGGCGCCGTCTCGCTCTCGGGTGCCGCCGGGGCCGCCTTCTTGGCCGGGGCCTTCTTGGCGGCGGCCGCCTCGAGTTTGGCGCGCAGTTCGGCGCCGTAGCGGTCCTCGAACTTCTTCACGACCGGGGGTTCGACGCTCGATGAGGCCGCTTTGACGTACTCACCCATGTCGGTGAGCATCGTGATGACTTCGGCGCTCTTGACGCCGTACTCCTTGGCGAGTTCAGAGACTCGCATCTTTGCTGGGGGGGCCACTTTTCCTCCTGGTCCTCGACCGGGGGTGGCCGGGGACCTCTAGTTGGGTTGCATGCTCATCGCGAGGTACTCATCGCAGGCTCATGAGCTGATGCTCCTCTTTCAGGTCGGTTCGTTCGGACTTACGCGAGAGTGTCGAGGTAGTCCCGCAGAGGCGACGCGTCGAGTCCGACCGAGACCCGTAGGGCTCGGGGAAAGGCGCGGCGACGCTCGGCGAGAGCAAGACACTCGGGTGTGGGATGCAGGTGCGCCCCACGCCCGGTCGCGATTGCAGCGGGATCGGGCACCAGGGCACCCGCTCTCACCACGACACGCAACAACTCACGCTTGGCGGCTCGCTGTCGACACCCCACACAGGTCCGGATCGGACCAGAAAGCCAGGTCCGGATCGGACCAGAAAGCTCCGAGATGTCTGCAGCCGAATCCACCGCGTGCACCCTACCGCGAAGCAGGTCGATAACTCGAACCGGAGCGCAGGGGCAGGTGGACGGTCGGACCACCCGGTCGGCGGCGGTCTAGGCGGGAGGGGCCTCGTCGGAGCGGATGTCGATGCGCCACCCTGTCAACCGAGCTGCCAGGCGGGCATTTTGGCCCTCTTTGCCGATCGCCAGCGACAACTGGAAGTCGGGCACGATCACGCGCGCCGACTTGGCCGCCGCGTCGACGACCTGCACCTCGCTGACCCGGGCCGGTGACAACGCATTCGCCACGAATCTGGCCGGATCATCGGACCAGTCGACGATGTCGATCTTCTCCCCGTGCAGTTCGGTCATCACGTTGCGCACCCGAGCGCCCATGGGACCGATGCACGAGCCCTTGGCATTGACCGCCTCGTTGTGGGAGCGGACCGCGATCTTGGTGCGGTGGCCGGCCTCGCGGGCGATGGCCGCGATCTCGACGGTGCCGTCGGCGATCTCGGGGACCTCCAGCGCGAACAACTTCTTGACCAGCGAAGGGTGGGTGCGCGACAGCATCACCTGAGGTCCGCGCAGCCCCTTGCGGACGCTGACGACCAACGCTTTGATCCGAGATCCGTGGGTGTAGTCGTCGCCGGGAACCTGCTCGCCGGCGGGAAGCAGCGCTTCCAGTTTGCCCAGGTCGACCATGACGTCCTGAGGGTCGCGACCCTGCTGGATGATCCCCGACACGATGTCACCCTCACGCCCGGAGAACTCCCCGAAACGGAGCTCGTCCTCGGCATCGCGCAACCGCTGCAGCATGATCTGGCGCGCGGTGGTGGCCGCGATCCGCCCGAAACCATCGGGAGTGTGGTCGTACTCGCCCAGGTGGGTGCCGTCCTCGTCGACCTCGGTCGCCCAGACGGTGACGTGACCGCTCTTGCGGTTGAGTTCGACGCGAGCAGTCTCCACCGAGCCCGGAGTCTTGTGGTACGCCGTGAGCAGAGCCTGCTCGATCGCATCGACGAGTACGTCGAAGGAGATGCCCTTCTCACGCTCCATCATGCGCAAGATGCTCATATCGATGTCCATGATCACGACCCTTTCTTGAACTCGATCTGGATCCGGGCCTTGGCGACGTCGGCGTAGCTCAACCGGGTCGACCCCGCGTCGGCGCTGCCATCGCTGACAACGACGCCGGTCTCGTCACTGGCGGTGATCCGGCCGGTGACCTTGGTGCCATCGGTCAGGGTGATCGCGACCAGTCGGCCCCCATTGCGACGCCAGTGTCGGGGCAATGTCAGCAGGCGGTCGACGCCGGGAGACCCGACTTCGAGTGTGTAGGGCTGCTCCCCCATCGCGTCGGATTCATCCAACGCCGTCGACACCGCCCGAGTCGCGTCAGCGACGGCATCCATGTCGACGCCACCGTCGCGATCGACGGCGATCCGAAGCACGCTGCGTTTGCCGGCCTTGCTGAGGTGCACCTCTTCGAGGTCGAGCCCGAGTGCAGCCAAGGGAGGGGACAACACCTGGGTCAGGCGGTCGCGGATATCAGAGGTACTCAACGCGGCTGCCTCCTTGTGGTGTTGTTCTCCTCAGACTACAAGGACGTCGGCCTAGGATCGTGCGGTGGACAACACCGCGCTGACTCGGCGTACCGCTCTGGTCGCGCTATCGGCCACTCTGGTCTCGACGAGCGGTTGTTCGCTCACCACAGCCCCGCCCTCTCCGCGAGAGACGCTGCCTGCCACCCAGATCGACCCCGACGTGGCTGTGGCGGTCTCCGTGCTCGGTCGGATCCGTGACGTGCGCAGCCGGATCGTCGGCTCCCAGAGCGGTGCGGGATTGAGTCCGCGGGCGCTGAGTCAGACTCTGGCAGCACACGAAGCCAAACTGACCACCGCGGTGCCGGCATCCCTGCGTCCCACCGCCAGCCCGTCCGCACCTGCGCACCGCCTGAGCGTCCCCGAAGTCCGCAAGGAGATCCGCGGCCTGCAGGCGGCTCTGGTCGACGGGGCTCAGGGCGCCCGCAGCGGTGCCTTCGCACTCTTGTTGGCCAGCATGAACGCTGCCTTGGCCCAACACCTCCACCCAGTGACGCGGGGTTCCATGTGAGCGCTGTGGAGCCGTTGCAACAGACCCTCGCGGCCGAGCACGCCGCGGTATACGTGCTCGGGGTGTGCGCGGCCCAGACGTCGTTCACACGCGAGCGTGCCCTGTGGAAGCGGCTGGATCAGGCAATCGGCGAACACAAGCGTCAGCGCGACGAACTCCATCAGCGGGTCCTGGAACTCGGCGCAGAACCGGTGGCCGCGGCAGCCGCCTACGAGGTTCCCACAGTGTTGAACACGACTGCTCGGATCCGCCGCGCGGCCCAGGGTGTCGAGGCACGGTGCACAGACACGTACGGCGCCCTGGTCGCAAGCACTGAGGGGGGGAGCCGGGGTTGGGCTATCAGTGCGCTGGCGCAGGGCGCCGTACGAGAGCTGTGGTTCCGAGGAAGTCCCGAGACCTTCCCCGGACTCAGCTGACGTTGTCCCTCAAAAGAGGGACAACACCATCATCGCCTATCTATCGCGCTTGCACAAAAGCGCAAGGCCCTACAGGTTCCTGCATTGCATGAACCTGCAAGCGATGCTCTGAGTTCGGGTTACCCCGCCGTGACGATCGCGGCGATCCGATCGGCCGCCTCGGCGACGGCAACGTCCTGGCGCTCGCCGGAGCGGCGGTCCTTGACCTCGACGACACCGGTGGCGAGTCCTCGACCCACCGTGACGATCGTTGGCACGCCGATGAGTTCGGCATCTTTGAACTTGACCCCCGGGCTCACCTTGGGACGGTCGTCGTAGATCACCTCAACCCCACGAGCAGCCAGCTCATCGGCCAGCGACGAGGCCGCCTCGAAGACCTCGGCGTCCTTGCCGGTCGCCACGACATGGACATCCGCCGGGGACACCTCCCGGGGCCAGCACAGGCCCAACTCGTCGTGGTTGTCCTCGGCGATGGCCGCTACGGCCCGCGAGGGTCCGATGCCATAGGAGCCCATCGTGACGGTGACCAACTTGCCGTGCTCGTCGAGTACCTGGAGCCCCAGCGCGTCGGCGTACTTGCGGCCCAACTGGAAGATGTGCCCCATCTCGATGCCGCGCGCGGACTCCAACTCCCCGTCGGCGCAATTGGGACAGGCGTCGCCGTCCTTGATCTCGGCGGCCTCGATCAAGCCGTCGGAGGTGAAGTCACGCCCGGCGACCAAGTCGATGACGTGCGATCCGGAGACATCGGCGCCGGTGACCCACGCGGTGCCCTCGCTGATGCGCGGGTCGGTGAGGTACCGGATGCCCGAGGCTTTCTCCAGGCCGAGTGCACCGGGCCCGATGTAACCCTTGGCGAGGCTCGGGTGCTTGGCGAATTCGGCCTCGTCGAAGGCGCTCACCACGGCCGGTTCGACCTGCGCGGCGAGCCTCTTCTCATCCACCTCACGATTGCCGGGGACACCGATGGCCAGAGGCTCCTTGGTGCCGTCGGGGTGGGTGAGCATCACGATGACGTTCTTGAGCGTGTCGGCTGCCTCCCAGGGCCGGTCCTGGCGGGGGAAGGCCTCGTTGAGGTGATCGACCAGGGTGTCGATGGTCGGGGTGTCCGGGGTCTGCTCGGCGTGCGCGGCCGGCATGTCGTCGTACGCCGTAGGGGCAGGAGCGGGCACCCGCACGGCCTCGACGTTCGCCGCGAACCCGCAGGAGACACAGCGAACGTAGGTGTCCTCCCCGACCGGCGAGGTCGCCAAGAACTCCTCGGACTTCGAACCCCCCATGGCACCCGACATCGCGCTCACGATGACGTAGTCGAAGCCGAGCCGGTCGAAGATGCGTACGTAGGCGTCGCGGTGGGCCTGGTAACTGGCGTCCAGTCCGGCCTCGTCGATGTCGAAGGAGTAGGAGTCCTTCATCACGAACTCGCGGCCACGCAACAGACCCGCGCGCGGGCGAGCCTCGTCGCGGTACTTCGTCTGGATCTGGTAGAGCCACAGCGGGAGGTCCTTGTAGGAGGAGTAGAGGTCCTTCACCACCAGGGTGAACATCTCCTCGTGCGTCGGCCCGAGAAGGTAGTCGGCGCCCTTGCGGTCCTTGAGTCGGAAGATGCCGTCGCCATAGTCGGTCCAACGTCCGGTGGCGTCGTAGGGCTCCTTGGGCAGCAGGGCCGGGAAGTGGACCTCCTGGGCGCCCATGTCATCCATCTCGTCGCGGATGATGTCTTCGATCTTGCGCAGCACGCGGTAGCCCAGCGGCAACCAGGAGTAGAGGCCCGGCGCCACACGGCGGATGTAGCCGGCACGAACCAGCAGGCGGTGGCTAGCGACTTCGGCGTCGGCCGGGTCCTCGCGCAAGGTACGCACGAACAGCGACGACATCCTCATTACCCGGGCTTTGCTCATAAGCGCACAGGCTAGTCAGCCCTCCCCTCCCGCGACGAACCGGTTTCGGCCTGGAGGTATCTGGAGGGCGCCTTGGTCCTCCTGACCCACATGAGCCTGCGCACTGCCGACCACCTGCCGCCGCTGGTGAGCGATCATCGCGCCCCGAATACGCCGTACCTCGAACTCGATATCGACATCGCCATCGACCGGTACGCCCAGTTGCGGGTGGGCTTGCCCAACACCGGGATCCACTACGCGGTGAAGGCGAACCCACACCCTGCTCTGCTGGCAGCCCTGGCCGATTCGGGGTGCAGTTTCGATGTCGCCAGCCCGGACGAGGTCCGCGCCGCTCTGGCCGCCGGAGCGACCACCGATCAACTGCTCTACTCCAACCCGGTCAAGCGCGCCGACCACATCGCCGAAGCTGCTGCCTTGGGCGTCTCCCTCTTCGTGGCCGACTCGCTGGTGGAGGTCCGCAAGATCGCGGTGCACGCCCCGCGCAGCGCCCTCCTCTGCCGCCTGGCCACCTCGGGTGCTGGCTCGGACTGGCCGCTGTCTCGCAAGTACGGCTGCACCGCCGCTGAAGCCGTGGAGGTGCTGTGCCTTGCTGAAGGACTGGGTCTGGAGGCCGCCGGTGTCTCCTTCCACGTCGGTTCGCAACAACGCAGCCCAGCGGCCTGGTCGGAAGCGATCGCCGATGCTGCCGAGGTGTTCTGGGCAGCCAGGTCTCGCGGCCTGCACCCGTGGCTCCTCGATCTGGGTGGAGGGTTCCCGGCCCGTCACCAGGGTTCGACTCCGCCGTTACCCGACTACACCGCCACCATCGCGGGTGCGCTGTTGGAGTCCTTCGGCGAACATCAGCCGCGCACCGTCATCGAGCCCGGTCGAGGCGTGGTGGGCGATGCCGGCACCGTGGTCACCAGCGTGGTAGAGGTCGTGCCCCGCGGTGGGGCTCGCTGGGTCTTCCTCGACGCCGGAGTCTTCACCGGGATGGTCGAATGTCTCGACGAGGCGATCGTCTATCGGCTCAGCAGCACCGCCACCGGGCCGGTCGGTCCGTGCGTGCTGGCGGGGCCGACCTGCGACAGCGCCGACGTCCTCTACGAACGCACTCCGGTCGACCTGCCGCTCTCGTTGCGCGCCGGAGACGTGGTGCGACTGCACTCGGCTGGGGCATACACGACCTGCTACTCCACCGTCGGGTTCAACGGTTTCGCCCCTATGGGCACGGTCGTGGTCGGTGGCTGATGCGCAATCTGAGCCGCTCAGCCCGCCGCGTGATCCTGGCGCACGGACTGGCGGCCATCGCGATGTCCATCCCGTGGCCGCTGCTGATGGTGTTGGTCTGGTCCCAGACCCACTCCGAACTCGCCCTGGGGCTCACCGGTGCGGCGCGGATGCTGCCCTACGTGCTGATCTCGTGGGCTGCGGGAAGGCTGGCCGACGCCCGGCGTCGTGACCAGGTCCTTCGCGCCACCGTGCTGGCCCGCGTCGGCCTTCTCGCCTTGAGTGCAGTCTCGGTCGTCGCGGAGTTGCCGGTCGTGGCCGTGGTCAGTGCAGGACTCGCCGTGGCGGCCGGCACTCCGGCGTACCCGGCCGCGGCGGCCGCCTTGCCGGGGATCTCCGACAGCCACCGAGTGCGAGCCACGGAGTTGTTGGTGACTGTCGAGGTCGGCTCGTTCGTGGTGGGACCCGCTATCGGCGGGCTTCTCGTGGCGCCACAGGTTCGACCCGTCGCATTGATCGCACCGATCCTCATCACCGGTGTTGCCTGGTTCATCCTGCGTGGAGTCCGGCTCGCGGCGCCGGCAGGACGTGCCGCGTCTGCCTCGGGGGACGCGCGTACCCCGCTCGGGCAGGCACTGCGGACTCCTCGAGTTCAAGCCGCCCTCATCGTGGTGTGTGGCGTGAACCTGGTCCTCGCATGCCTCGGGGTCAGCCTGCTCGGGCTGGCTCACGACCAATGGCGCCAAGGAGACTGGGGCTTCGGGTTGGCCACCTCTGCTCTGGGCTTCGGCGCCTTCGCAGCACCGCTGCTGGACATGCTCGGCCACTCGCTGTCCACACGCATCAACCTCGGACTGGGCGCCCTTGCCGCGTTGGTGGCCTTGACCTCTCTGGCACCTCGCGTCTGGTGGGCCGCGCCGCTCCTCCTCGCCGCCGGCGCCTGCGCCACCCACGTGGAGAGCGCGGCCACCGCGACCTTGCAGGAACAGGTGCCAGATGAGGTCCGGGCCTCCATCCTCGGCCTGACCGACTCCGCCATGGTTGCTGCAGCCATGGCCGGCGCGGCCCTGGCACCCTTCGCCGTCGGACTGGTCTCGCCGATAGTGGCCGTCGCCGCCCTCGCTGTGATCGTGGCGGCTACCGGGGGCTCCGCCGCCCTCGTCGTACGCCGAGCCGAGTCACCAACCGGCGCCGAAGCACACCAGCGGAGCCAGGGCATCGGACGCGGCTTGAGCCTCGGCGAGCGCCTCGGCAGGGGTAGCGCCCCCAGCCAGTCCAGCGTGCACGCGCGCTAGCACGTCGGCGGCGGCGCTGTCCCCGATCAGTGCACTGGAGGCGATGACCGATCCGGCCCCGGCGTGCAGCCAGGCTGCGGTCATCCCGACCGTCTCCTCACCCGAGCGCACCGTCGATCGGCCCACCTCGCAGGCGGAGAGCAACACGGTCTCGGGGACCGCCCGGATCCGGTCGATGTCATAGCCGAAGAAGGGGCCATCGGCCAGTTCGAGGCCGGAGAACATCGCGTTGTCGGTGGCGTGGCGTCCGTGGGCGGCGAAATGGAGCACATCCGTGGTCTCGGCGAGTGTGGTGGCGGCAGCCACACTCGCCTCGGTGCCGGTCAGGACGGTGCCTCGGCCCCAGATGCGGCGAGCGTCGCGGACTTCGGCGTCTGCTCGGGCCACGCCTGGTCCCGCGACGAACCCGACGTGGGCTCTCGTGGCGGGAACGCTCGGTGAGCGGTGCGTGGTCAGCCAGCGGGTTGCCGACTGCGGCACCGCAACCGGGCGGCCTTCCAAGCCGGGGAGCAGGCTCCACGGTGTCCGCGACAGGATCGTGGACGGGGTGATCACGACGCGGCGATCACCGATGGCCGACTCAATCGGCGTCACGAGCCGTCTGGCCAGGTCCGCCAGCCCGGCGTTGGCACTGGTGGTGACGACGGCCCGGATCCCGTCGGGAAGGTCGGTGGCGGCCATGTCCAGGTCGGCGTGCAGTCCGTCGAGCAGGAGGTCCACCCGGCGCAGGTCTCCCAGGTCGAGGAGCACCGCATCGCGGCCGGTGACCACCAGGGCGACCAGGCGACCCTCGGCGCCCACATAGGCCACCAGAGCAGCGTCATCGGCGGCGAGTTCGTCCTTGAGATCGCCCATGGCGATCGGCTCGGTGATCTCGCCGGAGCCGGCCCCGGCCCACGCGTGCTGGCGCACGTCCACCCGCAGTCGAGCAAGGCGAAGCCCATCCGCAGAACGCGGGTCTGGCCGAAGGGTCGACAGGTAGCGCAATTCGGCGAGTTCCGCAGCGACGATGGGGTCGTCCGGCGGACGAACCGGGGCGACTCGGTTGACCAGCGTCCGGCCGCGCTCACTCCACTCGAAAACCAGTTCCGGATCGCCGGAGGCCAGGGCCAGGTTGAGCCCGTCGACTCCGAGTTGGCGGCCGTGAACCACCAGGCTGCTCTGAAGGTCCAGGCTCCCGAAACTGGACTGCCAGGCATGCAGGTCGGCCAGCCCGGCTCGTACGTGGTTCAGAGCGCGACTGCGGGCCCCCCGAGCCTTCGCCAGATCCCCGCGCACCTCGTGGACGAGGAGTCGGGTCGGCAACGGAACCGATTCGGGCAGCCGGACCCGGGACAGCCGAGCCGCTGCTTGGTCGCGGTTGCCGCGGCGAAGCATGACCCTGATCCCGTAGACCGCCACCGTGACCGCATCGGAGGCCAAGCCGTTCTCGCGCAACCGGGCGGCGAGGTCCTCGGCCTTGGCTGCCAGGGCCGCAGCCCGACCTCCTGCCTCGACCTGGGCCATCAACACCAGGGCGTCGGCCCGAAGCGCCCAACTGAGACTCCCACGACTGCGGAAGCGACGTGCGGCGGCGGCCGCGACCCGGCGAGCCTTCTGTGGGTCGTCGAGCAGGAGGGCTCGGGCCCGCACCAGTTCCGACTCGCCCTGGAACTGTCGAAGTCCACGACTACCGAATGCCTTGGCGGCTCGTTCCAAGGCCTCGTCGGCCTCGTCGGCCAACCCCGCGGCCATCAACACCTCGGCACGATCCTGCTCGCCGACGGCGAGACTGACTGCGCCCTGGGCGGCGAGCACTCCGCGGTGTCTCTCCATTCCCAGAAGTGCCGCCGGCAGGTCGCCGGTCAGCAGGTCCACATAAGCCAGGTTGTGCCCCGCCTTCGCCTCCTCGACGGGCAGGTTCGTGGTCCCGAAAAGGGCTTGAGCCTCGATGAAGGCGACCCGAGCCACGCTCAGCTGGCCTCGCTGGAGTGCGATGTTGCCGGCGTTGAGAAGTGCGAAGCCGCGGTCGGCGGACTCTTCGAGCATCGCGATGGCCTGGTCGAAGCACCTGGCGCCGTGGTCGAGGTCTCCGGCTCGAAGCCGCAGGAGTCCGAGTTGTGACCACGCCAGTCCGCGGGCGCGGTCACTGATGTTCTGCGCGGCGAGCACGTCACGACACATCTTCTCGGCCGTGTGCGGGTCACCCGATTCAGCCACGACGTACGCCGAGGTCACGTGCACCCGCGCCGCCACATCGGGATCGGTGGCGCGTTGAGCAGCCTTGGTCAGGTCGGCGCGGGCCTGTGCCAGCCGACCACCCGACCCGGCTTCACGGCCGCGCACGAGGAGTTGTTCGGCCGAAAGCACATGCTCATAGTGGCCTGAGGTCGGTCTCCTCGGCCAGCGCGGACCACGCGATCTCCACTGCTTCCTTCACCGCGATCGGGTTGTCGGCCGATCCCACGCGGTCGACGAGGTGGGCCGCGATCTGACCGGCCAGCAGCGGCGCCGCGAACGAGGTTCCGCTCCAGGTGGCGAACCCGCCGCGGAAATCGTCGGGATCGACCGACTCGCGCACTCGGCCGAAGGCCTTGGTGCGGGCCAGGGGTTGGAGCCCGCCCTGGAACATCGTCGGCAAGGTGCTGAGCACTCGGGCCCCCAAGGTGTATTGGCGCACCCAGGGCCCGGCGTTGGAGAACAGGGCGTCGGTGTCCCGGTTGGGGTTGAGCGCCCCCACCGAGATGATCGGCAGGGACACCCCGTCCCAGGGGGTGGGCCCGGTTCCGTCACTCCACGGCCCGAAAGCCGCGGGGAACATCGGTCGCGCAGTGCCGTCGTTCCCGGCGGAGCAGACCACCACGGTGCCGCAATCGGTGAGCCGCTTGAGGATCCCGTACATCGTGGGGTCGAAGAGGTAGTCCTCCGGCGTCTCGTGGTAGTAACCCAGCGACAGGCTCAAGACATCGATCGCCTGGCCGCGCGGGTCTCCAGCACGGTGGCGCTCGGCGGCCAGCGCGATCCGAGCCAGCGCCCGGACCAGGTCGGACTCCACGATCGGGCCGTTGGAGCCGACGATGCGCCACGACACGATGTCGGCATCGGGGCATGCCTGGTGGATCAGGCCGGCGATGAAGGTGCCGTGCCCGGAGTATTCATCGATGATCCCGTCGAGTTGACCGACCTGGTCGGGGTGGTGTTCGGGATCGGTCGCCGGGTCGGTGTAGCCGATCGGGACTCCTCCAGGGCGCACGTCGGTGCGGACCACACCGTCGAGCCACGGGTGCTTGCCGCAGCCGGTGTCGAGGATGGCCACGACCACTCGACGGCCCGGGATCGCCTCGTTGGGGCGACGCTGCGGCTGTGGTCCGACGTAGGCCACGGGCTCGCGGCCGTCGTACCCGTAGGGCGAGGGGGTGTGGTAGGGCGACGGCGTGTGGTAGGGCGAGGGGGTGTGGTAGGGCGACGGCGTGTGGTACGGGCTGGGGGTGATCGGTCGGATGAAGAGCATGTGCTCCAGACCCACACCCTGCATCGCTTCGATGCCGAACGTGGCGCGCGCGTTCTGCAGCAGCGCCCACGCATCGGGGGCACGCGTCGACGTGGCGTCGGCGACGAACAGACGCACCTTGACCAGGCCCAGTCCTGCTTCGGCCAGATCGGCTTCTGACGTGTCCTCCACCACTTCCAGACGCCACCCCAGACCCCTGGCGACCTCACTCAGCTTGGCGACCAGATCGGGCACGTCGAAGAACCGAGAGATGTTGAGTTGCTGGCCGACGTACACAGTGGGGCGAGGGCTCACCCCTGGGACCGGCACCGCCGTGGCCGGGTCCAGGACACGGCCTGAGACCTGATCCAGATAGGTCTTGCTGGGCGGCATCGGGTCACGCCAGAGCGCGCGTTCGGCGCCCCTTGAACGAGATGGCCCAGCCTTGGTGTTGTCTGCGGCCTGACTGGTCTCGTCGGCATTCATCGATGTGGTCCCCTTGGTGTCGGTCTCGGCTAGATCTCGAACAATGGTGTGGCCAGCGGCTTGGCGCGCGAGGACTGCGGGCTCAACCAGATTCGTACCAGCCCGTGTGGCACCTCCGCGAGCACGAACCGCCCGTCTTGTACGCCGACTTCGTGCTCGAAGGTCTCCCCCACCCAGGTCTTCACGACGACCCGCGCGGTCATCGTCTGGGCCGGTGTGACCCACCCGTCGATGCGGCTGGTTCCGACCTGACCGCCGGCGATTCTGAGCAGCACGGTCACGGTGCCATTGCTGAACTCCAGTTTGCTGCTCAACGCCGTCTGGGCCGATGTTGAGGTGGTCGTGCGCGCCCCGGCGAACTGTTGGTCGCGCTCGACGAGGAAGAGGAGTTCGTACTCCATGTCGATGTCTTCGGCTGCGAGGGCGGCGATCACCAGATCGTCGAGGCCCTCCGGCATCGGGTCGCGTTCGACCCACATCGTGCGGAGCTCGGCAAACAACTGTTCGTCGTCGCTCATGAGATGACCCCTTCCGGCTCCAAAGCCCGGCGTAGTTTCGCCAGGCACCTGCCCCGGGTGGGGCCAATGCTGCCCACAGGCATCCCGAGATCGTCGGCCAGACGTTCATAGTCCGGCCGTTGTTCGAAGGCGACCACGCGAAGCAGTCGCTGACAACGCTCATCCAAGGTGAGGACGGCCCGCCACAACCTGGCGTTCTCGTCGTTGCTGATCGCGGTGCTCTCAGCAGAGCGCTGGGCCGGCAATTGGCGATGCAGGACCTCGTCCTCGACCGGGTCGGTCGAACCTCGCGCACTGGCCCGTGCGGCCAGTCGACGCGCCGACGTGGTCAACCATTTCCCGACCGCTTGCGGGTCGGCGATCGACTCGTGGGAGCGCACGAACGCCAACCAGGTCGCCTGGATCGTGTCGGCAGCGACGTCGGCATCGAGGCGGTAGCTGCGCACGACCTGCCACAAGATCGGAGTCATCACCCGGACAAGTTCGTCCAGGGCGGCGCGATCACCGCCCCGCCAGGTGAGGAATGCCGCGGCCGCAAGGTCCCATGGGGACGGTTCGAGGCGCTGGCTCTGATCGGCCATGGCATGCATTGTGCTCACACTTGGACAGGAGGCGCGAGCACCTCGCCTGATACTGGACGCGTCCAACTCCTATGCTCAACGCGTGCTGCGCGGCGACCAAGGGCTACGGGTCTTAGGTCCGGCCGACCTCCCGCAGGTACGTACGCTGCTTGCCGCTGACCCGGTCACCAATGTGTTCGTCGACTATCGGGCCATGGTCACCAGCCTGGACAAGCGGTGGCTGGGCGGTGAGATGTGGGGGTGGTACTCCGAGGGGCGGCTGCGCTCGGTATGCCATTCGGCGGCCAACCTCGTGCCGGCCATGGCCGACCCGGAGGCGGCGGTCGCCTTCGCCCGCAGGGCCGAACGGCACGCCCGGGGGTGCGCCACGTTGGTCGGGCCGGTCTCGCAGGTCCGACGGATGTGGGACCACCTCGAGCATGTCTGGGAGGCGCCGCGCGACGAGCGCTGGGATCAGCCCCATCTGGTCATCGACCACGACCCTTTGCTCCCGCCCGATCGATCGGTTCGACGTACCCGACCCGACGAGATCGGGGAGCTCTATCCGGCCAGCGTGGCGATGTACACCGAGGAGGTGGGGGTCTCCCCCGAGGCCGCCGGTGGTGCCTCCATGTACCGGGCCCGGGTCGCCCAGCTCATCGACCGTGGCTGGTCGTTCGCCCGCTTCGATGAGGAGGGCCGCGTCGTCTTCAAGGCCGAGGTCGCCTGCGCCACCGCCTACGCCGCGCAGATCCAGGGGGTGTGGGTCCGCCCGGATCTGCGCGGTCGCGGGCTGGCCGCTGCGGCGATGGCAGCTGTGGTCTCCCAGGTGCGCACCACAATCGCGCCCACCGTGTGCCTCTATGTCAACGCCCACAACCTCGCCGCCCGAGCCGCCTACCGCCGCGCCGGATTCCGGCAGACCGAGACCTTCGCCACGCTGATGTTTTGACGTCGGCCGGATCGGGCGGGCCCCACGGCGCCCTCGGGCCCGGCCAGTAGCCTTGCCACCATGACCGCGATCTCACTGGGGATGCCTGCCGCCCCGCCGCCCGTCTTGTCACCACGTCGCACCAGCCGGCAGATCAAGGTCGGCAAGGTGCTCGTCGGCGGCGATGCCCCGGTCAGCGTGCAGTCGATGTGCACCACTCTCACCGCCGACGTCAACTCCACGCTCCAGCAGATCGCCGAACTCACCGCCTCCGGCTGCGACATCGTGCGGGTTGCCTGCCCCAGCCAGGACGATGCCGATGCGCTGCCCGCCATCGCCTCGAAGTCGCAGATCCCGGTCATCGCCGACATCCACTTCCAGCCTCGCTACGTGTTCGCCGCGATCGAGGCCGGATGTGCGGCGGTGCGGGTCAACCCCGGCAACATCAAGAAGTTCGATGACCAGGTCAAGGAGATCGCTCAGGCCGCCAAGGACCACGGCACGTCCATCCGGATCGGGGTCAATGCGGGTTCCCTCGACAAGCGGCTGCTGGAGAAGTACGGCAAAGCCACTCCCGAAGCCCTGGTCGAGAGCGCCGTGTGGGAGGCGAGCCTTTTTGAGGAGCACGACTTCCACGACTTCAAGATCTCGGTCAAACACAACGATCCGGTGATCATGGCGACGGCGTACGAGATGCTGGCGGCGAAGGGCGACTGGCCCCTCCACTTGGGAGTCACCGAAGCCGGCCCTGCATTCCAGGGAACGATCAAGTCCAGCGTCGCTTTCGGCTATCTGCTCGGCAAGGGCATCGGCGACACCATCCGGGTCTCGCTGAGCGCTCCCCCGGTGGAGGAGGTCAAGGTCGGGCTGCAGATCCTCGAGTCCCTCAACCTGCGTCCGCGCCGACTCGAGATCGTTTCCTGCCCGTCGTGTGGTCGCGCCCAGGTCGACGTCTACAAACTCGCCGACGAGGTGACCGCCGGCCTGGACGGGCTGGAGGTGCCACTGCGAGTGGCCGTCATGGGATGCGTGGTCAACGGGCCCGGCGAGGCCCGCGAAGCCGACCTCGGCGTGGCCAGCGGCAACGGCAAGGGACAGATCTTCGTCAAGGGCAAGGTCATCAAGACCGTCCCCGAGAGTCAGATCGTGGAGACCCTGATCGAAGAGGCCATGCGATTGGCCGAAGAGATGGAGGCTGCCGGCGAGGGCAGCCCGACGGTCAGCGTCAGCTGAAGATCCGGATCGGGTCCACCAGGTCGACGTAGACCAACAGCAGGGTCATCACCAGGAACGCCACCCCCACGAGGTAGGCCACCGGCAGCAGCCTGGCCACATCGGCATGGCCAGGGTCGGGTCGACCGAAGAGTCGGGCCAGTCTCCGCTTGACTCCTTCATAGAGCGCCCCCGCGATGTGGCCGCCGTCCAACGGCAACAACGGGACGAGGTTGAACAACCCGAGGAACAAGTTGAGCGAGGCCAGCAACGAGGCGACCCCGATGATCTTGGCCGAGGACGACACCTCGTCGGTGGCTGCGATCTCACCGGCGACCCGCCCGGCACCGATGACGCTCATCGGCCCCTCACGATCGCGCGGCTGCAGCCCCAAGGCGGTGCGAGCCACTCCGTAGAGCTTGACCGGCATCGAGACCAGCACCTTTGCGGTGCCCTTGATCATCGTGCCCATCTGCGCCGTGGTGTAGCCGAGCCCGTGGGTCACCCGAACGATGCTCGGGCCGACGCCTAGGAATCCGACTTTGTGGAAGGCCGTCTGGTTGTTGTCGTCGGGGCGCAGCGACACCACCGTCGTGGGATGCAAGGTGAGTTGCTCGCCACCGCGCTGAACGACCACGTCGGCGGTGGCCGCACCGTTCTTACGGATCAGCGGGGTCAGGTCGTCCCAAGTGTGCACCGGGGTGCCGTTGAAGGAGAGCACCTTGTCTCCGGCCCTGAAGCCGGCGAGGTACGCCGGCGCGGCGGGATCGCCGGGCAGACAGTCGCGGCCGCCCTGATCGGCCGGAATGACACAACGGCTCACCGAGCCGATCACCGTGCTCTGACTCATCTCGTGCGTGCCGTAGAACCCGAAGATCGCCGCGAAGATCACGTAGGCCAGAACCAGGTTGGTCACCGGCCCACCTGCCATGGTGACCACCTTCTGCCACACAGGCAGCGTGTAGAGCGGACGCCCGGGAAGACTCGGATCGATGAGTTCGTGGTCGGCCTCCCGGGCATCGGCGACCAACCGACCCAGAGCCGTGCGGCGGTTGTCGGGATGGCGAGGAGAAGCCGGTGGCAGCATCCCGACGAGCTTGACGTAGCCCCCGAGAGGGATCCCCTTCAGGCCGTACTCGGTGCCACCCACTGTGCGGGACCACACGGTGGGGCCGAAGCCGATGAAGTACTGCGGCACCCGAACGCCGAAACGCTTGGCCGGGATCAGGTGACCGAATTCGTGGAGGCCGATGGAGGCGGCAAGGCCGAGCACGAAGAGCAGCACTCCGAGGGAGTAGAGCGCGATGGTGCCGATGCTCACGCAGACTCCAACAAGTCGGTGGCAGCCGCACGTGCCCAGGCATCGGCTGCGAAGACGTCCTCGACGGTGAGGGGGCCGGGCAAGCCTACGTCGTGGCTGGTCAAGACCTGCTCGACCACGTCGACGATGCCCACGAACGGCAGCGCGCCCTCACGAAACGCCTGGACGCAACGCTCGTTGGCGGCGTTGTAGACCGCCGGCGCGGTGCCGCCCCTGCTGCCGGCCTCGCGGGCCAGGCGTACGGCGGGGAAGGCCTCGTCGTCGAGGGGGAAGAACTCCCAGGTGTTGGGGTTGGTCCAATCGACCGGCACGGCTGCGTTGGGGACCCGATCAGGCCAGGCCAGGCCGAGGGCGAGCGGAATCATCATCGTGGGCGGGCTGGCCTGCACCATCGTGGAACCGTCGATGAACTCCACCATCGAGTGCACCACGCTGCTGGGATGGACCACGACCTCGATGCGGTCCATGGGAATGCCGAACAACAGGTGCGCCTCGATCACCTCCAGCCCCTTGTTGACCAGGGTCGCGGAGTTGATCGTGATCACCGGCCCCATGTCCCACGTCGGGTGGTTGAGCGCCTCGGCGACGGTGACATCGGCCAGTTCGGCCCGACTGCGACCGCGGAAGGGTCCACCGCTGGCGGTCAGGATCAGTCGGCGTACCTCGGCCGAGGAGCCGCCGCGCAGGCACTGGGCCACCGCGCTGTGCTCGGAATCCACCGCCACGATCTGGCCGGGTGCGGCCAATGAGGTGACCAACTCGCCACCGATGATCAGGCTCTCCTTGTTGGCGAGGGCCAACGTGTTTCCAGCCTGCAGGGCCGCGAGCGTGGGACGCAGCCCGACGGCCCCGGTGATGCCATTGAGCACCGTGTCGCACGGCAGGGACGCCGCCTCGACGGAGGCCTCCTCCCCCAGGCCATGTACGACGGGACGGAACTCTTGGACCTGGGCTGCGAAAAGATCGGGGTTGCCACCGCCAGCGGTCAGGCCCACGACCCGGAACCGGTCTGGGTTGGCCCGGACCAGGTCGAGGGCCTGGGTGCCGATGCTCCCGGTGGAGCCGAGGACGACGATCTCGCGAGGGGTCACGAGTTAATTGTCTCAACAGCCATGGACTCGTCACCAAAACGCAACCTGACCGGAGGGTGCGCGCCGTGTCGGCTGCGTTACGTTCGGCCTATAGCGGTTGGCCGCCGCGAGCGAAGCCTGCCGGACCTCCGGGCCGGCTCGCTCACGACGGCCGTCGGCGCGTCCACGTGGACGGGCCGGTCCGTCGCCACGAAGGAAGGGTTCACACCATGCAGTTGACTCGTCTGGCCGGGGTAGCCATCACCGCCTCGGTTTCGCTTTTCGCCCTCAGCGCCTGTGGGCCGCCCAGCAGTTCGGGTGGCGACTCCGCAGCGAAGGCCGCCACCGCCACCTCCGCCGATGACATGGGCGGGATGGACGCCCTCGTCAAGGCCGCGCAGAAGGAAGGCGAACTCAACGTCATCGCCCTCCCGCCGACCTGGGCTAATTACGGCGAAATCATCAAGACCTTCGCTGACAAGTACAAGATCAAGGTGAACTCGGCCCAGCCCGACGCCGCCAGCCAGGACGAGATCAACGCTGCGAAGCAACAGAAGGGCAAGGCCACCGCTCCCGACGTCTTCGACATCGGTCAGTCGGTCGCGCTTGCCAACACCGACATGTACGCCCCCTACAAGGTGGCCACGTGGGCCGACATCCCGGCTGGCTTCAAGGAGGACACCGGTCTCTGGGTCAACGACTACGGCGGCTACATGTCCATCGGCTACAACTCCGACAAGGTTCCGGACGTCACCAAGCTCTCCGACCTCCTCGGCGCCGACTTCAAGGGTGCGGTCGCCCTCAACGGTGACCCGACCCAGGCCGGTGCTGCGTTCTCCGGCGTGATGATGGCTTCGCTGGCCAACGGCGGATCTGCCGACGACATCGCCCCTGGCGTGAACTTCTTCGAGAAGCTCAAGAAGGCCGGCAACTTCGTCGCTGTCGACCCGACCCCGGCCACCATCGAGTCCGGTCAGACCCCGGTCGTCCTCGACTGGGACTACCTCAACGCCGCGGAGACCGCGAAGCTGCCGAGTTGGAAGGTCGTCGTCCCCTCCGACGGCAGCCCCATCGCCGGTTACTACTTCCAGGCGATCAACAAGGACGCCCCGCACCCGGCCGCTGCTCGGTTGTGGCAGGAGTTCTTGTACTCCGACGAGGGCCAGAACCTCTGGCTCGCCGGCGGTGCCCGGCCCATCCGTGGCGACGCCATGGCCAAGGCCGGCACGATCGACAAGGCCAAGTGGGATGCACTGCCCACCGTCGCGGGCACTCCGGTGACCCCGACCGAGGAGCAGAACAAGACCGCCGCTGACTACCTCGCCAAGAACTGGGCGAAGGTCGTCGGCTGAGGTCTGTCGATATGACCGCCACCAGGGGCAGCGTGCGCAACGCGCTGCCCCTGGTGCCGTTCTTCGTCTTCCTGGTCATCTTCTTGATCATCCCGACCCTGACGGTGATCAACGGCTCGGTAAGCACCAACGGCACCTATAACCTCGACAAGATCCGCGCCTTGGGCGATTCCGCCGCCCTGGGCGCCCTCGGCAAGAGCGTGCTGCTCTCTGCGGTGACCGCGGTGATCGGCGCCGTCCTGGGCGCCGTCCTCTCCTGGCTGATCGTCTCCAGCGCCCCCACATCGGTTTTCCGCCGTGTGGTCACCTCGATCTGCAGCGTCTTGGCGCAGTTCGGTGGGGTCGCGCTCGCGTTCGCCTTCATTGCCACGATCGGCTACTCCGGCGTGCTGACGAACTGGTTCCGCACCTCCAGCGGGATCGACCTCTACGGCACCGGCTGGCTCTACTCGGTGACCGGCCTGATGCTGGTCTACACCTACTTCCAGATCCCCTTGATGGTGATCGTCTTCCTTCCCGCCCTCGAAGGTCTGCGGGTGCAGTGGCGCGAGGCGGCCGTCTCACTGGGCGCCACGTCTCGGCAGTACTGGACCCAGGTTGCCGGGCCACTCCTGGCCCCCGCCTTCCTGGGCGCCACATTGCTGCTGTTTGCCAACTCGTTCGCCGCCTACGCCACGGCCGCCGCCTTGGTCAGCCAGGGCAACCCGATCCTGCCGTTGATGATCCGCACGGCCATGACCAGTGAGGTCGTGCTCGGTCAAGCCGGGTTCGCCTACGCGTTGGCGTTCGAGATGATCATCGTCGTGGCCATCATCATGGTCGGCTACGGCCTGCTGGTCCGGCGTACGTCGAGGTGGTTGCGATGAGTGCGGCTACCACCGGCCCCAGCGGCTGGAAGCGGGCACTGCTGCTGGTCCCCTTCGCGATCTTCTTCTTCCTGCCGTTGTATGCGATGGCCGACTTCAGCACCCGCACCCCCACCGGCCAAGGCCGCACGTTGCAGGGTTGGCGCAACCTCGTCGCCGACGACACCCTCTACTCCGCGATCTTGATCTCCCTCGGCCTGGCGGTGCTCACCGTGGCGCTGATGCTGCTGCTCCTGGTGCCGACCATGATCTGGGTGCGCCTGCGCGCTCCATGGGCGACGAGGATCATCGAGTTCCTCTGTCTGCTGCCGTTGACGATCCCCGCGCTGGTCATCGTCGTGGGCATGCGCGATGTGTATCTGTGGGTCACCTGGATCTTCGGCGACTCCGCCCTGACCCTGGCGTTCGTCTACACCGTGCTGGTGTTGCCCTACGCCTACCGGGCCATCGACGGCTCACTGTCATCGATCGACGTGAAGACGCTGTCCGAGGCGGCGCGATCACTCGGTGCCGGATGGGGAACGACGATCATGCGCGTGGTCGTCCCCAACATCTGGTCCGGGATCCTGTCGGCGGCCTTCATCTCGATCGCCGTCGTCCTGGGCGAATACACCATCGCGTCCCTGGCCGGCTACCAGAACCTCCAGGTCGTCATCGTTGCCATCGGCAAAGCCGACGGCATGACCGCCGTGGCCGCGTCCTTGGCCACACTCCTGTTCGGCTTCGTCCTGCTGCTGGTGCTCTCGGTTGTCACCGGGCGACGACCCGACTCCCCCACCGCCCCCGAGCCTGCTACTGAAGGGAGTACGCCGTGAGCGACCGCCAAGGCGTATCCGTCGACCTGAACAACCTGACCCGGGTCTATGGGTCGATGCGAGCCCTGGACGGGTTCACCCTCCAGATCGAACCGGGTGAGATGGTCGCGCTGCTCGGCCCCTCCGGGTGCGGCAAGACCACCGCGCTGCGGATCCTGGCCGGTCTCGACGAGCCGACGTCAGGCTCAGTGTCGGTCGCCGGCAAGGACCTCACCTCCGTGCCCGCCAACAAACGTGACATGGGCATGGTCTTCCAGGCCTACTCCTTGTTCCCACACATGACGGTGCGCGACAACGTGGCCTTCGGGTTGAAGTTGCGCGGAGTCGACACCGCCAAACGACGCGCCCGGGCCGATGCGATGCTCGAACTGGTCGGGCTGGCGGTGCATGCCGACAAGTACGCCCACCAGCTCTCCGGTGGGCAGCAGCAGCGGGTGGCGCTGGCCCGAGCATTGGCCATCGAACCGTCGGTGCTGCTCCTCGATGAGCCGTTGTCGGCGTTGGATGCCAAGGTGCGCGTGCAGTTGCGCGATGAGATCAGGCGGGTTCAACTCGAGGTCGGCACGACCACCCTGTTCGTCACGCACGACCAGGAGGAGGCGCTGGCAGTGGCCGACCGGGTCGGTGTGATGAGCCAGGGGAAGTTGGAGCAGCTGGCTCCGCCTGCGGTGCTCTACGCCGAGCCGGCGACCCCGTTCGTCGCCGAGTTCGTCGGCCTCAACAACAAGATCCCCGCGGCTGTGGTCAACGGGCAGGCGGAGGTGTTCGGCGTACGCGTGCCGGCTCTGGCCGGGTCCGTCGAGGGTGCCGGCACCGCGATGGTCCGCCCGGAGACGGTGACCCTGACTGCTGACGAGCACGGCACCGCGACAGTGGCATCGGTCGCATTCCTGGGCCCGATCTCACGAGTCCATGTGACGCAACCCGATGGCAGCATCGTGACCGCACAACTGGCCTCCTCGACCGCGCGTGCGTTCGCCGTCGGCGACCGGGTGCGGCTCGGAGTCGAAGGCGCTGCGTTGCTGGTGGTCTAGGACGACTGGTTCACAGATCGAGGCCGGTCAGGACCATGACCCGCTCGTAGGTGAAGTCCTCCATCGCGTAGCGCAGACCTTCGCGGCCCACGCCGGACTCCTTGACCCCGCCGTAGGGCATCTGGTCGGCGCGGTAGGAAGGGGCGTCACCGATGACGACGCCACCGACCTCGAGGTCGCGGTGGGCGGTGAACGCGGTCTGAAGGTTGTGGGTGAAGACGCCGGTCTGCAGGCCGTAACGCGAGTCGTTGACCGCAGCGAATGCCTCCTCGACCGAGGACACCCGCTGGAGCACCAACACCGGGCCGAAGATCTCCTCACACACCACCTTGGCGTCGGCGGAGACGTTCTCCAAGACCGTGGCGTCGACACTGGATCCATCGCGCGAACCGCCGGTGAGCACCGTGGCACCGTCGGCCACGGCCTCCTTGATCCACGCCTCGATCCGGATCGCGGCCTCCTCGTTGATGACCGGGCCGACGAAGGTCTCAGGGTCGCGCGGGTCCCCGCTCTTGAGAGCGGCCACGGTGGTGACGATGCGATCACGCAGGTCGTCGTACAACGAATCGTGGATGTAGACGCGCTGGACGCCGATGCACGACTGTCCGGCCTGGTAGTTGGCGAAGTTGGCGATCCGCGTGGCCGCCCAGTCCAGATCGGCCGGGCTGGACCAGTCGTCACAGACGACAACGGCCGCGTTGCCACCGAGTTCGAGCACGACGTGCTTGCCGGGGACCTGCTTTTGGATGGCGTACCCGACCGGACCGGACCCGGTGAAACTGATCACCGGCAGCCGCGGGTCGGCGACCAACGCCGAGGCCTGGTCGTTGGGCACGTTGATCACGCTGACCATGCCCCTGGGCAGGTCGGTCTCCTCGATCAGCTGGGCCATCAGCAGGGAGGACAACGGGGTCTTGGGGGCCGGCTTGAGGACGACAGGAGCGCCGACCGCGATCGCCGGGGCCACCTTGTGGGCGGCAAGGTTGAGCGGGAAGTTGAACGGGCTGATCGCCAGCACCGGCCCCTTGGGGACGCGCCGGATGTAGGCCATCCGGCCGGTCGCGGCCGCATCGGTGTCCAGGCGCATCACTTCTCCCGACCACTGCCGGGCGTTCTCCGCAGCCCACCGGAAGACGCTGACCGCGCGACCGGCCTCGGCCTTGGCCCACATGAGCGGCTTACCGTTCTCTGCGGTGATCAATTCGGCGACTTCGTCGACCCGCTCGGCAAGGCGCCGGCTGATGTGCATCAGCGCCTCTGCCCGGACATGGATCGGTAGGGCTTCGGCATCTCGGCGTACGCCGTCGGCAGCGGCCACGGCAGCCTCCACCTGGGCGGCGGAGGCATAGCTCGTGGTGCCCACGGGGGAACCGTCATAGGGGTGTGTCACGGTGAAGGCGTCGGGCCCGGTGACCCAGTCACCGGCAATCAACATCGGCCAGTCGTGCGGGGTGTTCATGGACGTCACCCTAGGGCCTGCATCGGCGCCCGTCATACCCGGTCGAGCGGCACGACCCGGTGCTCCTCAGTCGGCAGCCGGGGAGATCTCGCCGGAGCCGCGCACCACCATCAGCGGCGGCAGGATGTCGGTGTAGGTCTGCGACGTGTCGCCGTCGAGTCGGGCCAGCAGGCGGTCGATCGCACAGCGACCCAGCGAGGCCACGTCTTGGCGCATGACCGTGATCGCGGGTTCGAGCAGATCGGCCGCCGGGAAGTCGTCGAAGCCGGCCATCGCGATCTGGTCGTTGAGTCCGCGCTCTTTGAGTGCCCGTGCGGTTCCCAGGCTGATCACGTTGCGAGCGGTGAAGATAGCCGTCGGCGGATCCGCCAGGGCCAGAAGATGGCCGACCTGGTCGATCGCGTCTGCTTCGGTGCGCACGTCGAGGTGCTCGTACTCGGGCCGATGTGGGATGCCCGCCGCGGCCAAGGCACGTCGATAGCCCTCACGGCGTTGGACCGCGGTGGCGATCTGGTGGGAGTCACCGAGGAAGGCGATTTTGCGGTGGCCGTAGGAGATCAGGTGCTCGACCATCGCCTGAGAGCCGCCCACGTTGTCGGCCGAGACCGAGTCCATCTCGGTGGATTCGGTCCGCCGGTCGATCAGGACCACCGGCAGACCGGCGTCGATGTCTGGTCGCAGATAGGACTGATCCTTGCTGGCCGGCATCAAGATCAGCCCGTCGATGCGTCGGGCCACGAAAGCCGAGACGAGTTCGTGCTCCCGCTCCTCGGACTCATCGAGACTGCCTGCCATGATCACGACGCCGCGCTCTCGAGCGGTGTCTTCGACAGCGCGCAGCAACTCCGAGCAGAACATGTTGCCGACGTCTTGGACCAGCACTCCGATCGAGGCGGTGCGCTGGCCGCGACGCAGATTGCTGGCGGCCAGGTTGTGGCGGTAGCCCAACTCCGCGACCGCGTCGTTGACCCGTTGGGACAAGCGCGCCGAGACACCCGGTTCGGAATTGACCACCCGCGACACCGTCTTGAGCGAGACGCCGGCGCGCGCAGCGACCTGCTGCATGGTCGCACGACCAACTGGTCGGGTGTCCACGACGGCGTGCCTCCATCTGCTCGGCTTGGGCGGCGATCGACTCGCCGACGGTTTGCGCGCTGTCAGAATAGGGCGCACTCGCGCTCTCGGCCATCGCCGCGAGGGTAGGTTTGCGATCCATGGCGAGCCGTGCCCACCAACGCGAGATCGAATCCCTGGCCCAGTGGCGAAAGCACCTGTCCCAGGGCGTCCGCTCGTTGCGGGGTTGGCATATCCAAAGCGTTGATCTGCGCGGGGAGGATCTGCGCCGCGTCGGCGTGTCCGGCGCCGTCTTCTTAGGATGCCTCTTCGCCGACGGGGTCGAAGACATTGTCCGCCAGCGCGGTGCACTGGTCTTCCCGGCCTTGCCCGAACTCCCCTTCGACCCCTACCGGGCCCGCCTCTACACACCCGAGGACCTCTACGCCGGGCTCGATAACGGCTATTCGGCAACCCTCGACGCGATCGCCTACGCCTGGTCCCTGGCCCCTCGCACCTTGGACCGCACGTTGGCCACGGCGCTGCACGACCACGCCATCAACGATGCGGTGACCGACTTCGCCCAACAGCGCTCTCTGGTCGGCGTCATGGGCGGACACGCCGTGACCCGCGACTGCGCGGCGTACGCCGCCGCCGCCGAGCTCGGCCATGCCCTGGCCCGACGCCACGTCGTCGCCACCGGTGGCGGGCCGGGTGCGATGGAGGCCGCCAACCTGGGTGCCTTCTTCTCCGCCCAGCCGATCGAGGCCCTCCGAGAGGCTTGCACCCGGCTCGCCGAGGTCCCCGACTTTCACACCGACATCACTGCCTGGGCGCAGTCGGCGCTGAAGGTGCGCCACGAGCTCGGCGTAGGCGTGCCCTCACTGGGCATCCCGACGTGGCACTACGGGGACGAACCGCCCAACCTGTTCGCCGACCACATCGCCAAGTACTTCACCAACTCCATCCGCGAGCAGGTCCTGCTGGATCTCTCCACCGCCGGGATCGTGGTCCTACCCGGGTCGGCCGGCACACTGCAGGAGATCTTCCAGTCCTCGTGTGAGAAGTTCTACGCCGGTCGCGACGTGAGCCCGATGGTGCTGGTCGGCATCGAGCACTGGACCAGGCAACTCCCCGCCTGGCCGTTGTTGTCATCGCTGTTCGCCGACCTCCCCGGTGTCGTCCACCTGGTTGACACGGTGGCCGAAGCCGCCGAGATCGTCGCCGGCTGATTCGTTGCTACGGCTTGGCAGCCAACTGCCCGCAGGCACCGTCGATGTCGCGGCCGCGGGTGTCGCGAACGGTCGTGGAGATGCCCTTGGCCTCAAGTCGGCGGACGAATTCGCGCTCGTCGGCCGGATCCGAGGCGGTCCACTTCGAGCCTTCGATGGGGTTGAGTGGGATCAGGTTGACGTGCACCCACCCCCAGGGGCTGCGCCCGCCCGCGGTTGCTCCCTGGGCAAGCAGGACGTCGGCAAGCAGGTCGGCGCGCCACGCCTGGTCGTTGATCCCGCGCATCATCGCGTACTCGATCGAGACCCGTCGCTTGGTGGTCTGGGCATAGTTGAAGGCGGCATCGAGCGCTTCGGCCACACTCCACCGGGTGTTGACCGGCACGAGTTCGTTGCGCAACTCGTCATCGGGGGCGTGCAGGCTCAACGCCAAGGTGACCGGCAGGCCCTCGCCGGCGAGTTGATTGATCCTCGGGACCAGGCCGACCGTGGAGACAGTGATCCCCCGCGCGCTCATCCCCAGACCGGCCGGTGTCGGATCGGTCAGTCGGCGTACGGCGTCGACGACGGCGCGGTAGTTGGCCAGCGGCTCTCCCATGCCCATGAAGACGACGTTGGAGACCCGACCCGGACCACCCGGAACCTCTCCCCGCGCCAACGACCGGGCACCGGCCACCACCTGCTCGACAATCTCGGCGGTCGACATGTTGCGCTGCAATCCGCCCTGACCGGTCGCGCAGAACGGGCAGGCCATGCCACAACCGGCCTGGGATGAGACACACATCGTCACCCGGTCGGGGTAACGCATCAGCACCGACTCGACCAGAGCGCCGTCGTGCAACTTCCACAGCGTCTTGCGTGTCCAGCCGCGATCGGCCTCCTGGACGCGCAAGGGGGTCATCAGGTCCGGTAGCAACGCCCCGACGAGTGCCGAGCGCATCGACGCCGGCAGGTCGGTCATGGCCTCGGGGTCGTCCACGAGGCGAGCGAAGTAGTGGGTGGAGAGTTGCTTGGCCCGGAAGCCCGGTAGACCTGCCGCCTCGACGGCCTCACGGCGACCGGCTTCGTCGAGATCGGCCAGGTGGCGTGGTGGCTTGCCGCGGCGCGGTGCGTCGAAGACCAACGGGAGTTGGCGTGGCTGCGTCATCTCAGTGGAGGGTCATCTCAGTGGAGGGTCATCTCAGTGAACGGTCATGTCAGGTGAACACGACGTAGTGCAGCAACAACCAGATCGGCGCGACCGCAGCCAGGAGCGAGTCGAGACGGTCCATGAGGCCGCCATGGCCCGGGATGATCTGGCTCATGTCCTTGATGCCGAGGTCGCGCTTGATGACCGACTCACACAGGTCACCCAACGTCGACATGGTGACCCCGATCAGGCCCATGGCGATCCCGACCCACAGGGTCGAGTCCAAGAGGTAGAGGGACAGCCCCACCCCCCCGGCGATCGAGGCGATCACCGAACCGGCGAATCCCTCCCACGATTTCTTCGGCGAGATCACCGGGGCCATCTTGTGCTTGCCGAAGAGTACGCCGGCGATGTAGCCCCCGGTGTCGGAGCACACCGTCAACGCGATCACGCAGACCACCCCTTCGACGCCGCGGTCCTCCGCAACGAGCAGGGCGAAGAACGAGCCCAAGAAGGGGACGTAGAGCAACGTGAACATCGACGCGGTCGCATCGCGCACGTAGCCGTCGACACCGCGACGCAGCAGCCAGAGCATGATGGCCAGGCCGGTGACCGCGGTGGCAGTGACCAGTGCCGGCGGGCCGAAGGCATAGGCGAGGACCACCATGGCCACGCCGCCGATCATCAGCGGTTCCTCGGGCAGGTTGATCCCGCGGGCAGAGAAGCCTCGGTGCAGTTCCCAGATCGCCACCGCCACCGCGATCGCGACGATGATCATGAAGGCGGGCTTCCACAACAGCAGCGAGGCCACCACTGCTCCGGCGAGCACCACCCCCGAAGCGATCGCGGCGGGCAGGTTGCGGCCGGCGCGGCTGGTCTTGTCCGCCGCTGGCGTGGGTGAGGTCGTCATCGTGGTGTGCGCTCAGACCTCGAGCAGTTCGGCTTCCTTGTGCTTGAGCATGTCGTCGATGTGGTCGGTGTGTTCCTTGGTGAGGGCGTCGAGCCGCTTCTCGGCAGCCGCGACGTCGTCCTTGCCGACCTCACCGTCCTTGTCCAACTTCTCCAGCGCCTGCTTGGCGTGACGACGGATGTTGCGCACCGAGACCCGGCCTTCCTCGGCCTTGTGCTTGGCGACCTTGATGTACTCCTTGCGCCGCTCCTCGGTGAGTTCGGGGAACACGCAGCGGATCACCTTGCCGTCGTCGGTGGGGTTGACCCCCAGGTCGGAGTCGCGGATGGCGCGCTCGATGGCAGACATCGCGCTCATGTCATATGGCGCGATCAAGATGATGCGCGCTTCGGGGGCGGTGAAGGAGGCCAGTTGCTGGATCGGAGTGGGGGTGCCGTAGTACTCCGCGGTCAGTTTGGCGAACATGCTCGGGTGGGCACGGCCGGCACGGATCGCAGCGAATTCCTCACGAGTGACCTCCACCGCCTTGTCCATCTTGGTGGCTGCCTCGCGCATGGTCTCGTTGATCACGTTGTCCTCACTTCGTCTCGTGTTCGGGGGTCGCGCCGGGTTCTTCAGGCGCTGACCAGCGTGCCAATCTTCTCACCTCGAACGACCCGCAGGATGTTTCCCCACGGCTCCATTCCGAACACCACCATGGGCAACTTGTTCTCCCCGCACAGCGCGAACGCGGTCTGGTCCATGATCCGCAGGCCGCGAGCAATCGCGTCGTCATAGGTCACATGGTCGAGTTTGACCGCGCCGGGGTCCTTGCGCGGGTCAGCGGTGTAGACGCCGTCGACACCGTTCTTGGCCACGAGAACCACATCGCACTTGCTCTCCAGGGCACGCTGCACGGCCACCGTGTCGGTGGAGAAGTAAGGCATCCCCATGCCGGCCCCGAAGATCACGACCCGGCCCTTCTCCAGGTGACGGATCGCGCGACGAGGGATGTAGGGCTCAGCCACCTGACCCATCGTGATCGCGGTCTGGACCCGGGTCTCGATGCCCTCCTTCTCCAAGAAGTCCTGCAGCGCCAGGCAGTTCATCACGATGCCGAGCATGCCCATATAGTCCGCGCGGGCTCGATCCATGCCTCGCTGTTGGAGTTCGGCGCCTCGGAAGAAGTTGCCACCGCCGGTGACCACAGCCACCTGGGTCCCGGCGCGGACCACGTCGGCGATCTCGTGGGCGATCTTCTGCACGACGTCAGGGTCGACTCCGACCGAACCGCCTCCGAAGACCTCTCCGGAGAGCTTGAGCAGAACCCGGTTGTACGGCGCCATGGCCATCCCTTCGCTCGTCGTACCGGCGCCCAACCTACCGCCAGTGGGCTGCGTGAAACACGTCAGTGTCTGCGATCGGTGCCGTGGCTGGGGCCACCCCGGGCCCAGCGCTACCTCGACAGTGCCCCGGGTCGACCCTGGACATGCCACAGGGCCGGCCGCGACGGTGTGTCGCACCGGCCCTGTGGCGTGAGGATTTGATCAGGCGCCGACTTCGAAGCGGGCGAACCGCTTGACCGAAACACCGGCGTCGTCGAGCACCTTCTTGACGGTGCTCTTGCTCTCGGTGATCGACTCCTGTTCCAGCAGAACGACGGTCTTGAAGAACCCGCCGAGGCGGCCCTCGACGATCTTGGGGATCGCCTGCTCGGGCTTGCCCTCTTCCCGAGTGATGCTCTCGGCGATGGCCCGCTCGTGCTCGACGATCTCGGCGGGAACCTCCTCGCGGGTGAGGTACTGCGCCTTCATCGCGGCGATCTGCATCGCCGCGCCACGGGCAGCCTCGGAGTTGTCCCCGGCGTACTCGACCAACACCCCGACTGCCGGGGGCAGGTCAGCAGCCCGCTTGTGCATGTAGGTCACGACCGGACCCTCGAAGTAGGCCACGCGGCCCAGTTCGATCTTCTCACCGATGGTGATCGCCAGGTCCTGAACCACCTCACCGACGGTCTTGTCGCCCAGGGAGACCGCCTTGAGCGCCTCTGCATCACCGGCCTTGGCCGCATCGGCGGCCTCGGCGATGCGCTGGGCCGCGGCGATGAAGTCCTCGTTCTTGGCCACGAAGTCGGTCTCGGAGTTGAGTTCGACCAGGGCGTTGCCCGAGGTGGCCACCAAACCGGCGGTCGCCTCGCGCTCGGCGCCACGTGCAGCAGCCTTGGCCGCACCCTTGGTGCGCAGCAGGTCGACTGCCGCGTCGAAGTCGCCGTCGGTCTCAGTGAGCGCCTTCTTGCACTCCATCATCCCGGCGCTGGTCATGTCACGCAGCCGCTTCACATCGGCGGCGGTGATGTTCGCCATTGTGTCCTCTTCTAGTTCGTTTCTAGATCTGTGGTGCCAGATCCGATGAGGGATCTGTGGGGGACGACCGATCCGGGTGAGGGATCAGTCCTCCTTCTTGGCCTCGGCGTTGACGAAACCGGCAGCCAGGGCAGCCTCGGCAGTCTCGAACCAGACCTCAGCCTTGGTCCGGTCGTACCACGGGCTGGTCGGCGCGTGGAACTTCATCGACTGGGCGTTGCCCTTGATGGTGTAGTCGTTGGGCGCGCTGCCGTCCTCGTTGGCCTTCACCGAGCCAGCACCGAACGGTGCCTCGTCGGTTGCGGCCTCGGCGGGGGCCTCCTCAGGGGCATCCACCAACGTAGCCACCTCGGCCGGAGCCTCGGCGGGGGTTTCGGCGGCAGGGGCCTCGGCAGCCGGAGCTTCGGCGGCGGGCGCCTCGGCGTCGCCGGCCAGCAACTCGCGCTCCCAGTCGGCCAGCGGCTCGTCGGCACCGATGGCCGCCTCACCCTCGGTCTTGACGCCGGCACGGGCGATGAGGCCCTCGGCCACGGCGTCGGCAATCACGCGTGTCAACAGGCCGACCGCGCGGATCGCGTCGTCGTTGCCCGGGATCGGGAAGTCGACCTCATCGGGGTCGCAGTTGGTGTCCAGGATGCCGATGATCGGGATCCGAAGCTTGCGCGCCTCCTCGACGGCGAGGTGCTCCTTCTTGGTGTCGACGACCCAGACCGCGCTCGGCGTACGCACCATGTCGCGGATGCCACCCAGAGTGCGGTCGAGCTTGTCGCGCTCGCGCTTCATCTGGAGGAGTTCCTTCTTGGTGCGACCGGAGCCGGCCACGTTGTCGAAGTCGACCTCGTCGAGTTCCTTGAGGCGGTTGATCCGCTGGTGCACGGTGGAGAAGTTGGTGAGCATGCCGCCCAGCCAGCGCTGGTTGACGTAGGGCATCCCGACCCGGGTCGCCTGCTCGGCGATCGCTTCCTGGGCCTGCTTCTTGGTGCCCACGAACATGATCGTGCCGCCCTTGGCCACGGTCTCCTTGATGAAGGCGTAGCTGGCGTCGATGTAGGACAGCGACTGCTGCAGGTCGATGATGTAGATGCCGTTGCGCTCGGTCATGATGAAGCGCTTCATCTTGGGGTTCCAACGACGGGTCTGGTGCCCGAAGTGGACGCCGCTCTCGAGGAGCTGGCGCATGGTCACAACTGCCATGGTGATCCTTCTGTTGTCGACCCGGGCACGCGAAGGCACCCGAACCGGTTCGGTTCGTCGCAGGCGACGGTTGTCACCTGCCCTGACGCCCCGCGCAGACCCAACCCGGATCAGATCCAGGACCGTGGGCCGTCGCCCGCGTTGGCGAAGAATCGTCGCGGCGGAAGAGGCGTGCGAAGTCAGCTCGAAAGCTGCTGGAGGCAGTCTAGGTCAGGTGCCCGGCCGGGCACCAATCGCCTCGATCCGTCCGCCACGGATCCACAGCCACCTTCAGCCACCACTGTTTCCACTGCTCTCTGTCCGAGGTCCGGCGGCGGGCAGAGAGCGCCCCATTGTGGGTGGATGAACTCTCTTGTGATCACGGCACTCCTCATCGGCCTCCTCCTGCCACACCCCGCCCAGGAGCAGGTGGAACCACGCGGGGTCTGGCCGCTGGGGCCGCGCCATGTGGTGGTGGCCGCCTTCGACCCGCCCGCCACGCGGTGGGGTCGGGGCCATCGCGGAGTCGACCTGCTGGGCCGGGTCGGTCAGCAGGTGCATGCGGCTCGCGCGGGCACGGTGCGGTTCGTGGGCCGCATCGGCGGCAAACCGGTGATCGTCGTCGGCCACGGAGCCACCCGCACGACGTACGAGCCTGTGCGGGCAGTAGTCGAGGTCGGGGCAAGGGTGCCGGCAGGTGCGGTCATCGGCCAACTGCGGGGATCGCCCAGCCACTGCTGGCCCCGAGCGTGCCTGCATTGGGGGCTCCTGCGCGGACGCACCTACCTCGACCCACTCACGTTGGTGTGGAGGCAGGTGAGGCTGTTGCCGCTCGGGTGAGTGTGTTCAGGCTCGTGGGTGGGCCTGCCGATAGGCCGCACGCAGACGGTCGGTCGACACGTGGGTGTAGATCTGGGTCGTCGCGAGTGAGGCGTGCCCCAACAACTCCTGAACTGTGCGCAGGTCGGCGCCGCCCTCCAGCAAGTGCGTCGCGGCGGTGTGACGGAGCCCATGGGGGCCGAGGTCGGGGGCCCCGGGCACCTCTGCGATGCGCCGATGCACCATCGCCCGCACCGCCCGCTGATCGATCCGGCCACCGCGTGCCCCCAAGAAGAGTGCGGCCCCCGCGCCTGGGGCAACCAGGTGTGGACGCCCAGCGCTCAGCCAGGTCTCCAAGGCCCGATCGCAGGGCAGCCCGAACGGGACGGTGCGCTCCTTGCGTCCCTTGCCGAAGACCCGCACGACCCGGCGATGGCGGTCCACGTCGTCGATGTCGAGGCCACACAGTTCGCCGACGCGGATGCCGGTCGCGTAGAGCAACTCCAAGATGGCCACATCGCGCAGCCCGATCGGGCCGTCGTCGCCGGCCGCGTCGGCTGCCGCCGCCAGCACCTCAATGATCTCGGCCTGGTCCAGCGCCGGCGGCAGGACCCGATGGGCTTTGGGGGTGCCCAACAGTGCGCCGGGATCTGTGTGGGTCAACCCCATGCGGTGCGCCCATGCGGTGAACACGCGCACCGCCGTCGCTCTGCGAGCCATCGTCGTGCGCGCCTTGCCCAGGGTCTGTTGTTTGGCCAGCCAGCTGCGCAGGGTTCGGATATCCAGGCTGGACAGATCGGTGTGGCCCAGCAGGGAGGCGTGCTCGAGCATGGCGGCAACGTCGCCGAGATAGGCGCGCACCGAATGCGGGGTGAGGTCACGTTCGGAGACCAAATGACGCTCGTAACGAGCCAACACCGAGGCCATCGACTCGGGCAGCACCCGTTCCTGGCTTCCCTTGGCCGCAGTCACCGCTCCACGGTAGGTCTCAACCTGCTCGAGCCGCGGTCGCCGCCCCGGTGAGTCGCACAGAGGGGGCAGAGACGCTCAGGTCTCTGTGTCGACGCGATCGAAGCGCCACAGCGTCTGCGGCCCGGCGATCAGCGCTACCACCCGCCCATCATGGCCGCGGGCGAACCTCGCCGACTCCCCTGCTGGTCGACCGTTGCCGAACCGGAATTCATCCGTGGTGTCGGTCGGTAGCAGAGTCAGCCGCTCCTCGCCCACGAGTGCGACCAGTGCGCCACGAGACCATTCGACCCGCGTGAATTCGGCTTGGGTCTGGTCGGTGTAGAGCCCCAGGAGGGCCGCATAGGCCAGCGGCACACCCGTGGGCGCCAGGGTCTCGGGCTTCGGGGTGGGCAAGTGGGTCCGGGCGAACTCGCCGAGATCAAGCGCCAGGTCGGTGGGCGCGGCCTCGCCGTTCAGCAGCACGATCACGCCCAGTTGTGAGCCTGGATGGAAGCCGACGTATGAGGTGAAACCATGCAGGCTGCCCCCATGACCGACCCAGATCGACTCGCCTCGCCGCAGCGAGTACCACCCGATGCCGTAGGCCTTGCGCCACAGCGAGTCGCTGAGGTAGCGAGGGGCGTGCATCGATCTCAACGTGGCCCGATCGACAGGAAGATCACCCTCGACGCTGGGGCGATGGGCGGAGAGCTGCAGCGACAGCCACCGCGCAAGGTCACCCACCGATGTCACCAGACCCCCGTCTGCCCACACCGGCGGGTTGTCTTGGGCCACGGCGGGATGATCGGCGAACGATCGAGCCTGATGGCCCACCGCCAACCGAGCCTTCATCTCGGAGGGGAGCGGCTCCCAGCCGCTCGATGACATCCCGAGGGGCTCCAGGAGGTTCCGGTTGACGTAGTCGACGTACGTCAGTCCCGAGGCGCGGGCGACCACCTCACCGAGAAGTAGGAAGCCGAGGTTGGAGTACTTCGACGCGGCGAACGGAGCCGCGACGACGGCGATCTCGCCGACTCGGGCGAGAATTTCTGCAAAGGTCGAACTCTCGATGCCGCGCGACCAGTCGGTCCCGGGAGGGTCACCCAGCAGACCGGACTCGTGCGAGAGCAGTGCGCGCAATGTGACCCGCTCGATCGGGGCGACCCCCCGACCGGCGGCGTTCAACTCCGGACAATGGTCGACCAGAGGGTCGTCGAGGTCGAGACGTCCCTCGTCGCGCAGTCTCATCACCGCCGCGGCCGTGAAGGTCTTGGTGATCGAAGCAACCCGGTAGAGCGTCGAGGTGTCGGTTGCTCGTCGTGTGGCGGACTCGGCCCAGCCGAATTCGTGGCGCCAGACGAGGTCGTCGCCCCGCACGATCCCGACACTCCCGCCGATCGGGCCGTGCCTGAGGGTGAAGTGGTGGCAGCGCTCGAGGAGTTCGGGCACCAGGTCCTGGATTGAAGCCACAATCATGACCGACCTCGTTCAGCGCCTGACGGCGACGGCGCGCCGCCGATGCTACTGCGCCCACGATTCCGGCGCCCGGGAGACCGCCCGCCACGACTGCGCATCTGCCCGGGCCGGGTCATGGGCTCCGGACGCCCTCGAGAGCCTGCAAACGCCACCGATCCCCAACTCGGACGACGAGTCCAGCCGACTCAAGACGCACGAGGGCCGATGAAACCAGCAATGTCGACAACCCGCTGGTCCGGGCCAGGTTGGCCACCGGAGCCGCACGCGCAACCGGAACAGCGTCGAGGACCTGTTGGTCGGTCAAGGAGAAGCCGTCGTGGGGTCGGGCCGCCTCCCGAGGCTCGGCCAGCGTGAACGACCCGGCCGGGGAGATCGCCTCCAGGACCTCTTCGCCTCTGGTCACCAACAGCGCTCCGCGTGAACGGATCATCTGATGCACACCTGCAGAGGGCTCGGAGGTGGTCGGACCCGGGACCCCCATCAGCACTCGAGAGAGCCGTTCGGTCCAGGTAGCGGTGTTGAGAGCACCACTGCGAATCGCGGCCTCAACCACCACAGTGCCGGTGGCCAGCGCCGCGATCAGCCTGTTGCGGGCCAGGAACCGCACCTTGGTGGGCGCCGCCCCGGGTGGAGCCTCGGAGACCACGACCCCGGTGGCTGCGATGGCGTCGAGGAGTTCGCGGTGGGCGACCGGATAGGCACGGTCGGCGCCCGAGGCGAGCACTGCGACCGTTGGCGCGGGCACCGTGAGCGCCCCTCGGTGGGCGGCCTGATCGATCCCGAAAGCGGCACCCGACACCGTGGTCCACCCAGCCACCGAAGTGGTGAAGGAGATCTCGGCTGCCAACGTGGCGCCGTAGTGGGTGGCCGAGCGCGAACCCACAATGGCTACCGACCGCGCGGTCAGGTCGCCGAGGTGCCCCGCCCCGCGAGCCCACAGTCCCAAGGGAGTCCGGCCCCTACCGCAGTTGTCCCCGGCATGATCGAGGGAGCCGAGCTGGGTGGGCCACTCGGAGTCTCCAGGGATCAGGAACCTCAGCCCGCGGGCCGCAGCGCGATCCAGGCGGGCAGCGGCGTCCACCCCGTCCAAGCGGGAGACGAGACCGGCCCCTGCGTCGAGTCGCCGAGCTTCCTTGCGCAGGGCCGCCAATACCTCGACTGCCCCCATCTGAGCCACAAGGGCCAGCAACCGTGGGTCGCCTGGTTCGACGGCGTGGCTCAGTGACACGCGGGCCAATCTCTCCTCGTCCGTGGGTGGGCGTGCCACCGCACTCATGCGCTCGCCCGCCCGGCCGTGGTCGCACGCAGCGACAGCGCATCGCCGGTCCGCAACGCGAGTGCGGCCCTGACGTGCTCCTCGTCGGGGGCATCGGCAGCGCGCAGGTCGGCGATCGTCCAGGCCAACCGATGAACCCTGACCGCACCTCGTGGGGTGATGCGACCCGAATAGGTCGCGGTGTCGATGACTGCCTGCAGGGGTCGCGCCAGCGGCCACGACTTGCGCAACACCGCCCCCGGCACCGCCGAATTGAGCCGCCAGGGCTGGTCGGCGTAACGCTCCCCTTGGCGCAGTCTCGCCGCCAGCACCCGCTCTCGTACCCCGGCACTGGACTCGCCGGGTTCGCTGTCGATCGGCCCTCTCGGCTCCACATGTCGGGTGATGTCGATGCGGTCGATGACCGGGCCGGTGAGTTTGCGGCGGTAGTCGCGCCGCACCCGCTCAGGGCATTCACAGCCGGGCGCTCGCTGGCTGGTGGTGTAGAGCCCACACGGGCACGGATTGGCGGCCAGCACCACGATGCAGCGCGCGGGGTAGGTGGCGGTCTCCTCACCTCGGGCCAAGGTGATGTCACCGTTCTCCAGGGGCTCGCGAAAGGCCTCGACGATGTCCTTGTTGAATAGCGGGAACTCGTCGAGGAACAACACCCCCAGGTGAGCCCGGCTCACCGCACCCGGACTGACCTTGCCGGTTCCGCCGCCCAGGAGACTGGTCCGGGTGGCCGAATGGTGGGGCGCGCTAAAGGGTGGTCGCCGCACCATATGAGCACCCTGAGGCAGGATCCCGGCCAGCGAATGCACCGCAGTCACCTCCAACGATTCGCTGATCGTCAGATCGGGCAAGAGGCCGGGCAGGCGCTCGGCCAAGGTGGTCTTGCCGGCTCCCTTGGGCCCACTGAGCAACAGGTGGTGGCCGCCCGCGGCAGCCACCTCCAGGGCGAAACGTGCATCGGGCATGCCGAGGACGTCGGAGAGGTCGAGGTCGTGGCTGCGGTTCTCTCCGCGCCAGGTCAGCAACGGCTGCACTGCCAACGGCTCCACAGGCGGCGCTTCGGGCATCTCGGTGCCGGCTAGGAGGGCGGCCAGTTGGGCCAGGGAACCAACGCCGTAGACCTCCACGTGGGGCACCAATGCCGCCTCCGCCACCTGGCAGTCGGGTACGACGACCCTGGTCACCCCCTGTTTGGCTGCGGCCAACACCATCGGCAGCACACCGGGAACCGCACGCACCCTGCCGTCGAGGTTGAGTTCACCGATCAGCACCCACTCCCGCAGGCCGGCTCGCACCTCCCCGGCGGCCACTAGGACCGCCATCGCCACCGCCAGATCGAAGTGCGGGCCGCGCTTGGGAAGGTCGGCCGGGCTCAGCAGGATCGTCACTCGTTTGGTCACCGGCCAGCGGAAAGAACTGTTGATCACCGCCGCCCGGCACCGCTCGCGCGACTCCAGGACGACCGCATCGGGCCTGCCGACCATGGCGGTGTTGACGACCCCGTCGGACACGTCGACCTGGACGTCGATGAGGTGGCCGACGGCACCGGACAGGCTCACGGTGCGCACGGAGGCGAACATCAGGCAATGCCCCGCACGTGGTTCACTTCGGCGCGGCCGTGGCCGTCTTGCAACACGCCGACGACATCGAAGCGCACATCGGGTGGGTGCAGCCCCCGGTTCTCCATCCATTTCTCGGCCAAGACCCGCAATCGCCCCGCCTTGGCCTGGGTGACCGCTTCCAGTGGGTCGCCGAAGCGTGCCGACGCCCGGGTCTTGACCTCGCAGATGACCAGTGTGTTGCCCTCACGCAGGACCAGGTCGATCTCACCGCTCTCGCAGCGCCAGTTGCGGTCGAGAACCACCAGACCCTGCTCGATGAGATGCCGGGTGGCGACGTCTTCGCCATAGCGGCCCAACGCGTTGCGACGTCCACTCATGTTGACCTCCTGCACCGATGCTGGCCGGTGAGGTGGACACCAGAGGGGTCGGTGCTCGGGGCTGTGGACGCGTCCGGAGATCCGGTGGACTGTGGATGCTGCGCCGACCCGGGCCGACCTACTTGGGCGGACCTACTTGGGCGGCTCGATCTCGGCCGGGGCCAACTCCTCGACGTTGACGTCCTTGAAGGTGAGCACCTTGACGGTGCGGGCGAAGCGAGCCGGTCGGTACATATCCCACACCCAGGCGTCGTTCATGGTCACTTCGAAGAACACATCACCGGCTTCGGTGCGGGCGCGCACGTCGACCTGGTTGCACAGATAGAACCGACGGTCGGTCTCCACGACCCACTTGAAGATTCCCACCACATCGCGGTACTCGCGATAGAGGTTGAGTTCCATGTCGGTTTCGTACTTCTCAAGGTCCTCTGCGCTCACTGCGCCACCTCCATCTCGAAGAGGTCCAACTGGGGTTCAAGGCAGATCGGCTCCGGTTCGGGCAGCCCGGCGGCCCGGCGTACGTTGACGAACCGCATCCGGTGGATCTCACACGGCCCGTGCTGTTCCAAGGCCTCCGCATGTGTCTGGGTGATGTAGCCCTTGTGCGTGGCGAAGTCGTAGGCGGGAAACCGGTCGTGTTCGGCGGTCATGATCCGGTCGCGGGTGACTTTGGCGATCACCGACGCCGCCGCGATACAGGCCGCGACCCGGTCGCCCTTCCACATCGCCAGCCCGGGCACCCGGAGTCCGTCCACAGGGAACCCGTCGGTCAGGACGTACGCCGGAGGCACCTCGAGCTTGGCCACGGCCCGACGCAACGCCTCCACGTTGGCCACGTGCATCCCGAGCCGATCGCACTCCTCGGGCTCGACGACCACGACCGACCAGGCCGCTGAGCGCGCGAGGACGTGGTCATAGCAACGCTCGCGAGCCGCCGGGGTCAGCAGCTTGGAGTCAGCCAACCCGGGGATGTGGCCACGCTGTCCTTCGGGCAGGACCACGGCCGCAGCCACCAGCGGTCCGGCGCAGGCTCCCCGACCGGCCTCGTCAACTCCGGCAACGGGAGCCAGTCCGGCCCGCCTCAAGGCCCGCTCGTAGCCGTAGAGACCGGCATCGCGACGCACGGTCTGTCCACGTGGCAATCCGGTCATGGCGACGATGACGGCTCCGCAACGTGGTCGAAGGTGGGCGGTCGATGGATGATCGCGAAGCGTTCGAGCGGCCAGACCAGGGCGAACACCTTGCCGACTACGTCGTCCTGGTTGACGAATCCACCCCCCGGCTGGCCCATGTGGGCGCGAGAGTCGCTGGAGTTCAGGCGATTGTCGCCCATCACCCACAGGTGTCCTTTGGGCACAATCACATCGAAGGCCATGGTCGACGGCACGGTGCCCTTCGGGAGGTAGGGCTCGGTCAGCGGGGTCCCATTGACGGTCAGCCGACCGGAGTTATCGCAGCACTTGACCCGGTCTCCGCCGACGCCGATGACCCTTTTGACGAGGTGGCCGCCGGCGGGATAGAGCCCGATCATCTCCAGCACCCGTTTGGGTCCCGAGGAGGCGGGCATCGGGGGGAGCCAGTGGGCCGGGTCTTTGAAGACCACGATGTCGCCGCGCTCAGGAGTTCCGGTCCAGTAGGAGACCTTCTGAACCAGGATCCGATCCAGTTGGACGAACTGGGGTTCCATGGACTCTGAGGGGATGTAGAACGCCTGAACGAAGAACGCCTTGATGAACACCGCCAGAGCCGTGGCGATGACCAGCATGATCAAGGACTCTTGCCACAGCGGCCGATGTTTCTTGGTGGCAGTCTCTGATCGGGTTCGCAGGCTCACAGAGGGAGCCTAGACGGGCCACCCACGTCAACCGCGGGTGGCCACGCGGGTCAGCCGTCGCGGCGTTCCTTGATCTTGGCAGCCTTGCCGCGCAGGTTGCGCAGGTAGTAGAGCTTGGCCCGGCGAACGTCACCGCGAGTGACGATCTCGATCTGCTCGAAGATCGGGGAGTTGATCGGGAAGGTCCGCTCGACACCGACGCCGAAGGAGACCTTGCGGACGGTGAAGGTGCGACCGATACCCGAGCCCTGCACCCGGATGACCACACCCTGGAAGACCTGGATACGGGAGCGGTTGCCCTCGACGACCTTGACGTGCACCTTGATGGTGTCGCCTGCCCGGAAGGCGGGGACGTCGGTGCGGATCTGGCCGGCGGCAAGCGCGTCGATGAGGTTGGTCATCATGTCTCCTCGTGATCAGCCACAGGTCGGACCACGGAATCAGGTTTGAGCAATCAGTGGCGGCCTTCGTCGATGTCCCCCTGTGGCAGGTGGACGAGGGCCAAGGGTGAAGTCTGCCAGAGCGAACGCCCTACGGCGAAATCGTGACATCCCCTGGCTGCGGGCGGCGCTTCTTGACCAACTCCACGATCTTGGGGATCCCGGGCACATCGCCGGCGATGCGATAGCCGGCTTTGGCGTAGAGACGTAGGTTGCGCTGGCTGAGTCGCCCGGTGACCAAGGTGTACGCCGTGACGTCGGTGGGGGCGGCTGCCTCGGCGTACTCCAGGAGCCAGCGGCCCAGCCCGCGATCACGCAAGTCGGGGGCGACCATGAGGCGTCCGATCTCCCACCGCTGTCCATCAAGGCGCATGCGCACCGCGCCCACGATGCGGCCACCGGCACGAATGACCGCGGTGTCCCATTGACCGATCCAGGCAGCGACGTCGTCGGGGCTCTCGGTGAGCGCCGGGATCTTCCAGTCGTCGTTGATCCTGCCTTCCTCGACCCAGCAGGCCCGCTGCAGCACCACGAGTTCGGCCGCGTCCTCGGCGATTGCCGGCCGGACCAGCCCAGCGAGGTCCCCGGGGAGCAGTGTCTCCGCACGCAGCAGCTCGGGGCGGCGCTGCTGGGTTCGGGCGACTGCTTGGGCATGACGCCACGCGGCGATCTTGGGGTGGTGGCCGCTGAGCAGGATCTCTGGGACCTCACGCCCACGCCACACCTGGGGCTTGGTGTAGACGGGGTACTCCAGCAGTCCGGTCTCGGCGTGGGATTCCTCGGTGAGTGAGTCTGCATTGCCCATGAAGCCCGGAATCAGGCGCAACGTGGCCTCGATGATGGCCAGCGCGGCCACCTCTCCCCCGTTGAGCACATAGTCCCCGAGTGAGACCTCGCGCACGTCGTACGCCGACGCGGCCTCGTCCAACACCCGCTGGTCGATGCCTTCGTAGCGTCCGCAGGCGAAGACCAGATGATCGAGGGTGGCGAACTCCTCGGCCATCTGTTGGGTGAATACCTCCCCGCCAGGGGTGGGCACGATCAGGGTGGCGCCGGGGGGTGCCACCGCATCGAGGGCCTCACCCCAAGGTTCGGGTTTCATCACCATGCCGGCGCCACCGCCGTAGGGGGTGTCATCGACGCTGCGATGGCGGTCATGGGTCCAGGTACGCAGATCGTGCACCTCGATTTCGACCAGGCCCTTGGCTTTGGCCTTGCCCGGAAGGCTCACGTCGAGTGCGGCGAGGTACTCGGGGAAGATGGAGATGACGTCGATCTTCACTCGGCCTCCTCGGGGCGCAGCAATCCGGGGCGATCGGCCACCACGACTCGACCGGCCTCCAGGTCGACGACGGGGACCAACGCCTCGACGAAGGGGACTAACACCTCAGCCTGCCCACCGTGTTGGGTGCGGATCACGAGGAGGTCCTGGCCGGTGTGGTGGAGAACGTCGATGACCTCACCCCGCTGGAGGCCGTCGGTGTCGACCACCACCAGACCCACCAGCTGGTGGTCGTAGTAACTGCCGTCGTCGGCGGTGTCGGCATAGGTGAGGCGCACCATCAACATCAGCCCGCGGGCGCCCTCGGCCATGGTGCGATCCGGGATCTCCTCGAACCGCGCCAGCAATCGGCCCTGATGCCAGCGACAGTCGGTCAGGGTGAGGGGCTGATCCGCCCCTCGAGTACGCCGAGCGGCGTACGTCGTACCGGGGGTGAATCGGCGTTCGGGCTCATCGGTGAGCACATCGACGGCCACCTCGCCACGAACTCCATGTGCCTTGGCGATCCGACCGACCGCTACCTCCACTTCAGCCACCCCCCGAGTCTCCCAGTTCGGCCACAAAACCCGCCGACCCGCCATTTCTTCACGTGTGAAGAAATGGCGGGTCGGCGGTATGAGAGATCAGCGACGGTCAACGTCGACGAAGTCGATGCGGGCCCCGGATCGTCCGGCAAGCGAGCCGAGGACGGTGCGGAAGGCGGTCGCGGTGCGACCACCGCGACCGATCACCTTGCCCAGGTCTTCGGGGTTGACCCGCACTTCGAGGATCGACCCACCACGGCGCAACTGCTTGTCGCGGACAGTGACGTCGTCGGGGTTGTCCACGACTCCCTTGACCAGGTGCTCCAGGGCTTCGGCGAGCATGATCAGGCGTCTTCTGCAGGGGCGGTGTCGGCCTCGGCCGGAGCGGCCTCGACAGCAGCCTCAACAGGGGCAGCCTCGTCGGCGGCTTCGGCGGCGGCTTCGGCGGGGGCCTCGGCCTTGGCGGCCTTCTTCTTGGCGGTCACCGCACCGGCCTTGGGCTCGTTGGCGGCGTCCTTCATGGCCTCGTTGAAGATCTCGGTCTTGTCGCGCTTGGGCTCCTTGACCTTCAAGGTGCCCTCGGCGCCCGGCAGGCCCTTGAACTTCTGCCAGTCACCGGTGACCTTGAGCAGGACCTCGACGGCTTCGGTCGGCTGCGCGCCGACGCCGAGCCAGTACTGGGCGCGCTCGGACTTGACGTCGATCAGCGACGGCTCTTCCTTGGGGTGGTACTTGCCGATCTCCTCGATGACCTTGCCATCACGCTTCTTGCGGGAGTCGACGACAACAACGCGGTAGTAGGGCTGACGGATCTTGCCCATGCGCTTCAAACGAATCTTGACGGCCACGTTTGTGGTGTCTCCTTGACTATCAGTGGTGGGTGACAGGTCCCGGTGCCGGTGGGGCCGACAGGAGACCGAAGTCGGTGGGCCTGAGCGCGCGGTTGAGAGGGACCACCCGGGACAGGACTCGGCGCGTCATTCTGCCAGACTCCGGCCCGCGCGCTAAATCCAGCCCACCCGAGCGCACTAGCCTGGCCAGCATGTCCCAGTGTCGTACGTCGACGTGCCGGTTGGCCTGTGCAGTATTGGTCGATCAGCGCGGGTGGCTGCTGCTCCAAGAACGCGACGAGTTCGCCCCGGTCGATCCGGATGTGTGGGGCCTTGTCGGTGGTCACGCCCACCCCGAGGAGTCGTTCGCCGAGGCTGCAGTGCGCGAGCTGGCCGAAGAAACCGAGATCGATGTGATGGGCGATCCGCGAGTCTCGAACTGGCGACTGTGGTGGGCCGGTGACCTGCCGGCCGCGCCGAAGGCGACCCCGGACCTGACCGACTCTTGGCAGATCTGGATCGGCGCCACCACCCTGACCGATGACGACGTCGTCTGCCACGAGGGCCGCCAGATCGTGTTCGTGGATCCGCAAACACTGCCCGAACTGCAGTTGGGGCGCGGGCCCCAGCATCTCCTGCCGCTGCTGTGCGCCTCATCTGACTACCAGGCGATGGTCCGCGAGGGGTTATCGAAACCCGCGCCCGCGATTGCCGCCGAGGACGCCGGGCAGGCCCCATGAGTCACAGGCAACGTCGGCGGCGCCGAGGGCGTCTTACCCACGTGGACGATTTCCAGATGCCTGCGCGCATCACCGCCCCGCCTCGACTCAGTGAACGGTTCCCGGTCATCTACCCGGTCGCGGTGGCAGTGCATCGCATGCGCCGAAGGATCCGATGGATGCTGGCCGAGGACACCTGGGCGCGTCAGCGACCCCTCGTGGAACCGACCTACCGCGTGAAGAAACATGCTTCGCTGTTGCTGCGGCAGTTGGGCGAGGAAGAGATGTGGCTCCAGCACAACAAGGTGCGCAACCTCCAACTCGCCATCCGGCACACCGACGGCATCGTGATCGGCCCCGGTGAGACGTTCAGTTTCAACCGGATCGTCGGCAACTGCACCCGACGCCGCGGCTTCGTCGAGGGAATGCGGCTCAGCAACGGCCAAGCGCGCTCCGGTGTCGGCGGCGGGATCTGCCAACTGGCCAACCTCTTGGTGTGGATGTTCATGCATTCGCCGCTGACCATCGTGGAGCGCTCCGAGCACTCCTTCGATCCGTTCCCCGACAACGGCCGGGTGCTGCCCTGGGGGGTGGGTTGCTCGATCGTCTACAACTACGTCGACCTCGTGGTCCGCAACGACACCGACGCGACGTTCGTGCTCTCGACCCGCGTCGGCCCGAAATACCTCCACGGCGAACTACGTACCGATCGGCCGCTGGCCCACAGTTACCGCGTCTACGCCCGGGCCGAGGAGTTCGTGGAGTACGCCGGCAGGGTGTTTCGACGCAACGAGATCTGGCGTGACCTCATCGATCGACGCACCGGCAACACCGTGGGTTCGGAGTTGCTCAAGCGCAACTGTGCGTTGGTGAAATACCGGCCGATCGACGCCCAGGTCGTGCGGGTCGCCTAGACCAGAGCGCCGCGCAGGACGATCGCAGCGGGCCTGCGCAGGACCGACAGATCGGCGCGCGGGTCGGCGGGATAGACGACGAAGTCGGCCTCGGTGCCCTCGGCGAGATCCCCACTCATGCCCAGCCAGGCGCGGGCTCGCCAACTCGCCGCCCCCAGAGCTTCATGGGCCGGCATCCCGATGCGCACCAGAGCCTCGACCTCCCCCGCGATGTTGCCGTGTCGGGTGATGCCGCCCCCGTCGGATCCGGCATAGATCGGCACTCCGGCCTCGAAGGCAGCCATCAGCGTCTGGGGCATCCGTTCGTAGAGGTCGCTCATCGTGGCCGCGTAGAGGGGGAACTTCGCCGCGCCGGCGTGGGCGTGCTCGGGGAACTTGTCCAACTGCATGACGGTCGGGACCAGCGCTGTGCCCCGTGCCACCATCTGGTCGATGAGGTCCTCGGAGAGCCCGGTGCCGTGTTCGATGCAGTCGATCCCCGCCTCGATCAGCCCGGGAAGCACCCCGGCCCCGAAGCAGTGGGCGGTGACCTTGGCGCCGTGGGCGTGGGCTGCCTCGATGGCGGCGGCGAAGGCTTCGGCCGGGAACGACGGCTCGAGATCCCCGGTCTCACGTGAGATCCAGTCACCGACCAACTTGATCCAACCGTCGCCGCTGCGAGCCTCCTGTGCGGCGTAGGCGGGTAGAACCTCGGGCTCGACCTCCCAGGCGTAGTTGCGGATGTAGCGCGTGGTGCGGCCGATGTGGCGTCCACACCGGATCAGCCTGGGCAGGTCGTCACGGTCGTGGATCCAGCGGGTGTCCGCAGCAGAGCCGCAGTCTCGGACCAGCAGTGCACCACCGTCACGATCGGCCAGGGCTTGCTCCAATGTCGCCTCAGCGGAGGTCGCCCCGGCGTCGTCGAGTCCGAGGTGGCAGTGTGCGTCGACCAGTCCCGGCACGATCCAGCCATCGGCGACACGCTCGGCGCCGGGCTGCGGTTCATAGGTGACCCGATCGCCGACCACGTAGAGGTCTCGCACTTCACCATCGGGAAGCACCGGGCCGCGAAACAGCAGTGCGCTCATGGGCAGACGCTACCGCCGGGAGCTGAGCGCATCTGGAGGCCCAGCGGGTGGCTACTTCAAGAAGCGCTCGAAGCCTGCGGGGAGGTTGAGCTGGCTGGGGTCGAAATCCTCGGCTGCCGGCTTGGCGCCGAGCCCGAACGCACTGCCTGGAGCCGCTTCCTGGGCCTGTGCCGCTGCTGCCGCCTCCTGGGCGGCCTTGGCCGGATTGCCGCTGCGACGAGCACCCTTCTTGGCCTTGGCCTGAGGAGCCTGTCGGGCGCGGGCCCTCTTGCCGAAGCCGACCCCAGGCATGCCCGGCATCCCCATCGCCCCGCCTCCACGGGCCATGGACTCCATCATCTTCTTGGCCTCGGTGAAGCGGTCGACCAACTGGTTGACGTCGCTGGGATTGCGACCGCAACCTCGTGCGATCCGCGCGCGACGCGACCCGTCGATGATCTTGGGGTTGGCCCGCTCGGCCGGCGTCATCGACTGGATGATCGCTTGGACGCGGTCGATCTCTCGCTCGTCGAAGTTCTCGATCTGGTCGCGATACTGCGCCATGCCGGGGAGCATTCCCATGATCTTGGACAGCGAGCCCAGCTTGCGGACCTGCTGCATCTGCTCCAGGAAGTCGTCGAGGGTGAACTCGCCCCCGGCCAGTTTGGCTGCCGCCTTGGCCGACTGTTCGGCATCGAAGGCCTTCTCGGCCTGCTCGATCAGGGTCAGCACGTCACCCATGTCGAGGATGCGTGAGGCCATCCGGTCGGGGTGGAAGTAGTCGAAGTCGGTCAACTTCTCGCCATTGGAGGCGAACATCACCGGCTTGCCGGTCATGGCGGCGATGCTCAGGGCAGCGCCACCACGAGCATCACCGTCGAGTTTGGTGAGTACGACGCCGTCGTACCCCACACCGTCGAGGAACGCCTGAGCGGTGTTGACCGCGTCCTGACCGATCATCGCGTCGACGACGAACAACACCTCGTCGGGGTTGACCGCGTCCCTGATGTCGATGGCCTGCTGCATCATCTCGATGTCGACGCCCAGGCGCCCGGCGGTGTCGATGATCAACACGTCGTGCAACGTGCGCTTGGCTTCGGCCAGACCCAGGAAGGCCACTTCGACCGGGTTGCCGACCCCGTTGCCGGGTTCGGGCGCGAACACCGTCACCCCAGCGCGCTCACCGTTGACCTGCAACTGCTTGACCGCGTTGGGCCGCTGGAGGTCCGCCGCGACCAACATCGGCGACTTGCCCTGCTCCTTGAGCCACAGTGCCAACTTGGCCGCCAGCGTCGTCTTGCCGGCCCCCTGGAGCCCGGCCAGCATGATGACCGTCGGGGGGTTCTTGGCGAAGCGCAGACGGCGCGTCTCACCACCGAGGATGGCGATGAGTTCCTCGTTGACGATCTTGACGACCTGCTGGGCCGGGTTGAGGGCTCCAGACACCTCCGCGCCCAGCGACCGGGTCTTGATCGCGGCCACCAAGTCCTTGACCACCGGCAGCGCGACATCCGCCTCGAGCAGGGCAATGCGGATCTCGCGGCAGGTGGCATCGATGTCTGCCTCGGAGAGCCTGCCCTTGCCACGAAGGTTCTTGAAGGTGGCGGTGAGACGGTCAGAGAGTGTGGCGAACAAGGTCATCCCTCAACGTGGGTGTCAGAACGCCTAAGCCTAACCGCCGCCCGGCAACGAGGGTGCCGTCTCGGACGAGGTCTGGGCGCGCGCCAGCGCGTCGAGTACGCCGACTTCGGCCGCCCTCGCCCGGGAGGTCGACAGCGCCCCTCCCCCGGGCTCGTGGATATAGAAGACGTCGTCTGCCTGAGGGCCCACGGTGGCGACATGGGCCGAACGCACCGACACCCCGATGCGGGCCAGAGCGGCGCACACGGTGTAGAGCAGTCCAGGGCGGTCTGCAGCCCGGACCTCCAGGACGGTGGCGTTCGTGGCGGCCCCTGCTCGTGCCGTCACCACGGGCGCCAGGGCGGCCGCTGCCGGGCGGGAGAGCCGCGGGGCGGCGTCGAGCCGACCAGAGGCGAGAGCCTCGAGGCGTTGCCGAAGCACCACGGCATCGAGGTGACTGTCGGACACCTCCCACTGTGAGAACCCGAAGCCCCGCTCGGTCCATGCATGGGCCGCATGCACACTGGCGCGGGCAAGTGCCAGCGCAGCGGCAGCATCGGCGAGGAGTCCCACGCGGTCCCCGGAGATGATGCTCACCCGGCTGCCGTGGTCGGTGGACTCGATGCCCACCCACACCCGGCTCGGCTCCCCACCCAGATCGGCAGGAACCGGCAACCGCGGCGAAGCCGGCTCTGGCGGCTCCTCAGGTCCATCGAGCGCGGCCGCAGCGCGCTGGTAGAGCGATCCGATCAGTCCTGCTCGCCACGAGGTCCATGCCTTGTCGCCGGTGGCCTTGGCATCGGCTTCGGTCAACGCCATCAGCAGGTCGAGAGTCTCCCGGTCGCCGATCCTTCCGGTGATCTCGGCCGTGGTGGCCGGATCGTCGGGGTCGCGTGTCGTCGCGATCTGCGGCAACAACAGATGCCATCGGACCAGCGTCGCGATCGTGGCCGCATCATGCTCGGGGAAACCCATGCGGAGCGCGATGGCGTGAGCCTTCCCCTCCCCGGCGATCGAGTGCGAGACCGCACCGCCCTTGCCGATGTCGTGCAGGAAGGCCGCGACCACGAGCAGGTCGGGACGAGCCACCCGGCGGATGAGGCCGGAGGCCTCGATGCAGGTCTCGATGACATGACGATCGACCGTGAATCGGTGCACCACCGAGGCGTGCGGGAGCAACCGGATCTGCTCCCACTCCGCAACGATCGCAGCCACGGCACCGGTTTCGTCCAGGGTCTCCCACACCGGTTGGAGCCCATGCCCGGCTGCCAGCAGCCTGACCATCAGGTCACGGGCAGTCGATGGCCACGGATCGGGCAGGGGCGGGCATTCACGCACGAGTCGAGCCGCGGTCGCTGGCGCCAACGGGCGGCCGCGCTCGGCGGCCTCAGCCGCCGCACGTAACAGCAGGAGGGGGTCGCGAGACGGTGCCACGCCCGCATCGACCACGACGTCTCCATAGGACAGAGCCAAACCTGGCGCGATCGGTTCCAGGTGAGGTCGACGTACCGCATTGGGGGGACGCAGCGCCGCTTCGGCGCGACTCCAGGTCAGTCGGGACACGTGCGTGATGCGGCGTCCCAACGCTCTCGTGTGCCGTTGCGCGGCGGTCGCGTCGGCGAAACCCAGCCTGGTGGCGAGGTCGGGCCACAGTTCCGGCGCCACTCGGTCGGTGCCGCGCCCGGCCACGTCATGCAGGGCATCGCGCACATCGAGCAGCGCGGACCGCGAGCGTTCGAGCTCGACATGGGGGATGTCGACCAGCCAGCTGGACACCAGGGCCTTCAACACCGTGGCATCGCGCAGGCCGCCTACCGATTCCTTCAGGTCGGGGACTGCGGAGTGGGCCAGTTCTCCCAGGCGATCGGCACGTCCGCTGACCAGTTCCTGGAGTTCTCCCAGGCGGGCCCGCGCGTCCCTTCGCCACTGGGTGAGCAGCGTCGTGCGCAGTCTCAGGGTGAGGTTGGGATCCCCGGCGAGATGGCGGGCGTCGAGCAGACCGAGCATGACTCTCAGGTCGCGAGAGGCGGTGTCCACCACCTCCGACAGCGTGCGTACCGAATGGTCGAGGTGGGCCGCGGCGTCCCACAGCGGATACCAGATGTCTGCCGCCCACGGACCCGGTTCGAGGCTGTCGTCGAGGACGAGCACGACGTCGAGGTCGGAGTACGGCGCCAACTCACCCCGCCCGAAACCACCGACAGCCACCATGGCCACCCCGGTCTCGGGACACCCGGCCCGGGTGAACGCCTCCGCGCAGAGGGCATCAGCCCGGGTGGTGCGCTGGGCCCGCTCCGCCGCGCTCACCGGCTAGATCGCGCCCTCGTCGCGTTCTCCGGTGCGCACCCGGACGACGCTGTCGACCGGAGAGACCCAGACCTTGCCGTCCCCGATCCGACCCGTGGCCGCGGAAGCAACGATCGCGTCCACGATCGCCTCGACGTCATCGTCGTCGATGACGATCTCGATCCGGATCTTGGGCACCAGAGCGATGTCGTACTCGGCTCCCCGATAGACCTCGGTGTGACCCTTCTGTCGGCCGTAGCCAGACACTTCGCTGACCGTCATTCCGGTCACCCCGACACTTTCCAGCGCCGCCCGCACGTCTTCCCATTTGTGCGGCTTGATCACCGCAGTCACCAGCTTCATCGTGTTCCTCCTGTTGTCAGCGTTGTCCGAACGGGCCCGACCGGGTCCCGGCGGTGGCGTGCAGGTCATAGGCGGTCTCGGCATGCACCACGAGATCGATGCCGGCGACCTCGTGCTCGGGATCGATTCGGAATCCCACACTCCGGTCGAGCACCCGTGCCAGTGCGTACGACGCGACGAACGCGTAGGCCATCACCGCCAGGACTCCGACGACCTGACGACCGAGCTGACCCACTCCACCGCCGTAGAAGAGCCCGGCGACCCCCGTGGGGGCCAGCGACGAGCCCAGAAGTCCGATGGCCAGGGTCCCGACCACGCCGCCGACCATGTGGACCCCGACGACATCGAGGGAGTCGTCGTACCCCCAGCGGTACTTCAAGCCGATCGCCCACCCGCACACGAGCCCGGCAAGGGCTCCGATGACGAGGGCGCCGAAGGGAGTCACCGATCCGCAGCTCGGAGTGATCGCGACCAACCCGGCGACCATGCCGGAGGCGGCTCCCAGCGACGTCGCATGGCCGTCGCGACGGCGCTCCAGCACCAGCCACCCCAACGTGCCCGACGCCCCCGCACACAACGTGGCCACGAAGACGAGCGCGGCACTGTGGTCGGCGGCCAGTGCCGAGCCGGAGTTGAAGCCGAACCAGCCGAACCACAGCAGCCCGGCGCCCATCATCACCAGCGTCAGGTTGTGGGGCCGCATCGGATCGCGCCCGAAACCCACCCGGCGGCCGACGACCAGGGCCAGCGCCAGCGCGGATGCACCGGAACAGATCTCCACAGCGGTGCCACCGGCGAAGTCGACCAGCCCCAGCCGATTGGCCAGCCAGCCCCCCACGTGCCCGTCACGGGAGAAGTCGAAGACCCAGTGGGCCACCGGCGCATACACCAGGACCGTCCACAGACCCGCGAAGGCCAGCCAGGATCCGAACCGCACCCGGTCGGCGATGGCCCCCGAGATGAGCGCGCCGGTGATGACCGCAAACAAACCCTGGAAGATCGCGAAGAGGATCACCGGCACGCTCAACCACGATGTCGCCTGGTCCCCGATCAGGCCGTGCAGCAAGAAGTGCTGGACCGGATTGCCGATCAGCCCGAGAGCGAGGTCGTCACCGAAGGCGATCGAGTAGCCGGCCACGACCCAGATCACCAAGATCACCGCCAGCGAGCCGAAGGTCATCATCATCATGTTGAGCACGCTCTTGGAGCGGACCATGCCGCCGTAGAACAGCGCCAGCCCGGGCGCCATCAACAGCACCAGAGCCGTCGACATCAACAGCCAGGCGGTGTTGCCGGTGTCCATCACCATGAGGTTCATAGACGCGACCCTCTCCCGCGCACGTAACGACGACGGTCCGACCCGGTTACGGGTGTGTTACGTCCCATGGTTCAGATCCCAGCCTCGGCCCGCCCGCGTCCGACCGGCGTCGCCGGAGCGGACCCGTGGAAGGTGCCGCCGGTTCGGGAGCCGAACTCATAGGCCGATTCGCCGTGTTCGTGGAAGTCGATCCCTTCGAGCTCGGCATCGTCGCCGATCCGCCAGCCGAGCGTGCCTCTGATCGCCAGTGCGATGACCAGGGTCACCACGCCGGACCACGCCATCGCGACCACCGCGACGGCGATCTGCACGACGAGTTGGCGTGGGCCGCCGCCGTACAACAGGCCGGTGGAGGTCGCGAAGAAGCCGACACCGACGGTCCCCACCAACCCACCAACAAGGTGTACGCCGACGACATCGAGGGAGTCGTCGAACCCGAATCGGTACTTCAGCCCCACCGCCATCGCGCACAAACCCCCGGCCAGCAGGCCCAGTCCCATGGAACCCAGAGGGCTCACCGAGCCGCATGCCGGAGTGATCGCCACCAGCCCGGCCACGACGCCCGAGGCCGCGCCCAGCGAGGTGGCCAAGCCGTCTCGGACCCGTTCGACGGCCAGCCAGCCGATCATCGCCGCACACGTGGCCACGGTGGTGTTGATCCAGACCAGCCCCGTCTCGGTGGTGAACTGGCTGATCATCTCGGTCTCGTTCGCGGAGGTGAAGACGATCGAACCTGCGTTGAAGCCGAACCAGCCGAACCACAACAGACCGGCACCGATCATGGTGAGGGTCAGGTTGTGCGGCTTCATGGGCTCGCGTCCGAATCCCTTGCGTACCCCGATCAGCAGCGCCAACACCAGACCGGCCATGCCGGCATTGATGTGCACGACAGTGCCCCCGGCGTAGTCGATCGGGGCCACGGCGGCCACCCCATCACCCCCGAAGATGAGGTCGGCCAGACCGCCGGTGGCGTTGGACAAGAAGCCGCCACCCCAGACCATGTGCGAGAGGGGGAAATAGGACAGCGTGATCCAGATCGGCACGAAGAGGATCCAGGCCGAGAACTTCACCCGGTCGGCGATCGCGCCACTGATCAGCGCCGCGGTGATGACCGCGAAGGTCATCTGGAACGCCACGAAGACGTAGTTGCCGGGTTGGGTGTTGGTCAGCCCGAACTGGTCGAAGGGATCGGCGAAGATCATCGCGAAGCCCCAACCAGGATGTTTGCCATCGGCGGCGGCCCAACTCAGCGAGCTATAGGACATCGACCATCCCCACAGGACGTAGACGATGCCGACGATGCCCAGGGCGCTGAAGGACATCATCATCATGTTGAGCACGGACTTGGTGCGGCTCATGCCGCCGTAGAACAGCGCCAGGGCCGGTGTGGTCATCATCAGCACCAGCGATGCCGAAACCAGCATCCAGCTGTAGTAGCCGTCCATGTCACCTCCCGAACGTTCACAGGGGCCGGTGACACGCTCGTCGGCGACGACGTTGTGGCCGAGGCGGCGTGCCTTGTGGGCTCAACCCTGCGACGGGTGTGTTTCGGGATGGGGCGAGGTTGTGTTTCGCCCACGTGACGTCACGGGTGCACGTGCAACATTTCGGTAAACAGCCACCGGTTCGCCCGGTGGGACCCTCAGCCGTCGAGGAGCGCGTCCACGAACGTGCCCGGGTCGAAGGCGGTCAGGTCATCGGGTCCTTCCCCGAGACCGACCAGCTTGACCGGAACCCCGAGCTCGCGTTGTACGGCGACCACGATGCCTCCCTTGGCCGACCCGTCGAGCTTGGTCAACACGATGCCGGACACGTCCACCACGTCGGCGAAGACCCGCGCCTGGACCAGCCCGTTCTGTCCGGTGGTGGCGTCGAGGACCAGCAACACCTCGCTCACCGCAGCCTGTTTCTCGATCACCCGTTTGACCTTGCCGAGTTCGTCCATCAGCCCGGCCTTGTTCTGCAGTCGGCCGGCCGTGTCGATGATCACGACATCGACCCCACGATCGATGCCTTCATGGACGGCGTCGAAGGCCACACTTGCCGGATCGCCGCCCTCGGGGCCTCGGACGACGTCGACGCCGACTCGGGCACCCCAGGTCGTCAACTGTTCGGCGGCAGCCGCCCGGAAGGTGTCGGCGGCCCCCAACAGCACCTGCTTGTCCTCGGCGACCAGCAACCGGGCCAGCTTGCCGACCGTGGTCGTCTTCCCGGTGCCGTTGACGCCGACGACGAGCACCACACCCGGCGAGCCATCGGCCCCGGTCACCTGCAGGTCGCGGCTGGCCTCGGTGTGGACGAGGGCGAGGAGTTCCTCACGCAACACATCCTTGACCTGGGCGGCGTCCGCGCCCTCGACACGCAGGCGGGTGCGAAGCCGCTCGACGAGTTCACCGGCCGGTGCCACCCCGACATCGGCGGTGATCAGGGTGTCCTCGATGTCGTCCCAGACATCGGCACCGGTGCGGTCGCGGGAGAGCAGCATGAGCAGGCCTCGACCCAGACCCGACTGCGACCGGGCCAAGCGGGCTCGCAGTCGCACCAGCCGCGAGGCCGGGGATTCCGGCTGATCGTGCTCGGGCTCAGCAGGGGCCGGCGCCGCAGCGGTCGCGTCCGGAGCGGTCGGAGCGCCCGGAGCGGTCGGGGGCGCGAGCACCGCGCCTTCGCCGGCTCCGTGCCGCGGGCGCAGCCGGGCGCGTCGTCTTGTCGTGACGAGGCCGACCAGGCCCCCCAGGACGACCACGGCCAAGGCAGCGATCAGGTAGAGGTACTCCATGGGCATGGCGACCATCCAATCGTGAAATGCCCCCAGCGGCAGCATGACCACTCCGCTTGGGCCCGATCAGGGACAGGTGCGGCTCAGCGCCGCAGGAGCCGGCCTTCTTCTTCGGAGAGGACCGGCAAGGCCTCGACGGCCTGGCGCATCTTGTCCCCGAGTCCGGCGGCGTAGGGGAGGTCCTCACCGCGGTGGGGGTAGGCGACGTAGAGCACAACCGCTCCAGCCACGAGCACGACCAGGAACAGGAACAGCAGGGACCACACCATGGGGGAAGAAACACTTTCCGGGGTTCGACGTGCAGGTGGGGTCATCGTACCCAGGAAGGCCAAGGCCCGAGGCCTCACCGGGCCGGACCCGAGGTGACCTCGGCCACGGCGCCGATCAGCCTCGGAGCAGTGCCGTCGCCGCCGCGCGGGCCTCATCGGGCAGGCGTACGACGGCGTGGTCGTCGTCATTGCTGACATAGACGTGGACGAAGCGTCCCTCGGCGCGAGCCTCCTCACCCTCGCCCTGGAAGAGACCCACTCGATAACTGATCGAGGAGGTGCCCACCCGAGTGACCGAGATGCCGATCTCGACGTCGCCGGGGTAGCGCATTTCGCGCAGGTAGCGGCAGGAGACCTCGGCCACGACACCGATGACCGACAACTCTTCGACCGGCCGGCCGAAGGCGGCGATCAGGTGATTGTTGACCGCGGTGTCCATGAGTTCGAAGTAGACCGCATTGTTCATGTGGCCGAAGATGTCGTTGTCGTTCCACCGCGTCGTCTGTCGGTCCCACCACACGAAGTCGGCCCGCGTGGGTGGTGCCGGACGGGCGCTCATGCCGATTCCTGCTCCCGCAGCCGCTGGCTGATCACCGCGGACACTCCGTCGCCGCGCATCGAGACGCCGTAGAGCGCGTCGCCGACCTCCATCGTGCGTTTCTGGTGGGTGATGACCAGAAGCTGGGAGTTCTCCCGCAACTCCTCATAGATCTCCAGCAGGCGACCGAGGTTGGTGTCATCGAGAGCGGCCTCGACCTCGTCGAGGATGTAGAAGGGCGAGGGGCGCGCCTTGAACAGCGCCACCAGGAACGCCACTGCTACCAGGGATCGTTCGCCACCGGAGAGGAGCGAGAGTCGCTTGACCTTCTTGCCGGGCGGTCGGGCCTCCACCTCCACACCGGTGGCCAACATGTCGTCCGGCTCGGTGAGGATCAACCGGCCCTCGCCTCCGGGGAAGAGTCGCGCGAACACCTGACCGAAGGCGATCTCGACGTCGCGGTAGGCCTCAGTGAAGACCTGTTCGACCCGCTCGTCGACCTCGCGGACGATGTCGAGGAGATCGCGACGGGTCTTGCGCAGGTCCTCCAACTGCTCGGTCAGGAAGCGGTGCCGTTCCTCCAGCGCCGAGAACTCCTCCAGCGCCAGCGGGTTGACCTTGCCCAGCATGGCCAAGGCCCGCTCGGCGGCACGAAGCCTCTTGGTCTGGGCCTCTCGGTCGTAGGCCACCGGTTCCGGCGGCTCGGCCTGCACTGCGGTGTGATCAGGAGAAGTCTCCTCAGCCGAGAGCAGCAGGATCACCGGTTGGTCGGGGCCGTAGTCGCTGACCAACGTCTCCACATCCAGACCGAGTTCCTCCAGGGCCCGCTCGGCCAGGGCCTCGATGCGCATCTGCTGTTGGGCCCTGGCCATCTCGTCGCGGT
>CALMLL010000079.1 GCA_937868075.1 uncultured Marmoricola sp. | reverse complement strand
GGCCACCGCCAACGTCGCGGCACCCGCCCCGGCTCCCACCCGCAAGGCCAGCCCGGCTGCCGCTGCCACCGCGATGGCCGCTGAGGCAGTCAAGGGCGTCGAAGGAATGGCGGCTCCCTTGGTCGCCGACGCCACCCAGAGGGCCGACAAGCTGGTCGGTCAGGTCAAGGTGGCTCGCAAGGACATCGAGAAGATCGCCAAGACGGTCGCCGACCAGGTCACCAAGGAGGTCATGGACCGGGTGCTGAAGACTCTCGCGACGGTTCAGTCGCAGTCGGAGAAGGCGACCAAGACCGCTGCGGCAGCCGCCGCGATGGTGGCCGACCTGTCGCCGGTCAAGAAGAAGTCCAAGAAGGGCAAGAAGAAGTAGGCACGAGCGCACTGTGGAGGGCTCTGGATCCAGGGCCCTCCACAGTCGTCTCTCCGGTCGTGGTGAGTCCGGCTGCGACTATTCCGCGCCCGCGCTGACCCTCAGTCCTCGAGTTCGATGTCGTCGTTCCAGACGGGGTCGTTGTCCCATGACTCGTTGCGCTCCTGCACCTTGTCCAGGGCATGCGAGGCGTCGATCTGGGAGGCGTAAGGACCCAGGCGCTCGGCGTTGCGGCACCCCTCGGTGCCCTCCACCGTGCGGTGGGTCAGACAGAACCAGTACTCATCGGCCATGGCTGCGAAACTACACTCCATTCCCGTGACCTCAACCGCCACCGTGCAGCCTGGCACCATCTCTGCTCGGCGGCCCGTGCCCGAGCACATCGTGCGCCCCGAGTACGTCGACCGGCCGGCCCCCGCGACATACACCGGCAGCGAGGTGAAGGACTCCGACACCATCGAACGCATGCGGATCGCCGGTGCCCTCGCCGCCCAGGCCCGCGACCTCGTTGGTAGCCACGTCGCCCCCGGCGTCACCACCGACGAACTCGACCGTGTCGGCCACGAGTTCTTGTGCGACCACGGCGCCTACCCCTCGACGCTGGGCTACAAGGGGTTTCCCAAGTCCTTGTGCACCTCTGTCAACGAGGTGATCTGCCACGGCATCCCCGACGATCGCCGGATCCTCGACGGCGACATCGTCAACATCGACATCACCGCCTACCTCAACGGCGTGCACGGGGACACCAACGCCACGTTCCTCACCCCCGGGGTGAGTCCCGAGGTGCGCGACCTGGTGGACCGCACCAGGGAATCGCTGCGCCGCGCGATCCAGGCGGTCAAACCCGGGCGCCGGATCAACGTGATCGGCCGGGTGATCGAGTCCTATGCAAGACGCTTCGGCTACGGGGTGGTCCGCGAGTTCACTGGCCACGGCATCGGGACCGCGTTCCACTCCGGCCTCGTGGTGCCCCACTTCGACGATCCCCACTACGACACCGTGATCGAGCCCGGCATGACGTTCACCATCGAACCCATGCTCAACCTGGGCACCCACGCCTGGGACATGTGGGGGGACGGGTGGACCGTCGTGACCCAGGACAAGCGCTTCTCCGCCCAGTTCGAGCACACCCTGCTGGTCACCGAGACCGGGGCCGAGATCCTGACCCTGCCGTAGCCGTCGCACTCAGCGGGCCCTCTGCGGGGTGCGGATGGGCTGGCTCATAGGCCGGGTTCTGTTCGCCGTACCCCCTCGCGAAGGCACGGTTGGCGACCATCCATCTGGGATGCCCGTTGCCGGACACCTCGTGCGACCTACCCGTGAACTCGGGCGGGCAGCCCTCAGACGTTCACTGTCTGGTCTTGCTCCAGGTGGGGTTTGCCTAGCCGCGACGGTCGCCCGCCGCGCTGGTGGTCTCTTACACCGCCGTTTCACCCTTGCCGGTCCGGCGAAACCGAACCGGCGGTCTGTTCTCTGTGGCACTGTCCCGCAGGTTGCCCTGGGTGGGTGTTACCCACCACCTCGCCCTGTGGAGCCCGGACCTTCCTCGACACATGTGCCGCGGTCGCCCGGCCAGCCCATCCGCGCTGGCCAGAGTACCTCTACTTCGAGGTCGGGAAGTGGAAACTGGCCTCGCTGGCGCCCGTGCGCTCCGGCCACCGAGACGTGACCACCTTGGCGCGGGTGTAGAACGCCACCCCTTCGGGACCGTGGATGTGCTTGTCGCCGAAGAGGGAGTCCTTCCAACCACCGAAGGAGTAGAAGGCCATGGGCACCGGCACCGGCACGTTGATGCCGATCATCCCCACGTGGACGCCTCGCTGGAAACGGCGGGCCGACTCACCGGAGGAGGTGAAGATGGCGGTGCCGTTGCCGTAGGGGTTGGCGTTGATCAGCGCGATCGCCTCGTCCACCGAGTCGCTGCGCACGACCGAGAGCACCGGCCCGAAGATCTCCTGGGTGTAGACGTCCATCTCGGTGCTGACCTCATCGAGCACGGTCGGACCGACCCAGAAACCCTCTTCGTGACCTGGGACGGTGAACCCGCGCCCATCGACGGCCACCTTGGCTCCCTGCCGCTCACCGGCGTCGATCAGGCCGATGATCCGCTCCTGAGCCTGCTTGGTGACCACCGGGCCCATCTCGCTGCCGGTGTCGCGCCCGGCACCGACCTTGACCGCCCGAGCCCGCTCGCCGACGGCCTCGACGATCCGGTCCGCGCCGGAGCCGACGGCCACCGCCGCCGAGATCGCCATGCACCGCTCGCCGGCCGAACCGAATGCAGCCGCGGCGAGGTGATCGGCAGCGAAGTCGATGTCGGCGTCGGGGAGCACGATGGCGTGGTTCTTGGCACCGCCCAGTGCCTGCACCCGCTTGCCGGCAGCGGTACCCCGCTGGTGGATGTACTTCGCGATCGGTGTCGAGCCGACGAAGGAGACCGCAGCCACCTTCGGGGAGTCCAAGATCGCGTCCACGGCTTCCTTGTCGCCGTGGACCACGTTGAAGACCCCGTCGGGCAGACCCGCCTGCTGCCACAACTCGGCCATGATCAGGGCCGCCGATGGGTCACGCTCGCTGGGCTTGAGGACGAAGGTGTTGCCGCAGGCGATCGCGACGGGGAACATCCACATCGGCACCATCGCCGGGAAGTTGAACGGGGTGATCCCGGCAACGACACCCAGCGGCTCCCGGAAGGAGAAGGTGTCCACGCCACTGGAGACCTGGTCGGAGTAGTCCCCCTTGAGCAGGTTGGGGATGCCACAAGCGAACTCGACGACCTCCAGGCCGCGTTGCACCTCACCCAGGGCGTCGGTGAGCACCTTGCCGTGCTCGGCCGTGATCGCCTCGGCCAACCGGGCTGCGTTGGCGTTGACCAACTCACGGAACGCGAAGAGCACCTTCGTGCGGGCGGTCAGCGAGGTTTGGGACCAGCCGGGGAAGGCATCCCAGGCGGCGTCGATGGCGGCACCGACATCGCCCGCGGACCCGAGGAGGACCTCCGCCTGCTGTTGACCGGTCGCCGGATCGAAGACTGCGGCAGTGCGCGTCGATTCACCCCCGACTCGTTGGCCGGCAATCCAGTGCTCGATGGTGGTCATAGCGGTCCCTTCACGGTGTCACAGGCGTTTCCAGCGATCGTGCACGTGGGCCGAAAGGCGGGTGCGGATGCTGCTGCGGCTCAGCATGACGCCCAACGGTGCGACATACCAAACGGCGGCGGCGTACACCCCGCAGGCAGTGTTGGGCAGCCGCTCACACTTCGAAGGCGACCGCACGAGCATCCGGGTCGGCCTTGGCCAATCGCACGGTGATCTCCTCGCCGATAGGAAGGGCCTGATGCTGGTCGAAGACCGTCGCCTCGACGGCCGGTTCACCGATCTGGATGCTGCCGCGGCGCGGGTCTTCGGGGTCGATCTCCAACACAACCCCGCGGAACGTCTCCCCGACGCTGTCGCGCAGCACCTCGGCCTCGACGAGGTCGACGATGGCGTTCTCATAGGCTCTGGCCCGGCGTCCCGAGGCCTTCATCGTCTCCGGGAGTTTCGCGAAGGCATCCAGGACCCACGTGGGCACCGGTTCCCCGGCGCACAGCGCGACGCAGGTCTCCAAGGCATATCTGTCGACCAGGCGCCGAAGCGGCGCGGTGACGTGGGTGTAGGGAGCGGCGATGGCCGCGTGCATCGGCTGGGCGGGTATCTCGCCGTTGAAGCAGACGTAGCCGGCCCCGCGCAGCAGGGTGGTGCACGCGACCACCATCGCCGCATGCTGGGGATTGGCCACGTCGAGCGAGCGGACGAACTCGGGGTAGCTCATCGAGCCGGGCCAGCGAACTTTCAGCGCCCGTGCGGTGTGGCGCAACCGGTCGAGAGCCCGCTGGTCGGCGGGCGGCAGGGTGCGCAGGATCCCGACCTTCGCATTCAGCATGATCTGTGCGGCGGCCATGCCGGTCAGCAACGAGATCTGGGCGTTCCACAACTCCACCGGCAACGGCTGGCGGAAGGCCAACCCCCACCTGTCCCCCTCGATGGTGACTTCCTGCTCGGGCATCGGCAACGAGACGCCACCACGAGCAGCCTCGGCGGCCTGTCGGAGTTGACCGATCTCCTTGAGCAGGGAGTACGTCGACTCACCCGCATCCAGCGAGGCTTGGACGCTCTCGTAGTCCAGTTTGCTGCGGGAGCAAACCCGGGCCCGGGACACATGGGTCTCCGCGAGGTCTCCGGCAGCGTCCAGCGTGAGACGCCAGACGATCGCTGGGCGGACCTCGCCCGGGAGCAGCGAGGCCGCGTCCTCGCTGAGCACCTTGGGATGCAACGGGATCTTGGAGTCGGCGCCGTAGAGGGTCTCCCCCCGTTGGTGGCACTCCTGGTCGATGGGGTCACCGGCGGTGATGAAGGCGGCGGTGTCCGCGATCGCGTAGTAGACGACGTACCCGGACCCGGCGCGCTCGAGGTGCATGGCCTGGTCGAGATCCATGCTGGTCGGCGGATCGATGGTGACGAAGGGGAGCGTGGTCAGATCCTGATCGGGGAGGCGCGGTGACTGTGCGGCATGTTCGGCAGCGTTGATCACCTCGCCCGGGAAGTCGGCGGGGACGCCCTGCTCGGACTGGATCGCCGAGATCCGAGTGCGAAGTTCGTCGTGCACGTCCTGACTGACTCGGATCACTCGGCTGGGCACAGCCGACACCCTATGTGCTGCATCCGGACGTTTCGGGCAGGCTCCCCCTTCGTAGGCTGGGCGGGTGTTGATCCTGTTGCCGCCTTCGGAAGGCAAGTCCCATCCGGCACGAGGCGCCAGCCTCGACCTTGCCACTCTGGCCTTTCCGACACTCACAACCGCCCGTGAGCGGGTCGTCGAGGCCCTCATCGAGACCTGTTCGGGGCCGGAGGCCGGCAGGATCCTGGGGTTGGGGCCCACCCAGGCCGCAGAGATCGGACACAACCGTGAGTTGTGGGAGGCCCCCACGGCCCGGGCCGATCGGATCTACACCGGGGTCCTCTATGACGCCCTCGATCTCGCGTCGCTGCCGACCCCCGCACGATCGCGAGCCACCCGTTGGCTGGCGATCACCTCCTCGGTCTTCGGCTTCCTGCGCCCCGCGGACCGGATTCCGGCATACCGGCTCTCCGGGGACGTGACACTGCCCGGCCTCGGCGGAGTGGCCGCCCACTGGCGCGCGGCACTCGCGACAACCGCCCCCGAAGCTGTGGGCGATGGCCTTCTGATCGACTTGCGCTCCCAGACCTACGTCAACTTCTGGAAGCCGCCGGCCGACCTGGCCCCAGCCACCGCGACCGTGCGGGTGCTCCACGACGTGGCCGGCCGCCGCACGGTGGTCAGCCACTTCAACAAGGCCACCAAGGGGCACCTCGTGCGCGCCCTGCTCGACGAGGGCGCACAGCCCAAGACGCCGACAGCCCTGGGCGAGGTGTGGTCCGACCTGGGGTGGGATGTCGAGGTCGGGATGCCCGGGCCTGGGGGCACCCGTCTTGACGTGGTGGTCAGCGACCCGCTGCAGGGTCACTCACGCCGCTAGTGGATGGCGCGGTGGAGGAAGGCCACTTCGGTCGGGCGGGCGTTGTACATCCGCAGTGACGACATCGGGGTGCGACCGTCCTTGCCGCCGTAGAAGTAGCTGATCACTGTGACGCTGCCCGGTGACATCTCCATGCGGAACAGCGACTCCAAGGGCGCGCCCAGCGCGTCGGCGACCACGACCTTGATCGGGGTCACGTGCGAGACCACCAGGACCGCTTGACCGCGGTAGTCCGACACGATCCGATCCCGACCGGCCAGCACCCGGGTCTGCACCTCACGCAGGGATTCGCCACCACCGGGGGCATGGTCGAGCGAGCCGAGCCACGCGTCGAGTTCGTCGGGGTACTGCTGGGCGACCTCGGTGAAACTCAACCCGTCCCAGACACCGAACTCCATCTCGGCGACACCCGGTTCGGTCTCGATCTGCATGCCCAGCATCTCGGCCAGGATCTCCGCCGATTCGTGGGTACGCCGGACCGGGGAACTCACCACGGCATCGATCCCATCGGCGACCGGTTCGAGCCACTGGGCGGTGGCCCGGATCTGGTCGCGGCCCTCCTCGGTGAGACCAGGGTTCTGCCCGCCGATGCCACTGGAGAACAGTTTGGCGCTGGTGTGCTCGGTGACGCCGTGCCGCACCAGGATCAACGTGGTCGGCGGGCCGCCACCACTCGACCACGGCGGCGTGATCGGCTCGGTCGGCCGAGCCGACGACTCGGGTACCGAGACGGTTGGTTTCGTCTGTGGTTGCTCGATCAGGCCATTGGCATCACGCACGCCGTCGAGTGCCTCGTTGGCCAGCCGGTCGGCGTGGGCGTTGAGCGCGCGAGGTACCCAGGTGAACACGGTGCCGAAGGGCGCCAGGTGATTGGCCTGCACAGCCAGCGGCCGCATGTCGGGGTGCTTGATCTTCCAGTTGCCGCTCATCTGCTCCACGACGAGCTTCGAGTCCAAACGGCACTCGATGCTGGCCTCAGGGGCATGTTCGGCGGCCAACTCCAAGCCAGCGATCAAGCCGCGGTACTCGGCGACATTGTTGGTTGCGACTCCGATCTGCTCGCCGCGTTCGGCGATGACCTCGCCGGTTTCGGCATCTCGCAGTACCGCCCCGTAAGCCGCCGGACCTGGGTTTCCTCGCGAGCCACCATCTGCCTCGACGATCACCGAGATCCAGGTCATAGGCCGGATTCTCCTGTGCGCACGAGGATCCGGTTGCACTCCTCACAACGCAGCACCTCATCGGTCGGTGCTGCCGTGATGCTGGCCAACACCGCAGCGTCGAGGGTCAGCATGCAGCCGCTGCACTGGCGCCGATGCAACGCCGCCGCGCCCACTCCGCCCTTCTGCTCGCGCAGTCGGGTGTAGAGCGCCACCAGATCCTCGGGTACGCCGTCGATGGTCAACTCCCGCTCGTGGCGCACCTCGCGCGCCTCCGCCTGGACCGCATGCCCGCGTTCGTCACGCGCACCGGTGACCTCGGCGATCTCGGCATCCAGGTCGGCAGCCTGCGCGCTGGCGTCGCGAAGCGCCCCCTGGGCATCCTCCAACGCGCTCATCACCTCGATCTCAGCGTCTTCGAGGTCGTTGATCCGTCGCTCCAGCGAGACCAACTCGTGGTTCATCCGCTCGAGATCCTTGGGGTTGGTGATCAGCCCTTGATCGATTCGGGTGCGGTCGCGTTCGCGACGAGCCTTGACCTGCTCCACATCGGCGTCGGCCTTCTCCTGCTCGGCGGTCAGGTCGCTGACCTGCACCTGGAGATCGCGGATCGTGTCAGAGACCTCGGCGCGCTGACGACCCAACTCGGTGAGCCGGGCGTGCTCGGGCATCGAGCGCAATTGATGCTCCAAAGCGTCGAGCCGAGAGTCCAACTGCTGCACATCGAGCAGGCGAAGTTGGGCGAAGGGGTCGGCTTTCACGCAGTGGCTCCTTGGTTGACGCGGAAGGTCCAGGGATCGGTGGGAATCGTGCTGACGTGCACACTCACCGTATCCCCCAGGGTCGCACGCAGACGCTCGGCCAGCACCGGAAGCCAGGTCCACTCCGCAGCCCAGTGGGCAACGTCGATCAGCGCCAGGCCGCCGTGTTCGCGCGCCTCACTGGCTGGGTGGTGACGAAGGTCGCTGGTCACGTACACGTCGGCACCGCTGCTGCGGGCCCGATCGAGCAGGAAATCGCCGGCCCCACCGCACAGGGCGACGGTGCTGACCTGAGTGTCCGGGTCACCGGCGATCCGGACCCCCTGCGCGGTCTGTGGCAGTGCCGCGGCTACGCGGGTTGCGAACTCCGCAAGGGTGCAGGGATCGATTCGCCCGATCCGCCCTGATCCACGGCTGGGATCGGGTTCGGCGACGAGTTCGACGACGTCGTACGCCGGCTCCTCGTAAGGGTGGGATGCCTTCATCGCCGCCACCACGTCGGCGGTCATGGCGCGCGGAAGGATCACTTCGATGCGGACCTCCTCGACCCGCTCGCCCGCCCCAACCCGGCCGATGGCCGGCTGGGCGCCCTCCAGTGGGCGGAACCGACCCTCACCCGGCGTGCTGAACGAGCAGGAGTCGTAGTCCCCGATCGCTCCCGCCCCGGCCGCAGCCAACGCCGCCCGCACGCGGTCGGCCGACTCGGTGGGCACGTAGGTGGTGAGCTTGCTCAACGGCGTGGAGAGGTCGGCATCCAAGGCGACGATGTCGCGCAGACCCAACGCCAGGGCCATGGCCTCGCTGACCCCGCCGGCCGGGGCATCGGCGTTGGTGTGCGCGTTGAAGAGAGCGCACCCATGCGTGATCAGGTCGTGCACCACCCGCCCCTTGGGCTTGTCGGCAGCAACCGACGAGGTGGGCTTGAGGTAGAGCGGGTGGTGGGTGATGACCAGATCGGCCGCCATGGCCACGGCTTCGTCCGCCACTGCCCGCACTGGGTCGACGGCCACCAGGATCCGGGCCACCTCGGCCTCGGGGTCGCCGCAGATCAATCCGACGGTGTCCCAGGAGTCGGCGTACGCCGGCGGGTACCAGCGATCGAGCAACGCGATGATCTCGGCAAGGCGCGGGCTGGGCATGCACCGAGGTTAGTCGGCCGACGGCTCTGGTGCTGATGTGCGTCGCCTAGTTGACCTGACGCTCGCGGCCCTCCCAATACGGCGCCCGGAGCTTGAACTTCTGCAGCTTGCCGGTCGCGGTGCGATCGAGGAGTTCACGGAACTCCACACTGGTCGGGGCCTTGTAGCCGGCCATCTTGGACTTGCAGTAGGTGATCAACTCCTGCTCGGTCAGGTCCGAGTCCGCCGACTTCACCACCAACGCTTTGATCGTCTCCCCCCACTTCTCATCGGGTACGCCGATCACCGCCACCTCGGCGACATCGGGATGGGAGAAGATCACGTCTTCGACCTCGATGGAGGAGACGTTCTCGCCGCCGGTGATGATGACGTCCTTCTTGCGATCCGAGATGGTGAGGTAACCGTCCCCGCCGATGAGACCACCGTCCCCGGTGTGGAACCAGCCGTCCCGGAGCGCAGCAGCGGTCTCCTCGGGCTGCTCCCAATAGCCCTCCAGGCAGACGTTGGAGCGCGCGAGCACCTCGCCCGTGGTGGAGATCGCCAAGCTCACTCCCAGCGCCGGCTGCCCGGCTCGGGTGAGCTTGTGGGCCCGCTCCTCGGAAGTGAGGTCGTCCCACTCTGCTCGACCACGGTTGATCGTCAGCAGCGGCGAGGTCTCGGTCAGACCGTAGATCTGGATGAACTCCCAGCCGAGTTCCTCTTCCACGCGGGCGACCGTCTTGGTCGGGGGCGGGGCCCCGGCCACGATGATCCGAACCCGGTCGCGTCCCGGGACCGGGCCGTCCCAGGTGGCGGCGGCCTCCAGCACGGCGTTGACCACCGCCGGAGCCGCGCACATGACGGTGACCCCGTGTCGGTCCACCCGACGCAGGATCTCGGCTCCGTCGATCTTGCGCAGCACCACGTGCGTGGCGCCTTGCCCGGTCATGGCATAGGGCATGCCCCAGCCGTTGGCATGGAACATCGGCAGCGTGTGGAGGTAGACATCGCGGTCGCTGACCCCGGCATGCATGGCGAACGTCACCGCGTTGGTCCAGATGTTGCGATGGGTGATCTGCACGCCCTTGGGCCGAGCGGTCGTGCCCGAGGTGTAGTTGATCGTGGCGGTCGCGTTCTCGTCGGGCTCCCAGACCTTGGGTTCGACGCCGGGCAGGAAGAGCGCCTCGTCGTCTCCGAGCACGAACGTGAACTCACAATCCACGTCCGCAAGCGTCTCGACGAGTTCGGGGTCCAGATAGAGCACCCGGGCCCCGGAGTGCTCCACGATGTAGCGCACCTCCTCAGCGGCCAGGCGGAAGTTGATCGGCACCAGCACCCGCCCGTAGCCGCACACGCCGAAGAAGGCGGTCATCAGCCGAGCGGAGTTGTGCGACACGAACGCGATCCGGTCACCGGCTTCGAGGCCGAGCGCGTCATGCCGGGCAGCCATTTGTTTGGCGAGTTCTCCCACACGCCGATAGGAGAGGTCACCCAACGTCGGGGCCGGCTGATCGGGTTCGTCGATGACCCCGGCGCGGTCGGCGTACACGGCCAGCGCGCGAGCCAAGAAGTCGTTGACGGAGAACGGAACTATCACCAGGGCACTCCCCTCGTCGTGGCCCGTCGCCATCACCGGTTCGCAGGCTCAGATCGGTCGGGCCAGATC
>CALMLL010000078.1 GCA_937868075.1 uncultured Marmoricola sp. | reverse complement strand
AGAGCCACGGCCACAGCGCGAGTTCTGCAGTGGGGCAGGCCGGGCTCGAACCGGCCGAGAGATCATGCGGCAGCCCGGGTAGGAGTCCCGTGGAGTGGATGCTTCTATGTCCTGTCAAGGGGCCCGGGCTGGTGATGGTCGCCCGGCCACTCGCGGGTGTCAAGGCGCTTCGGCCGCTGCGCGGTCGGGCTTCGCCCGAGCATTGACTCCCGTTCCTGCCCGGTCGGTTAGGCCACCATGGGGCCCTTGGCGTGGTGGGTCATGAGCCGGAAGACTTCGCGGGCGATGGCTCGTTTCAGGCAGCGCATGATTTCTCGGGCGCTCTTGCCTTCGGCGGTGCGTCGGTCCGCGTAGGCCTTGGTCGGTTCGTGGATGGGGAGCCTGCTCAGGGCGACGGTATGTAGGGCGCGGTTGAGTTGCCGGCCGCCGGCGCGGTTGAGCCGGTGGCGGGTGATGGTGCCGCTGCTGGCCGGGATCGGTGCGGCGCCAGCGAGGGCAGCGAAGGCGGCTTCGTTGCGGATCCGGCCGGAATGCGACCAGCTGATGAGGAACTGGGCTGCGGTGATGGTGCCGATCCCGGGTCGCTCGAGCAGTGCGGGACAGATGGCGACGACGAGTTGCTCGAGTTCGGTCTCGTATTCGCTGGCTTCGGCCTCCAAGGCCAGGGCCCGGCGGGCCGTGCCGCGGATCGCGCGGATGGTCGCCCAGTGCTCGGTGGTGTGGCCAGGCAGGGTGCGCAGCCGGGCGCACCGTTGCAGTTGCGCGTCGGTGGTGCCGCGGCGTAGCTGGTCGCGCAGCGACTGGGGTGCGTTGACGATGAGGGCTTTGAGTTGGCCGATCGCTTTGGTGCGAGCCACGATCGCGCCCGAACGTGCGGTGGTCAGCACCCGCAGTGCTTCCCGGTCGCCACGGGCCCGCGGGGCGGCCAAGTAGTCACGAGCGAGTGCTTCGCGGGCCGCGCGCACCGCATCCAGGTCATCGGACTTGGCGCCGTCACGGCGGGCTGGGCGGGCGGGCCGGTCGATCTCCACGACCCACTGCCCGTGTTCCAGAAGTGAGGTGGTCAGGCCGGCGCCGTAGCTGCCGGTGCCCTCGATCGCCCACACCCGCCGGCCGGACACCTACTGGTCGGCGAACGCCTGCAGTTTGCGGTAGCCGAACGCATCGGTGGCCACCGTGAGCTGGTCGACCACACCCCCGGTGGCCGCCTGCACGATCGCTGCGGTATGGCTATCACGGTGGGTGTCCACCCCGATGACGAACTCGACCGTGCCTGCCAACATGGCTGTCATGGTGCTCCCCTTCCGTTGGAGTGCCGTGCATGGTCGGCACCGGCCTGGGAGAGGTCACCGCGTGGCAGGACTGTGATGAGGCACAACCAAAGGTTGGCCAGGCTTCTGATCAGGCCAACGATGGTGGGCCAGGCCGGTGCCGGCGACCACGACGACAGATCCACAGCCAAGACATCGCGAGCGAGTCAGTGGGTTGTTTCGGGTCAGTCGCGGTCACCAGCACCGACACTGACACGCCGGCGCCGCTTCGAGGCGAGATGCACCCCACCGGGAGTCTCACAGTGGGGTTTGGGTCGCCGGTGTGGCTCCTGCGGTCCCCGACCTGGACATGCTCGAACCGCAACCCGAGGACTTCACAGCGGCGCAACCCACCGCGGACCATCAGGGCGACCATGGCCCGGCCCCGGTCGGTGCGCAACGCCCCCGTCAAAGCAGCCACTTCCACCGGTGTGAGGACCCGCGGGAGCTTGCGTGGCGCCCGGACCAGCGGTGCACCGCGCCGTCCACCTCGACCCGAGCCCGCGGGGCGTGCGTGCCGTGCGCGAGGCTGCGCGGGACCGGGTTGCGGCCACAGATCCCGCGCAGGAACAGGTACTCGAACAGCGAGGAGACCGTCGCCAGCCGCCGCTTGATCGTCGACGCGGCCAACCCGGCCTCGCCGTCCGCGAGGCGCACCACGTTCCCGCCACTGCGCGGCGCACGCTGAGCCTCGATGAAACGCACATCGGTGACCGTCACCTGCTGCGGCGCCTTGCCGACGACGCCAAAGAACACCTTCAGGTCGAACGCCTGCGCGGCCAGCGTGTTCGGTCGGACCCGGGCCGCTGTGAACCGCCAAGACTCATCAAGGAGCGGCTCACCCAAGCACGGCACACTTCCAGCCGAGCGCACCAGACACGGCATGAACGACCCGATCCCGGACGTGCGAACCTCCTCAACAGCAGCCTCCACCCGCCCCCGACTGAGCCCCGGAACCGACGCGCCGATCACCTACATATCAAGCCCTTCTTCGCGGGGGAACTCGACCCCCGACGCCGATGATCTACGCGTTCATCGAGGACCAGCGCGCTGCGGGGCGGTCGGTCGAGTCGGTCTGTGAAGTCTTGACCTCGGTCGGGATCCAGGCCGCCGCCCGCTCCTACCGCCGCGCTCGGGCCGCGGGTGCCGTGCTGGCCCGGCAGGTGCTCGCGTTGGCGTACTTGGCCAATGCGATCCACGCCCTGGCGCTCCGGTACGAGACCGCGACCGGCGCGTTCCGGCTGACGCCGGCCGGGTTGTACGGTCGGCGGAAGATGACGGCGCGGCTGCGCCGCCTGGGCCACGACGTTTCGCGTGAGAGGGTCCATCGGGCGATGAAACTGCTCCGGCACAACGGGATTCGCCGCGGCCGGATGGTACGGACCACGATCCCCGCCAAGGACGGCAACCGAGCCGGTGACCTGCTGAACCGGGACTTCACCGCGGCCGCGCCGAAGCTGGTGTGGGTCACCGACTTCACCTAATGGGATGCCGACGGGTCGCTACGACACGTTCGGTGCTGGCCTGCAGGGGTCCCTGAGATTTCACCGATCCGGTTGCAGTCTCAGGTGGTGAGCTGCTTGCAGGTGATCACTTCCTTGGCTTCACCGACTCGACCGAGGTCTGAACGTAGACGGTGACCCTGCGGGCCAGCTGGGTGGTGCACGGCTTGTGAGATGCCGCGCCGTTGAGCGCTTCCATTAGGTCGCCGCCGCTGCTCAGAGCTCCACATCGCCGAATCGAAGGAGGAGAAGGATGACGATCACTTGCGGGATCGACTGGGCCGAGGCCCATCACGATGTCGCCCTCGTGGACGAGGACGGCCGGGCCATAGCCAGGGCCCGCATCGGCGCGGATGTCGCAGGGTTCACCGAACTCGTGGAGTTGATCGCTGACCATGGCGGCAGCCCAGACAAGACGCCGATCGCGATCGAGACCGACAAGAACCTACTCGTCGTCGCGTTGGCTGGCGCCGGCTTCACCGTGTACCCGATCAACCCGCGCGCGGTGGCCCGCTACCGCGAACGTCACCTCCAGGCCGGTAGCAAGTCCGATCTGGTGACGCCAAGGTGCTGGCGAACATCCTGCGCACCGACCGCTTCCGACCAACAGCGAGCAAGCGCTGGCGGTCAAGGCACTGGCTCGGCAGCATCAGGAGGCGATCTGGGCGATGCACCAGACGATCAGCAGGGTCCGCTCGGTGCTGTTGGAGTTCTATCCCCAAGCCGTGCAGGCGTTTCCGAGGCTGAAGCACCACGCGGCAACGACCGTGCTCGCCGCGGCACCGACCCCCGCTGCGGGCCTGAAGCTGACGCGCCGGCGAGTCGAGACTCTCCTGCATAAGTGCGGCCGACGCAACGACCCCAAGCTGGTCGACCAGATCCTGCGCGACCTGAAGACACCCGCGTTGCGTCAACCGGCGCAGGTTGAGGCAGCCCTGGGACTGACCGTGCAGGCTCTCCTCGCCATCATCGAGGCGATGCGCGACGCCGTCGAGGCATTGGAGGCCGAGCTTGCCCGCGAGTTCGCGGCCCACCCCCTATCGGCCGTTCTGCAGTCCGCGCCAGGACTCGGGCCGGTGTTGGCCGCCCGGCTCCTTGCCGAGATCGGCGACGACCCCGACCGGTTCGCATCCGTCCACGGGGTCCATGCCTTCGCCGGCACAGCCCCGGTCACCCGGGCCTCCGGTCGTACTCGCTACGTGAAAGCGCGGAAGGTCCGCAACAAGCGCCTCGGCGACGCGTGCCACTGGTGGGCCTTCGCCGCCCTCACCTGGTCCCCTGGCGCCCGCGCCCACTACGACCGCCGACGAGCCGCCGGAGACCACCACAACGCCGCCCTCCGCAACGTCGCCAACAAACTCGTAGGCCGCATGTGGTGGTGCGTCTCTCACAACCAGATGTGGGACGAAGGCACCGCCTGGCCCAACCCCGCGATCGGCCCCCAGACCACCGCCGCTTGACGACTGACCCGCGTGGGATGTCTACGTCCGAACCTGGGCAGGCTTCGCGTACGTCGCGTTCATCGTCGACGTCTACGCCCAACGAATCATCGCCTGGCACGCCGCGACGTCCAAGGTCACCGACCTGGTGATGACCCCGTTAACGATGGCCCTGTGGGAGCGAGACCGCCAAGGGCGCGCGGTGGAACCCGGTGAGCTGATTCATCACAGCGACGCAGGAAGCCAGGGCGGATTCAACTGGTCGTCGCAACACCCCGTGATGGAGGTGTTGAGTGGCTCGTCGTCAACAGGCAGCCGATCGGGCGATCCGCCCGAAGTTGCGGTCCCCGGGGCATCCGAAGTTCCAGCGTCATGTCGAGGCGGCGTTCTGGGTCGGGATCGCCAAGGGCCTGCTGCCCATCGAGGCTGCGGCTGTGGCCGGCGTGGCGCCCGCGGTTGGTCAGCGGTGGTTCCGTCACGCTGGCGGCATGCCGCCCTTCGACGTGACGTTCAAGCCCTCCGGGCGGTACCTATCGTTCGCTGAGCGGGAGGAGATCGCGCTGCTCTGGGTGCAGGGCAAGGGCGTACGCGAGATCGCTCGTGCCATCGGCCGTGACCCTGGGACGGTGTCGCGGGAGCTGCGCCGCAACGCCGCGACCCGCGGCGGGAAGCTGGAGTACCGGGCGTCGGTGGCGCAGTGGAAGGCCGACATGGCGGCCAAGCGCCCCAAGGCCGCGAAGCTCGTCACCAATCCCCGGCTGCACGACTACGTCCACGAGCGGTTGGCCGGACAGATCACGACTGCTGACGGCAAGGTCATCCGCGGCCCGCAACCGCCCCGATTCACCGGCATCAACAAGCCGCACCGCAAGCATCGCGGGTGGTCCGCGGCGTGGAGTCCTGAGCAGATCAGCAACCGGCTCAAGGTCGACTTCCCCGAGGATGAGTCCATGCGGATCAGCCACGAGGCGATCTACCAGTCGCTGTACATCGAGGGACGTGGCGCGCTCAAACGCGAGCTGGTGTGGTGCCTGCGCACCGGCCGTGCCCTACGCGCACCGCGGGAACGCGCCCGCCGCAAGACCTGGGCGCACGTCACCCCCGGAACCCTGATCAGCGAACGCCCGGCCGAGGCCGAGGACCGCGCCGTCTCGGGGCACTGGGAGGGTGACCTGCTGATCGGGCTGGAGCGCTCCGCGATCGGCACCGTCGTCGACCGCACGACCAAGTACACGATCTTGGTCCACCTGCCCCGCGAGGCCGGCTACCGGTACAAAGAGACCATCAAGAACGGTCCGGCGCTGGCCGGCTACGGCGCGCTCACCATGAAGAACGCCCTAACGAACACCATGTCGACCCTGCCGGCCCAGTTGGCGCGGTCGCTGACCTGGGACCGCGGAAAAGAGATGTCCGCCCACGCCGCGTTCACCATCGAAACCGGCATCCCGGTCTTCTTCGCCGACCCCCACTCGCCGAGGCAGCGCGGCACCAATGAGAACACCAACGGCCTGCTGCGCCAGTACTTCCCAAAAGGGACCGACCTGTCCCGCTGGTCGGCCGAGAAGGTTAAGGCCGTTGCTCACGCCCTCAACACTCGCCCCCGCAAGAGCCTCGATTGGAAGACCCCTGCCGAGGCGTTCAACGAGCATCTACTGTTGGTCCAACAAGCCGGTGTTGCATCGACCGGTTGAACCCAGCCAGTACACCTCGATCCGGCTGACCGAGCACCTCGCCTTGGAGGACATCGCGGCCTCGATCGGGACCGTTGCTGACGCCTACGACAACTGCTTGATGGAGAGCATCATCGGCCTATGCAAGACCGAGTGCATCGAGACCACGATCTTCCACGACGGACCGTACAAGACCGTCCTGGACGTCGAGTTCGCCACCGCGGCCTGGGTCGGTTGGTACAACGAGGAACGGCTCCACTCCAGCATCGGCTACACCACCCCCGCCGAGTACGAGAGGGCCTACTACGCTGCCCCCAACCCCGAGAGGCAGTTCATTTGACGAGCGGCCAACATCCCCGAACGCTTCATGATCAGCTTGCGTCGCACGGTCGCGGTGGTCGCCTTGGCTAGGTCTGGGGAGGCGGCCGGTCCGGTGGTGGCGATGACGGCGGCGACGCG
>CALMLL010000077.1 GCA_937868075.1 uncultured Marmoricola sp. | reverse complement strand
AGTAGTTCTGCAGCAGCGTCTGCGCAGCCTCACGCGTGGGGGGTTCGCCCGGACGAAGCTTGCGGTAGATGTCGAGCAGCGCGTCATCCTGGGCCTGGGTGTTGTCCTTCTCCAGGGTCAGCATCATCGACTCGTACTGGCCGAACTCTTCGCGAATCTGCTCGTTGGTCCAGCCCAGGGCCTTGAGGAGCACTGTGACGTTCTGCTTGCGCTTGCGATCAAGGCGTACGCCGACCATGTCGCGCTTGTCGATCTCGAACTCCAACCAGGCGCCACGGCTGGGGATCACCTTGGCGGTGAAGATGTCTTTGTCAGAGGTCTTGTCGGCGGTGCGCTCGAAGTACACACCCGGGGAGCGCACCAACTGCGAGACCACGACGCGCTCGGTGCCGTTGATGATGAAGGTGCCCTTGCGGGTCATCAGCGGGAAGTCGCCCATGAAGACGGTCTGTGCCTTGAGCTCGCCGGTCTCGGAGTTGAAGAACTCAGCCGAGACATAGAGCGGCGCGGAGTAGGTGAAGTCCTTCTCCTTGCACTCCTCTTCGGTGTACTTCGGGTCGTAGAAGACCGGAGACTCGAAGGAGAGCGACATCGTCTCGGCGAAGTCCTCGATCGGGGAGATCTCCTCGAAGATCTCCTGCAGACCGGTCTTGGTGGAGACGTCTTCGCCTGCGGCCTGACGCTCGGCGACCCGCTGCTGCCACCGCTCGTTGCCGATCAGCCAGTCGAAGCTGTCAGTTTGAAGCGAGAGGAGTTGGGGAACCGCGAGGGGCTCGGTGATCTTGGCGAAGGAAAGGCGGCGAGTTGGTGCAGCGGAACTAGTGGAGCGCGAGGCGGCCAAGAGGGGACCTTCCAAGGAAACACAACTGGTTGTCGCCGACCCACCACAACCTCAGCCATCCGGGCAGGCAGAGGCGCATCTGAGAGAGGGCGCAAACGCCAAGGATAGCTCAGGCGCGCGCATTATCACAACCAGCGAATCCTGCCGCGCTGGCCGTGTTGGCGACGAGTGTGAACCCTCCCCCTGGCCTGGTCAAGCACCCTTGGCCTAGTGGTGGAAAACCGTGATCGTCGAGCTTCGGTCGAGCCGCGAAAAACAACGGAGGCCGACCCCTTCGGGTCGGCCTCCGCCGCGTGCTGCGCTTGCGCAGCGGTGCTGTTGAACTGTCTAGCCAGAGGTCACTTGAGGGTGACGGTGGCGCCAGCGCCTTCGAGGGCTTCCTTGGCCTTCTCGGCGGCTTCCTTGGCAACCTTCTCCAAGACAGCCTTGGGAGCGGCCTCGACCAGTTCCTTGGCCTCCTTGAGACCGAGGGAGGTGAGGGCGCGCACCTCCTTGATGACGTTGATCTTCTTCTCACCAGCGGCCTCGAGGACGACGTCGAACTCGTCCTGCTCGGCAGCGGCGTCGGCGCCGGCGTCGGCGCCACCGGCGGCCGGGGCGGCGGCAACGGCCACCGGAGCGGCGGCGGTCACGCCGAAGGTGTCCTCGAACTGCTTCACGAACTCGCTGAGCTCCAGGAGGGTCATCTCCTTGAAGGCATCCAGCAGCTCGTCAGTGCTGAGCTTCGCCATGGTGGCGATCCTTTCGTTTGGTGGTGACTGTCGGGCGACAGACACCGGGTGGGTGTGTTGTCGGCCCGATCAGGCCTCGGTGGTCTCCTCCGCGGCGGCCTCGGCGGGTGCCGCAGCCTCCTCGGTGTCGGTCTCCGTTACGTCCGCGACGGGAGCCGGCGTGCCGGCACCCCCGCCCAGGACTGAGGGGTCCTCCTCGGCCTTGCTCTGCAGGGCGCCGGCGACACGGGCCATCTGCGCGAGCGGGGCGTTGAGGAGGTAGACGGCCTGGCTCAAGGACGCGAGCATCGCGCCAGCCAGCTTGCCCAGCAGAACCTCACGGCTCTCCAGGTCGGCCAGCTTGGCGATCTGCGCGGCATCCATGGTGGCGCCGTCGACGTACCCACCCTTGATGATCAGGGCGGGGTTTGCCTTGGCGAAGTCACGCAGACCCTTGGCCGCTTCGACCACGTCGCCGTTGATGAAGGCGATAGCAGTCGGGCCATTGAGCAGGTCGTCGACTCCGTCGACTCCGGCTTCCTTGGCAGCGATCTTGGTGAGCGTGTTCTTGACCACGGCGTAGTTGGCGTTCTCGCCGAGCGAGCGTCGCAGAGCCTGCAACTGCTTCACGGTGAGACCGCGGTACTCGGTCAGCACAGCACCCGCGGAATCGTTGAACTGCTCGACGATCTCCGCGACGGCTGCTGCCTTGTCTGGCCGCGCCATGGGTCTCCTTCCAACTCTGCACGGGGTGTGCTGGTGATCGGCCGGGTGGCCGGACACCGGTTGGAACCGAGGACCTCGGTGCGAGCAGCCATCGAGATGGCGGCCAGCGGAAAGAAGAAACGCCCTGGCGCAGATGCACAGGGCGTCAGGCGGATTCCGCCGGATCTGTGTCACCTGCGTTGGCCGCCTACACGAGGTAGGACCTTCACCCAGCTAGTGGGGACCGACGGTCTTTGGTTCCAGCGGGCAACGATAGGTGACGAGGCGGCCGTGAACCAAATCCCGCAGGGACTCACCCCGGGGTGGGTCGCCAATGCCCGAGCGCTGAACGCGCACCCACCTACGGCATCTTGAAGTCGACCACACGGTTCGCCGGAGGCGCCTTGATAGTGACCTCCTGGCCGTAATTGGAGAACGTGACCGTGGTCGTTAGCCCCTGCCCGTCCATGGTCATCTTGTTGACCATCTTCACCGGCTGTTTGGCGCCGTTGAGCCAGATGTCATAGACGAGGTCGTCGCTGATGCTCTTGAGCGCCTCGAGGGGCGTGCCCTGGGCCTTGGCCACGGCCTCCTTCGGCAGCGTGACTTTGTAGTGATCGGCGCTCTGACCATCCACGTCTTCGTTGCCGATGAACTCCACCTTGGAGGCGCTCTCGAGCATCTTGACGTATGCCTCAGGGTCGGAGCCGGCTTGGGCTTCTTCGGCGGACTTCTCATCCATCTTCTGCCACTTGTCAGTCATGAACGGCATCAACATGTAGAAGTCCTTGCCGATCATGATCACCTTGATCTTGCCCATCGGCGTTTCCATGGTCATGCGTAGGCCCGGGCCAGCAGGTGTCGGGCCATAGTCGCCGCTGGCCCGCATGCTCGTCTTCCCGGCCTTGGCCACCATGTCGATCACCATGTCGGTGTGGTAACTCTGCCCCGTCTGGTTACTGGCCATGGCCGCCGCGAAGTCCTTGAGACTCATTTCGCCGGGCGTCTTGCTGGCCCCAGCAGCGGCACTGGCATCGGCGCCGGACTTGGTGGCCGTGGACGTGGCGCCTTGGCCGCATGCGGTGAGGCTCAGGGCCAACACGATGGCGACGAGTCCGGAGAAAGCGTGGCGAGATCGAGTCCTCATGACGTCACTTTCTCACGAGGCATCGTTGCCTGGTGACAGGGCGCTGTGTTCCGATGGTGGTCACTCCCAAGGAGGTCGCGATGCCAGAGTTCCTCGCCGCCGGGGTGCTCGTCTTCATGCTGGTGTTGATCTTCGGCATGCTCAGCGGGCGAGTGCGCCTCCAAAGCGGCTGTTGCCCGGTGGATCCACGAGACGATCCGCGGATGCGTCAGGATCCGCGTTTTCGCCGCTGAGCCAGCCGTTCGACATCGACAAACAACAGTGCCGCGAGGGCGCCCGTCGGCGTACTCCCTCGCGGCACTGCGCGTTGCTTTGATCCCAGCGGGATCGAGCCTCAACTGATCAGGCGTCGACGTCCTCGCTGGCCACGTTGCGGGTCCGGTTGGGGTCAACCTGGATGCCCGGGCCCATGGTGGTGGAGACGGTCACTTTCTTGACGTAACGGCCCTTGGAGCTGGCCGGCTTCAACCGGAGCACCTCTTCGAGGGCGGCGGCGTAGTTCTCCGCCAATGCCACCTCGGTGAAGGAGGCCTTGCCGATGATGAAGTGAAGGTTGGCGTGACGGTCCACCCGGAACTCGATCTTGCCGCCCTTGATGTCGGTCACGGCCTTGGCCGGGTCAGGAGTCACGGTGCCGGTCTTGGGGTTGGGCATGAGACCACGCGGACCGAGCACCCGGCCGAGACGACCGACCTTGCCCATCATGTCCGGGGTCGCGACGACGGCGTCGAAGTCGAGCC
>CALMLL010000076.1 GCA_937868075.1 uncultured Marmoricola sp. | reverse complement strand
CCAGGAAGGCCACGATGAGGACGATTCTGAGGTTCCGCACGGACCGCAGCCTAGAGTGCAAGCGGCAGCCCCGGCGCGCACTGCCGGGGCTGCCTCACTCGGGGATCACCGAGCGGCTGCGGTGACCTGTGTTCCTGCGGTGCCGGCCACGATGTCGGCGATGTCGGCCAGGGCGCCGATGGCGGCCCGGCCTCCGGTGCGCTCGACGAAGCGGCAGGCCGCCTCCACCTTGGGCCCCATGGATCCGGCCGGCAGGTCGAGCCCGGCAAGATCCTGGGGAGTGACCTGTCCCAGGCGCGCTTGATCGGGAGTGCCCCACCCGGTGTAGACGCCGTCGACGTCGGTGGCGATCACCAAGAGGTCGGCGGAGAGTTCCTCGGCTAGCAGCGCGGAGGCGAGGTCCTTGTCGATGACCGCCTCGACGCCCTCGAGGTCGCCGTTCTCGTCGTACATCGTCGGGATGCCGCCGCCGCCGGCACAGATAACGACCGTGCCGGCCTCCAGCAACTGCCGGATCGGACGGATCTCGAAGATCCGCTGCGGCTTCGGGCTGGCGACGACGCGACGGAAGGAGTCACCGTCGGGAGCGATCGTCCAGCCTTCTGAGGCGGCCAAAGCCTCGGCGGTCGCCTTGTCGTAGATCGGCCCGATCGGCTTGGTCGGGTTGGCGAACGCCGGGTCGGAACGATCGACCTCGATCTGGGTCAGCAGCGTGGCGAGAGGCTGCTCGAACGGAACCAGGTTGCCCAACTCCTGCTCGATGACGTAACCGATCATGGCCTCGGTCTGGGCGCCCAGGATGTCGAGCGGGTAGGGCGCCACCGCGGTGTAGGCCGCGGCCTGGAGCGCCAGCAACCCGACCTGGGGGCCGTTGCCGTGGGCGATCACGATCTCGTTGCCGGACACGACCGTGGCGATCCGCTCACACGCGACCCGGATGTTGTCGCGCTGGTTGTCGGCCGTCATGGGCTGGCCACGCTGCAAGAGCGCGTTGCCGCCCAGGGCGATGACCATTCTCATCGCGGGCCCCTAGCTCAGCGCGGCCACGAGGACCGCCTTGATCGTGTGCATGCGGTTCTCCGCCTGCTCGAAAGCGATGTTGGCCGGGGATTCGAACACATCCTCGGTCACCTCGATGCCGTTGGTCAGGTGGGGGTACTGCGCCGCGATCTGGGCGCCCACCTTGGTCTCGGAGTTGTGGAAGGCCGGCAGGCAGTGCATGAACCGCACGCGCTGGTTGCCGCTGGCCGCCATCAGTTCCGAGTTGACCTGGAAGGGCAGCAGCATGTCGATGCGCTCCCCCCACGACTCGATCGGCTCACCCATGGAGACCCACACGTCGGTGTGGATGAAGTCCACACCCTTGACCGCCTCGTGGGGGTCGTCGGTGATGGTGATGCGGGCGCCGGAGTGCTGGGCGAAACCGCGGCACATCTCGACCAGTTCGTCGCTGGGCCACAGTTCCTTCGGAGCACCGATGCGCACGTCCATCCCGAGCTTGGAGCCGACCAGCAGCAGCGAGTTCGCCACGTTGTTGCGGCCGTCTCCGACGAAGGCGTAGGAGATGTGGTGGATCGGCTTGTCGGAGTGCTCGGTCATGGTGAGCACGTCGGCGAGCATCTGGGTGGGGTGGAACTCGTCGGTCAGACCGTTGAAGACCGGGACCCCGGCCCACTCGGCCAGCGTCTCGACGTTGTCCTGCGCCGACCCGCGGTACTCGATCGCGTCGTACATCCGGCCCAGGACCCGGGCGGTGTCCTTCATCGATTCCTTGTGGCCGATCTGCGAGGAGGACGGGTCGATGTAGGTGACGTGGGCACCCTCGTCGTACGCCGCCACCTCGAAGGCACACCGCGTGCGCGTCGAGGTCTTCTCGAAGATCAGCGCGATGTTCTTGCCCTCCAGGGTCTTGCGAGAGACCCCGGAGTACTTGGCTCGCTTGAGGTCGCGAGACAGGTCCAGCAAGTAGTGCAGGTCACGGTCGGTGTGGTGGACCAGGCTGAGCAGGCTGCGGTTGTGGTTGTTGAAAGGCATAGCTGTGTCTCGTTTCGGTGGTAGGAGGTCAGATCGGATCGCGGGAGATCGGGCAGGTCATACAACGCCCACCACCACGTCCACGCCCGAGTTCGGAGGCGTCGATGGTGATGACTTCGATGCCGGCCTTGCGCAGCGCGGTGTTGGTCTGGGTGTTGCGGTCGTAGCCGACCACCACGCCGGGCTCGAGCGCCAAGACGTTGTTGCCGTCATCCCATTGCTCGCGCTCGACTCCGTAGATGTCACCGCCGGTGACGACCTCGCGGAACTTCACGCCCATGGCCTCGTTGAGGGTCTCGACGAGGCCGCCCTTGTCGTGGCGCACATCCATGCCCGACTTGGCCGACTCATCGGGCCGAATGCTGAACGGCCGGATGGCGTGGGTCACCGGTGCGTACGCACTGACCACGTCGCGGTCACAGAACGTGAACACCGTGTCGAGGTGCATCGCGTGACGCACCCGTGGCAACCCGGCCACGATGACCCGCTCGGCGGCCTCGGCCTGGAAGAGGCTGCTGGCCAACTGCGTGATGCCTTGGTACGACGTGCGCTCACTCATCCCGATGAGGACCACGCCGTTGCCTAGAGGCATGACGTCGCCGCCCTCGATCGTGGACAGCCCACGGTCGATCGGGTCGATCTGCGGATCGCCCTCCCCCAGCCAGACCGAGTAGTCGAACCCGGCGAAGGCGGGGTGGAACTTGTAGACCGCGGTGGTGAGCAGGGTCTCTTGGCGTCGAGCCGGCATGTACATCGGGTTGAGCGTCACCCCACCGAACACCCAGGAGGTGTTGTCACGCATGAACAGCGTGTTGGGCAGCGGGGGGACGACGAATCCGGCCGGGTCGTAGTCCTTGAGGGCGGTCAAGAAACTGCCGCCGATCTCGGCCGGCACGTCCTGATAGGAGATGCCGCCGATGAGGAACTCAGCCAACTGGACCGCTGGCATCTGGTCGAGCCAGGCTCGGACCTCGGGGACCAGCGGGTCCCCGACCAGGTCCCCGGTGATCTTGCGGTCCAAGAGCCAGGCACGCGCCTCCTTCATGGCCAGGATCTCGGCGAGGCACTCGTGGAGTTCCAAGACCTCCACGTCGCGTTCGCGGATCTTGGCCACGAAGTCGTAGTGGTCACGCTTGGCCTGCTGGACCCAGATCACGTCGTCGAACAGGAGCCGAGCCATCGTGTCCGGGGTCAGCCGTTGGTGCGCGAGCCCGGGTGAGCAGACCAGGACCGAGCGGAGCTTGCCAGTTTCGGACCACACACCGGGTGTGGGTCTGGGGTGGGTGTTCATGTCAGTTCCCTTTCTAGGTCAGACCGAGAGCCAGCCGGCGTTCATGCCGACCAGGGCGATCACCGATGTCAGCGCGACCACGGCCACAGCCGCGATCTCCGGCTTGGTGAAGACCGGAAGCTTGGCCTCCTTACGCGCCCACACGTAGATGGCGGTGCCGACGAGGTAGAACAGGGCAGCGACGAGAACGTACTGCCAGCCACCTGCGTAGACCAGCCACACGGCGTAGACGAGAGCGATGAAGCCAACGAACAGGTCCCTGTTGCGGTCGCTACCGGAGTAGGTCTCCCCGCTCAGGGCGAGCTTGAGCTGGTAGGCGGCAGACCAGAGGTACGGCAGCAGGATCAGCGACGTTGCCAGGTAGAGCAGGTCGAGATAGGTGTTGCCGTTCTTGAGGGTCCACAGCAGCATGAGCTGGACGCAGGCGGTGGTGAGCCAGAGAGCCGGAGCCGGAGCGCCGTACTTGTTCTCCTTGGCCAGCACCGCAGGCATCACGTGGTCGACGGCAGGCAGGTGCAGGATCTCCACGCACAGCAGCACCCAGGAGATGAGCGCGCCCAGCAGCGAGATGATCAGCCCGATCGAGATGAAGCCGGCGCCCCATGCGCCCACTTCGTGCTTGAGCAGACCGGCCATCGACGGGTCGGCGACCTTGGCCAGCTTGGCCTGGGCCATCAGCCCGTAGGAGAGCAGGTTGACTGCCAGCAGCAGGGCCAGCACGCCGAGGAAGCCGAGCAGGGTTGCGCGGCCGACATCGGAGCGAGTCCGCGCGCGCTTGGAGTACACCGATGCGCCTTCGATGCCGATGAACACCCAGACGGTGACCAGCATCATGGACTTGACCTGGGTCATGGTGCCGCCGAGACCGGCGTTCTCTCCCCAGAAGTCAGCAGTGAAGATCCCGGCCTTGAAGCCGACCGCGGCGATCGCGACGAAGGTGAGGATGGGCACGACCTTGGCGATCGTGACGATCACGTTGACGAAGGCCGCTCCGCGCACACCCCGCAGGGTGAGTAGGTGGACCAGCCACAGGACGACCGAGGCCCCAGCCACCGCGGCGACGGTGTTGCCGCCTTCGAAGGCGGGGAAGAAGTAGCCCAGCGTGGCCATCAACAAGACGAGGTAGGACACGTTGCCGATCCAGGCCGAGAGCCAGTAGCCCCAGGCCGAGGTGAATCCGATGTAGTTGCCAAAGCCAGCACGGGCGTATCCGTAGACACCGCCGTCGATGTCGGGCTTACGGGAGGCGAGCGACTGGAACACGAAGGCCAGCATCAGCATGCCGGCGCCGGTGATGAGCCAGCCGATCAGGAGTGGGCCGGGAGCCGCGCTTCCAGCCATCTGGGAGGGCAGCGCGAAGATTCCGCTGCCGATCATCGAGCCGACTACCAGCGCGACAAGCGCGGCGAGGGAGAGCCCCTGCGTCGTGAGCTTCGGGCTGAGGTCCGCTCGGTTCGAAGTGGTGTTTTGAACCTGCATGGCGATCCCCTATGTGGTTGACGGACATGGATGGCGTCCGTATATCCAGTGTAGTGAATCTTCATGCAAATATCTGTGTCCTAGGTAACTTTCAGGAGCTAGGCGAGTAAATATTTGGAGTCTCAGACTCCACAAATGTCAGCTATCGGCCAAACCGGGCGTCGACCCTCTCCACATCGCGTACGCGAACCTTCGAAAAAGCCGATTCGGCCCGCCACATCCGTCGATGTGGCGGGCCGAAATCAGCTTGGTTCGATCAGTGACCGTGGCCGTGGCCGTGGCCGTGACCGGCAGCAGGAGCCTCGTCCTCTTCCGGCTTCTCGACCACGAGAGTCTCGGTGGTCAAGAGCATGCCGGCGATCGAGGTCGCGTTGGTCAGCGCCGACCGGGTCACCTTGACCGGGTCGAGGATGCCCTGCGCCAGCAGGTCGCCGTACTCGCCGGTCGCAGCGTTGAAACCACCCCCGGCGCCCTTGGCGCGGACATTGGCAACCACGACGTAGCCCTGGTCTCCGCCGTTCTCGGCGATCCAGCGCAGCGGCTCGTCCATCGACTTGCGGACGACGCGAACACCGATCGCCTCGTCGCCGGTCAGACCGAGGTCGCCGTCGAGTGCGGAGGTCGCATGGATCAGCGCCGAGCCGCCGCCGGGGACGATGCCCTCTTCGATGGCGGCACGGGTCGCGGAGACCGCGTCCTCGATGCGGTGCTTCTTCTCCTTCAACTCCACCTCGGTGGCGGCACCGACCTTGACGACGCACACCCCGCCGGCCAGCTTGGCGAGCCGCTCCTGGAGCTTCTCGCGATCCCAGTCGGAGTCGGTGTTGTCGATCTCGGCCTTGATCTGTGCCACGCGGCCGGCCACCTCCTCCGAGGCGCCACCGCCCTCGACGATCGTGGTGTTGTCCTTGGTGACGACCACACGCCGGGCGGTGCCGAGCACGTCGAGGCCGACCTGGTCCAGCTTGAGCCCGATCTCGGGAGCCACCACCTGGCCGCCGGTGAGGACCGCGATGTCTTGCATCATGGCCTTGCGTCGGTCACCGAACGCCGGCGACTTGACCGCTACCGCGTTGAAGGTGCCGCGGATCTTGTTGACCACGAGCGTGGAGAGCGCTTCGCCCTCGACGTCCTCGGCAAGGATGAACAGCGGCTTGCCCGCGGAGATGACCTTCTCCAGCATCGGCAACAACTCCGCGATCGCGGAGATCTTGCCCTGGTGCAAGAGGATGTAGGGGTCGTCGAGGACCGCCTCCATCGACTCTGGGTCGGTCACGAAGTACGGCGACAGGTAACCCTTGTCGAACTGCATGCCTTCGGTGAACTCCAACTCGGTGCCCATGGTGTTGGACTCCTCGACGGTGATCACGCCGTCCTTGCCGACCTTGTCGAAGGCCTCGGCGAGCAGGTCGCCGATCTGCTGGTCGCGGCTCGACACCGTCGCCACGGCAGCCATGTCCTCGACCGACTCGACCTCACGGGCGGCCTCGCCCAGTGCCTTGTTGACCGCCTCGGCGGCCTTGTCCATGCCGCGCTTCAGGCTCATCGGGTTGGCGCCGGCGGTGACCGCGCGCAGGCCCTCGTGGACCATCGCCTGGGCCAGGACTGTTGCGGTCGTGGTGCCGTCACCGGCAACATCGTTGGTCTTGGTGGCGACTTCCTTGGTCAGTTGGGCACCAAGGTTCTCAAACGGGTCGTCCAACTCCACCTCACGGGCGACGGTGACACCGTCGTTGGTGATGGTGGGGGCGCCCCACTTCTTGTCCAGGACGACGTAGCGGCCCTTGGGGCCCAGCGTCACCTTGACGGCGTTGGCGAGCGCGTCGACTCCGCGCTCGAGTGCCCGACGAGCGGACTCGTCGAACTCCAGGATCTTCGGCACTGTGTGCTCCTTGATAGGTGGTCCCTCGGGCTCGGGCTGCGGCCCTCGCACGAGGCGAAGGACTGCACCCGGCATCACGCGAATCGGGGCACGTGCCGCCGATCCGCATGACGCCTCGTGACCTCAGTGGAGGGTCACGACGGGGGTGATGCGGTGGATCAGGAAACGACAGCCAGCACGTCGCGGGCCGACAGGATGAGGAACTCTTCGCCGGCGTACTTGACCTCGGTCCCGCCGTACTTGCTGAAGATCACCTTGTCGCCGACGGCGACGTCGAGGGGCACGCGGTTGCCGTGGTCGTCGATACGACCCGGACCGGTGGCCACGACCTCGCCCTCCTGGGGCTTCTCCTTGGCGGTGTCCGGGATGACCAGGCCAGAAGCCGTGGTCTGCTCGGCGTCGAGAGTCCTCACGACGATCCGGTCCTCGAGCGGCTTGATGTTGACCGACACTGTGTCGACCTCCACTTTCTGCTGATGAGTTCGGTTGCTCGGTGACACCTCGCCGCGCCGGGGGCGGGCAGGTGTTGGCACACTCATGCCGAGAGTGCCAACACAGAAACTAGCACTCCCCTCAAGTGAGTGCCAACGAGACCCAGGGGACCTGAGACGGCCGGAACCGGACCTAGGGAAGCCGGATCAGTTTGTGGTTGGCGAACTCATCGAGTCCGAAGTGCGCCAACTCGCGGCCGAAACCGGAGCGCTTGATCCCGCCGAAGGGCAGGTCGGGCTCGGAGTCCTCGGGTTGGTTGATGTAGACCATGCCCACATCGAGGCGGTTCGCCACCTGAAGGGCCAACTCCTCGTCGTCGGAATAGACCACCGCACCCAGTCCGAAGGCGGAGTCGTTGGCCAGTGCCACCGCCTCGTCGATCCCGGCGACCTGGTGGATCACGATGACCGGGCCGAAGGCCTCTTCGTGGTACAGCTTCATCTGGGGCGTCACTCCGGTCAGCACGGCCGGGGTCACGAATGCCCCGCCGCGCTGCCCGCCCACGTGCAGGGTGGCCCCGGCATCGACGGCCTCATCCACCTGGCGCTGGATCGTGATCGCGGCCGCCTCAGAGGCCAACGGAGCGAGGCGGTCGCTGTTGGCGGTCTCGGCAGCGAGTCGGACCATCGTGTCGAGGAACTGCGGATATCCCTCCCCCACCACGATCATGCGTTTGGGTGAGTTGCAGGCCTGGCCGGTGTTGGCCATGCGGGCCGAGTACGCCGTCGTGGCCATCGCCACCGGGTCGGTGGTGTCCAGGACGAGGAGAGGGTCGGAGCCGCCCAACTCCAAGACCACCTTCTTGAGGTGGCGCCCGGCGATCTCGGCGACGGCCGCGCCAGCCCGCTCCGATCCGGTCAACGAGACACCCTGCACGCGATCATCGGCGATGATCGCGGCCACCTGCTCGTTCGTGGCGAAGAGGTTGACGTAGGCCCCGTCCGGGAGTCCGGCTTCGGCGAAGATCGCCTCGATGGCCGCCGCCGAACTCGGACAACTCGGCGCATGCTTGAGCAGGATCGGGTTGCCCAGGAGAAGGTTGGGAGCCACGAATCGGGCCACCTGGTAGTAGGGGTAGTTCCACGGCATGATCCCCAGCAGCACCCCGACCGGGCGTCGCTGGAGCAGTGCCCGACCCCCGCTGGCAGGGGTGAACTCGCGATCGCGCAGGAGTTCGGGGCCGCGCTCGACGTAGAAGTCGACGATGTCGCCGAAGAAGGCGGCCTCACCGGTCGCGGCTCCCAGCGACTTGCCCATCTCCCGGTGTGCCAACTCACCGAGTTCGGCCGCCCGCTCGCGGAACATGCCAGCCGCTGTGGTCAGCACCTCGGCACGCTCGGCCAAGGGCGTCTCCCGCCACACCGAGTACGCCGCGTGAGCCCGGCTCAGCGCCGCTTGGATCTCCACGTCGCTCGCAGTCGGATAGCTCCGCAGAACCTCCAAGGTGGCGGGGTTGGTCACGTTGTACATCACAACTCGCAGCGGTCGAAGGGACGGTTGTTCCCATGCTTGCACGAGGCCGAGCACCCCGGGAGGTCGCATCGTGGTATGACACATGGGTCGACACGTTGGTCCACCAGGCCCGAGGAGAGCCCGATGAGTCACCCCGCAGCCCTGCCTGCTTTCAACCGCCTCGATCCTGCTGGGATCGACGACCTGCTCACCGAGGACGAGATCGCGGTCCGGGCAGCGACCCGCCAACTCGTCGAGGAAGTAGCCGCCCCCTACGTCGCGGACTGGTTCGAGCGCGGCGAGATCGACGACCCCCGCGGGCTGATGAAGTCCTTCGGCGAGATGGGCTTGCTCGGGATGCACCTCGACGGCTACGGCTGCGCCGGCATGAGCGCGGTCGACTACGGCCTTGCCTGCATCGAGTTGGAAGCCTGCGACTCCGGCGTCCGCTCCATGGTCTCGGTGCAGGGTTCGCTGGCGATGTTCGCGATCTGGCGCTTCGGCAGTGAGGAGCAGAAGCAGCAGTGGCTGCCCGGCATGGCCGCCGGGGACCTGATCGGCTGCTTCGGGCTCACCGAACCCGACGCCGGATCCGACCCCGGGTCGATGCGCACCCGGGCCCGCCGCGACGGGGACGCCTGGGTCCTCGACGGGCGGAAGATGTGGATCACGAACGGTTCCATCGCCGACGTGGCCGTGGTGTGGGCCCAGACCGAGGACGGCATCCGCGGCTTCGTCGTACCCACCGATTCGCCGGGGTTCTCGGCTCCCGAGATCAAACACAAGTTGTCTCTGCGCGCCTCGGTCACCTCCGAGTTGGTGCTCGACGGGGTGCGGTTGCCCGCCTCGGCCGCACTCCCCGACGTGGTCGGCCTCAAGGGCCCGCTGTCCTGCCTGAGCGAGGCCCGCTTCGGCATCGTGTGGGGCGCCCTGGGCGCGGCTCGGTCCTCCTTCGAGACCGCTCTGAGGTACGCCGGCGAGCGCGAGCAGTTCGGCAAACCGATCGCCGGCTTCCAGTTGACCCAGGCCAAGTTGGCCGACATGTCGCTGGAGTTGATCAAGGGCCAGTTGTTGGCACTCCACCTGGGCCGACGCAAGGATGCCGGCACGCTGCGGCCCGAGCAGGTCAGTCTCGGCAAACTCAACAACATCCGTGAGGCCCTGGAGATCTGCCGCACGGCCCGGACCATCCTCGGTGCCAACGGCATCTCCTTGGAGTTCCCGGTCATCCGCCACGCCAACAATCTCGAGTCGGTGCTCACCTACGAGGGCACCGTCGAGATGCACACCCTGGTGGTCGGCCAGGCCCTCACCGGCTTGGCGGCCTTCCGTTAGCCGACGGCGGTCACCGGTGAGCAGTGACGAGAGCCGACTCGAGACCTTCGAATGGCTGCTCGGCGACGACGGGCAGGAATTGCTCAGCCAGGTCGAAGCCGGCGATCGGAGCCTGGGCGCGGCGAGTTCCCTGCGGGCCCGCTTCCAGGCCGAGCAGGTGTCCTTGGCCTTCTCGATCGCGGAGTTGCGCGACAAGGGGCGCGCCAAGTTCGGGTCCGCGGCTCGCCACATGTACTTCACCCGCGAGGCTCTCGAGCAGGCCACCCGGTTGCCGGTGGCTCGTCACCGAGCCGGTCGAATCGCTGCGGCGGCACCGGACTCGGTGATCGACCTCGGCTGCGGCATCGGCGGTGACCTGGTGGCACTCGCCGAGGCAGGTCTGACCACGGCCGGGGTCGACCTCGACCCGCTGCGGGTGGCCATGGCACGAGCGAACCTGGTCGCCCTGGGGTTGCCGGGTGCGGTCTCGGTGGCCGATGCCACCACCTTGGACCTCAGCCCGTTCGGGGTGCGGTTCGCGGATCCGGCTCGGCGTACCGGTGCCGGGCGGAGTTTCCGGCCCGATGCCTGGCTGCCTTCGTGGGAGTTCGTCTCGGACCTGTTGACCCGGGCTTCGTGCGTCAAGGTCGCCCCCGGGATCCCCCACGCCATGGTCCCGGCAGGCGTGGAGGCCGAGTGGGTCAGTGATCACGGGGAACTCAAGGAGGCGGTGCTGTGGTCGGGCCCGTTGGCAACCGTCGTCCGTCGAGCGACGGTGATCGGCAACGGTGGCCTGGCCACCTTGACCGATGAGGACGACCCCGGCGGCATCGACGCCGGTCCGGTTCTCGGCCTCCTCTACGAACCAGACGACGCGGTGATCCGAGCCGGCCTGGTCACTGCGGTGGCTGCCGGGGTCGGCGGGCGCTTGATCGATCCCAAGATCGCCTGGGTTACCTCGGAGCATGCGTTCACGACACCCTTCGCCCGCGGCTATCGAGTCCTGGAGGAGGTGCCGTTCCGGGAGAAGGCACTCAAACAGGCGTTGCGCCAGCGAGGTATCGGCTCACTGACGATCAAGAAGCGCGGGGTCCAGGTCGTGCCCGAGCATCTGCGCGCCCGACTGTCCCTGCGCGGGGACGAGGCCGCCACTTTGGTGCTGACCCGGGTGCAGGGACGCGGGGTGGCGCTCCTGGTCGAGCCGTTCTAGCGACCTTCACCCCAGGTTGCCGCGCTCGGCACCGATAGTGGTGTCCTCGCCGTGGCCGGTGTGAACGACGGTCTCGTCGGGCAACACCAGCAAGCGCGAACGGATCGAGTCCTTGATGAGATCGGCGTCGCTGAACGAACGGCCGGTCGCCCCCGGGCCGCCGTTGAACAGCGTGTCACCGCTGAAGACACAGCCCAGGTCTGCTGCGTGGAGGCACACCGCCCCAGGCGCATGGCCGGGGGTGTGGATCACTTCGAGGTCGGCGCCACCGAACCTGAGATGGTCACCGTCTGCCAGGTCGATGTCCCACTCCACACCCGGGTGGGTGAGTTCCCAGACCGGCCGGTCGCCGGGGTGGAGCATGATCGGGGCGCCGGTGCGCTCGCGCAGGGCCGGCGCGACCCGCACGTGGTCGTCGTGGGCGTGGGTGCACACGATCGCGGCAACCCGCCGCCCGGCCACGACATCGAGGATGGCGTCAACGTCGTGAGGGGCGTCGATAACCACACACTCCTCGTCGTCCCCGATCACCCAGACGTTGTTGTCGACCTCGAAAGTCTGCCCGTCGAGACTGAAAGTTCCCGACGTGATCGTGTGGTCGATGCGAGCACTCATGCCGACGCCACTAGATGATGACCACGGAGCGAAGAACGTCCCCGTGATGCATCTTCTCGAAGGCTTCCTCGACACCGTCGAGGGCGATCTCCTCGCTGACGAAAGCGTCCAGATCGAGACGACCCTGCTTGTAGAGGTCGACCAGCATCGGGAAGTCACGGCTGGGCAGGCAGTCGCCGTACCAACTCGACTTGAGGGCGCCACCACGGCCGAAGACGTCGATGAGCGGGATCTCGGGGATCTTCATGTCCGGGGTGGGTACGCCGACCAGCACCACCGTGCCGGCAAGGTCACGGGCGTAGAAGGCCTGCTTCCAGGTCTCCGGGCGACCCACCGCGTCGATGACGACATCAGCGCCATGGCCGTCGGTGAGCGCCTGGATGGCGGCCACCGGGTCGGTCTTGGCGGAGTTCACGGTGTCGGTGGCGCCCATGTCGCGCGCCCACTCCAACTTCCGGTCGTCGATGTCGACGGCGATGATCTTGGACGCTCCGGCGAGGGCGGACCCGGCGATCGCGGCCGAGCCGACACCACCGCACCCGATCACCGCCACCGACTTGCCACGACCCACGTTGCCGGTGTTGATGGCCGCGCCGAGTCCGGCCATGACGCCACAGCCGAGCAAGCCGACCGCAGCGGCTCGTGCCTCGGCGTCTACCTTGGTGCACTGCCCGGCAGCCACCAGGGTCTTCTCCGCGAACGCGCCGATCCCCAGCGCCGGGCTCAACTCGGTGCCATCTGCCAGGGTCATCTTCTGGGTCGCGTTGTGGGTCGCGAAGCAGTACCACGGCTCACCACGGTTGCAGGCGCGGCAGTTCCCGCACACCGCACGCCAGTTGAGGATCACGAAGTCGCCGGGGGCGATGTCTCGCACACCCTCCCCCACGCTCTCCACCACGCCTGCGGCCTCATGTCCCAACAAGAAGGGGAAATCGTCGTTGATCCCACCTTCGCGGTAGTGCAGGTCGGTGTGACAGACCCCGCAGGCCTGCACCACGACCACGGCCTCACCCGGACCCGGATCGGGAATGTTGATCGTCTCGACGGTGACCGGTGCGCCCTTGGCGCGAGCGATGACGCCCTTGACCTGCTGCATGAGTTCCTCCTCGGCTGATGCCCTGAGCCTTGTGGATGGCGCCTGCCACGGCAAGCACCGGCCCACCAACTTCTCTGCAACCTTCCGACCCGGCGCGGCGTCTTGAGCACAGAGGTCTCGCCAAGCTGGCAACGCAGAAGGGGGGTCGATCGTGGCAGTCTCTGTGCCGGAGGTGGAGCTACGGGTGAGCTCTCGCGACTACGACGCCGACTTCAGCGAATGGATGACGGCGCGCCAAGCCTGGCTGTTGCGTACTGCCTACCTGCTCTGCGGCGACACCCACACAGCCGAGGACATCGTCCAGACAGCACTGGCCAAGATCTACCTCGCCTGGCCGCGCATCGAGATCCGGGGGGCCGTCGACGCCTACGCACGTCGGGCGGTCGTCAACGAGACCACCTCACTGTGGCGCCGCGCGTGGAAGAGACATGAGACCACGCGCGACGTGCTGCCCGAACAGGCCGGGCCCGACCACAGAGACCAGACCCACCAAGCCGCCCAGCACCAAGCCCTGTGGGGACTGGTCAACGCCCTGCCCACCCGGCAGCGGGCAGTCGTGGTGCTTCGCTACTACGAACAACTCACCGAGGCCGAGGTGGCCCAGATCCTGGGGATCTCGGCCGGCACGGTGAAGTCGCAGTGCAGTAGGGCCCTGGCCACGCTGCGACGGCACAGCGATGCCGACCCTGACCTGCTCCCGAGGGGGGAGTCATGATGCAGACCGAGGATCGACTGATCCAAGTACTCCAGCACGAAGGCGGCGCCTTCCGGCCACCCGTGGTCTCCTTCGACGACATCCAGAGCCGGGCGCGCGCGATTCGTCGCCGGCGTACCACCGTGACCGCGGGGCTCGGCTCACTGGGCCTTGCGGTCGTCGTCGGCGCCGCAGTGACCCTGGGAACCGGCCTTCCCGGACGCGCCCCGGAGGGGTCCCCCGTCGCGCAGATCTCGATCGTCCCCGGGCCCTCCGGGGATCCGACCGCACCGCTGCCGTTGGACCGGATCCAGCAAGGCGCTCCGCCGCGCATCGACTACGCCTTCGCCAGCACACTGACCCACGCCGACGGCACCATCGAGTCACCCCCCTGGCTGGGGAGCGCGCGGTCCTTCCTCGCCTACACCGAGGGTTGGCTCGTCCTCGACGACCAGGGTGTCCTGACCCACTACTCCAGCACCGGCGCGGTGACCTCCTCGGGGCGATCGACCACGAGTGGCAACAGGGCAGCGGTCCTCGATCACAGCGAGTTCTACGTCGGCTACGCCCACGACAAGACCGTGACCGTCGGGCCGCCCACCGCCAAAGGCGAACTCACGGTGGCGGTCCCCGACATGAACAGGTTCGTCGGATTCCTCACCGGCCACCGAGTGGTCTATTCCGACCATTCCGGCTCGGCCAAGGTGATCACCTTCGCCGGGAAGGTGCGCGACGTGCCGGCGCCGGTCACGGCGGTCATCGATGCCAGCCCAGTGCAGAACCTCATCAGTGCGGTCAGCGCCACCGGTCGGGTGATCGTGATCAAGCCGGACGGCACGATCAAGTGGACGATGCCACTCGATGTGGCCTCGGCGGGCCGGTTCAACTCCGACGGGCGCCTGTTGTGGACCCGGAGCGAGGGCGCCAACGGCTCGGTGAGCGTCGCCATCCACGACGCCCTATCCGGCGACCGACTGACGCACTTCCGGCTCACCGACCACCATCTCGAACTGCTGGGTGAACCTGTCTGGGAGGACAGCTCCCACCTGCTGCTCGCGCTGCGCGAGCAGGGCACCACCTCGGTGGCGTTGGTGCGCTTCGGGGCAGACCGCTCGATCGTGCGGGCGACCCCGGTCGACACAAGCGCGGCCCGGCGGCCGTTCATCTTCTCGGTCAGCGACTGAGCCCCCGACCGATCACCCCAGCACGCTGGTCACCGGCAAGCTGGAATCGGCCGAGACGTCCAGACGACTGGGAGCACGCCCCCGGCGTACCACCTCGGCGCCGAGGGCAGCCACCATGGCCCCGTTGTCGGTGCACAACCCGGGTCGGGGAACCCGGACCCGGATGCCCAGTCGAGATGCACGTTCCTCGGCCATGGCGCGCAGGCGGGAGTTGGCCGCGACACCGCCGCCGATGAGCAGGTCCTCGATGCCCTCGCACCGGGCCGCATCGAGTGCTTTGCGCACCAGCACATCGCAGACCGCCTCCTGGAAACTTGCTGCGACGTCGCTGACCGGGACGGGCTCACCGTTGCGTTCGCGTGCTTCCACCCAGCGGGCGACCGCGGTCTTGAGGCCGGAGAAGGAGAAGTCGAAGCGATGTCGCTCCAGGTCGCGTCGACTGGTCAGTCCACGCGGGAAGTCGATGGCGAGGCTGTTGCCCGAAACTGCGGAGCGGTCGATA
>CALMLL010000075.1 GCA_937868075.1 uncultured Marmoricola sp. | reverse complement strand
CCGAGTCGCTGCCGCCCAAGTGAGTCTCCACCCAGGTCTCGCCCACGATCCGCAATCGCGTCTCGGTGTGGGTCGAAGCCGCCAGCAGACTCTCCACTTTCGCGACCTGCGCCTCCGCTAGCCCGACCTGCATGGTCGCTACCGCCGAGTGGGTCACCCCGAGAACCGTGATTGCGTGGCCGCGCAGATCGTGTTCCACCTTGGCGGCCAGGGCATGCGGCAAGTCCACCTCGCACCGCAGGAGCCGCTCTCGGCGTACCACCACGGCGGTGTCGAGGGCGGCGACAACCGCGTCGGAGTAGGCCCGCACCAGCCCACCGGCACCTAGCAAGGTCCCGCCGAACCACCTTGTCACCACGGCACAGACATCGCTGAGACCGCGCCCACGCAGCGCCGCCAGGATCGGCGCGCCTGCGGTACCGCTGGGTTCACCATCGTCGCTGGAACGCGCCACCGAGCCATCAGCACCCAAGATGAAGGCCGAGCAGTGATGACGGGCGTCCCAGTGTTCTTTGCGGGCCGCCTCTACCACCGAGCGCGCCTCGTCCTCGCTGGCTGCCGGGGCGACCACGGCGAGGAACCGAGATCGTTTGGCCTCGATCTCACCGACCGCCGGGTGCGCCAGGGTGAGGTAGAAACTGGACACGCCCCCTAGCATGCAGCAGGTGCGGATCGTCTCCCTCCTCCCTTCCGCCACCGAGATCCTGTTCGCGATCGGCGCGGGCAGCCAGGTGGTGGGCGTCAGCGACGAATGCGACTACCCCGAGCAGGCGCGCAGGCTCCCAGTGGTCTCTGCCGTGACGATGCCCCCGGGGCTGACCAGCCACGAGATCGATACCTGGGTGAGCCAGGCTCGGCACACCGACCAGGACCTCTATCGCCTCGATGCCGACCTGTTGGCCTCACTCAACCCCGACCTGATCATCACGCAGGACCTCTGCGCGGTCTGTGCGGTCGATGTCGCCACGGTCGAGCAGGCCGTCGCTCATCTCGAGGTACCGCCACAGATCTTCACCCTCGACCCGCACACCTTCGACGACGCTTTCGCCAGTATCGGCACAGTCGGAACGCTGACCGGCCACCATGACGCGGCCGAGGAACTCCTTCGCTCCTTGCGTTCGCGCCTGGCCGCAGCCTGGCGCAGCACCATCGGCTACCCCACCGCGCGGGTGGCCCTGCTGGAGTGGACCGATCCGCCCTTCGCCCCCGGGCACTGGATCCCGGAGATGGTCGAGTTGGCCGGTGCCAGCAATGCGCTAGGAGAGGCGGGCAAGCCTTCGGTACGCACCGACTGGGAGTCGGTCGCGGCCAGCCAGCCCGACGTGATCGTGTGCGCCCCGTGCGGCTATGACCTCGACGGCGCCGCAGAACTCGCCGCCCAGACCCCGGATCTCGGTCTGCCGGTGTGGGCGGTGGACGCCAACGCCTCCTTCGCCCGACCCGGGCCTCGTCTGGTCGACGGCGTGGAGGCGCTCGCGATGATCGTGCACCCACACCGAGACGACGATCAGTCCCTAGCCCGACGCGTGCGGTGAGCCGGCGGCATCCGCCGGTCCTAGCGAGCCAGGAAGCTGAGCAGGTCCTGTCGAGTGAGTACGCCGACAGGGCGGCCGTCCTCGTGCACCAACACCGCATCGGCGTTCTCCAGAGCCGTCACCGCATCGGCGACCGGCACCGTGGAGCCGATCGTGGGCAGCGGAGCGCTCATGTGCTCCTCGACCGCGTCCGCCAGGCGGGCGTTGCCGGAGTAGAGCGCGTCGAGGAGGACCTTCTCCGAGACCGAACCGGCAACCTCGGCGGCCATGACCGGGGGTTCGGCGCGCACGACCGGCATCTGCGAAACGCCGTACTCCCGCAAGATGGCGACCGCTTCGGCGATCGTCTCGGTGGGGTGGGTGTGGACCAGGGCCGGAAGGTCTCCACGCTTGGAGCGCAGCACCTCGCCGACGGTCAGCGCTGAACCGGCGGGCAGGAAGCCGTATTGGGCCAACCAGTCGTCGTTGAACACCTTGGTGAGGTAGCCACGACCCGAGTCGGGCAGCAACACCACGATCACCGCGTCGGGATCGTCGATCTCGGTGGCCAGGCGCACCGCTGCGGCCATCGCCATGCCCGACGACCCGCCCACGAGCATCCCTTCCTCGCGGGCCATGCGTCGAGTCATTGCGAACGAGTCGGCATCGGAGATCTCGATGATCCGGTCGGCCACCTCGCGGTCATAGGTCTCGGGCCAGAAGTCTTCACCCACTCCCTCGACGAGGTAGGGCCGTCCCGTGCCCCCGGAGTAGACCGACCCCACCGGGTCCGCCCCAATCACCTGCACGTCGGGGTTCTGGTCCTTCAGATAGCGCCCGACCCCCGAGATGGTCCCGCCGGTGCCCACCCCGGCCACGAAGTGGGTCACCCGACCCTCGGTCTGCGCCCAGATCTCGGGGCCCGTGGTGGCGTAGTGGGAGGCCGGGTTGGCCGGGTTGGAGTACTGGTCCGGCTTCCACGCGCCCGGTTGGGAGGCGAGTCGGTCCGACACGTTGTAGTAGGAGTCGGGATGCTCGGGAGCCACCGCAGTCGGGCACACAACCACCTCGGCCCCATAGGCCTTGAGCACGTTGCGTTTGTCCTCGCTGACCTTGTCCGGGCACACGAAGATGCAGGAGTAGCCGCGCTGCTGGGCCACCAGAGCCAACCCCACGCCGGTGTTGCCTGAGGTGGGCTCCACGATCGTGCCTCCGGGCTGGAGCGCCCCGGTTCTCTCGGCTTCGTCGACCATGCGCACCGCGATTCGGTCCTTCACCGAGCCGCCCGGGTTGAGGTATTCCACCTTCGCCAGGACCTGGCCGCGGGCGCCGTCAGTGACGTTGTTGACCCGCACCAAAGGGGTGTTGCCGACCAGGTCGAGCATGGTGTTGTGGATGTCCATGTCGCCACCCTAGGAGGTGTTTCGTACCCTGCGCGTATGTCGCGCGGCGCCACTCTTCGCAAGGTCGGGATCGCTGCTGCCCTGGGGGGCGGTGGATTGACCGCTCTGAGCGGGTTGTCCTACGCGGTTCTGGCCGCCGAAGCCCGTTTCGCCCGCTGGATGATCGGGGAGATCTCCTCACCGGTCCCCGACGCCACCGGATGGTACGGCGGGAGCCGAGGCGGCGACGTGGTGCGCATCGCCCTGCTGGGTGACTCCAGTGCGGCCGGCTACGGCGTCGAAACCGTGGAGGAGACGCCCGGTGCGGCGCTCGCGGCCAGCATCTCGGAACAGTCGGGGCGGCGGGTCTATCTCCGCGAGGTCTGCAAGGTGGGAGCCACCAGCCTGGACCTGTCCGGTCAGGTGACCCGCGCCCTGAATCTACGCCCGCACGTCGCGGTGATCCTGATCGGCGCCAACGACGTGACCCACACGATCTCGCCGCGCAGTTCCGTGCGCGCCCTGCGCGAAGCGGTACGCCGACTGCGTGCGGTTGGCACCGAGGTGATCGTGGGTACCTGCCCCGACCTCGGCACCGTGCGTCCGATCCCCCAGCCACTTCGGACTGTGGCCCGGGTCTGGTCTCGGCGCCTGGCCAGCGACCAGAGTGCCGGCACCCTCGCCGAAGGTGGTCGGCCGATTCTGCTGGGCTCCCTGCTGGGCCCGGAGTTCGATGCTTCACCGTCGGTGCTCTTCGGGCCCGACCGGTTCCACCCCTCAGCGGCCGGGTATGCCGCGATGGTGAGGGCCGTGACGCCCTCGGTGCTGGCCGCGATCGGCGTGGAAACCGCCGATCACGTTCAGCAGGCGACGATGACGTTGGACCAGGCGGTCGAGGCCGCCGTGGAACGCCCCGGAACCGAACTGAGAGCCGAGCCGGGTCGGCGTGGACTGGTGCGCGTGGTGTTTCGTCGGCGTACCCCACTGGCGGCGCCGGAGCAGCCGCAGGAGGAGCAGCCGCTCGGGGCCTGAGGGGTCAGCGGCGGCTGAACATCGCCAGCAGGCGCAGCAACTGCACGTAGATCCAGACCAGCGTGACGGTGAGCCCGAAGGCGGCCCGCCACGACTCCCGCTCGGGCAGCCCGGCGGCGATGCCGCGCTCGACGTAGTCGAAGTCGAGGATCAGCATGAGCACGGCGATGCCGAGGCCGATCACCGCCGACACCATGCCCATCGTGCCGAGGCCGTTCCACCCGAAGCCGCTGCCGAAGAAGCTCAGACCCAGGTCGACGAGGCTGAGGGCCACGAAGCCGAACATCGCGCCGATCACCCAGGTGCGGAACTTGTTGGTGACCTTGATGTTGAAGAACTTGTAGACGGCCAAAGTGCCCGCGAAGGCGGCGATGGTGCCGAGGACCGCGCCGGTCACGACGCCCTCACCGAAGGAGTACTGGAAGACCTTGCTGACCGCGCCGACGAAGAGGCCTTCGAGCGCGGCGTAGGCGATAACCAGCATCGGGCTGATCACCTTCTTGAAGCTGTTGACCAGCGACAACACGAAGCCACCCAGGCCGCCGACCAGCGTCAGGACGTACAACGACTGCACTGCGGTGGCGCCACCGGCGGTGTAGGGGTCGGGGTCGCCGGTGAAGAACCAGGCGGCCGCAGCGGCGATCAGCAACGCTCCCAGGGCCAGGCCGGTCCGGTTGACCACGCTGTCGATGCTCATCCGCGACGGGGCGTCGGTGGGGGTGGTGCCGTAGCCGGCGTAGGTCTGGCCGTTGCCGGCGTAGATCGCCTGGCCGCTGGCGGCATCGACGCCGTTGAAGCCCTCGACGCGGGTGAAGACGGGGTTGTTGCTGCGCATGATGGTGGCTCCTCCTGGAGTCATGGGGTGGTCTTAGTGTGCCAGGTGTTCCCAGCAAACCCGCCGAGACCGACCGCTCACCCCAAGCGATCGACTTCGTGGTCGATCAACGATCGCCAGGACCGCACCATTCCCTCATCGACGTAGGCCCTGCTCCACGTGCGCCCCGGGCGGACCGCCCGACCGATCCCGAACTGGCGGATGCCGGCGTGCACCAACCACGGCACCACGTCGGGCATGAGACCTCCGGAGGCGATCACCAGCGCCGCCATCGCAGGATCGCGTTCGGCCCTGGCAATCAGGTCGTCCGCCCCCTCAGGCAACCCGCGGGAGGAGCCGCCTGTGGCGACGCCGTCGAGGCCGGGTAGGTCGAGGACCGAGCGCCACGCATGCTCGGTCGACAGAGCCGAGTCGAAGCCGCGATGGAAACTCCAGGCCACCTCGGGCAGGGCACCGATCAGTTCGATCGTGGTTGCCTCGTCGATCTGCAGATCGGCGTCCAGGAAGCCGAAGCTCAAGCCGCTGACCCCCATGTCGAGGTAGTCCGTGGCCAGGCCGATCAAGCGGGAGAACTCCCCTCCGCTGGTCGACAGGCCCTCGTTGAGGCGCAACATCGCGCGCACCGGCACGTCGGATTCGCGACAGGCGGCAGAGACCTCGAGGGGCTCCGGTGACAGGCCACCCGACTCGGGCGCGCGCAGCAGCAGGATCCGGTCGGCACCCCCGGCGGCGGCGGCAGCCACGTCGCGAACGTGCAGACACACCACCTCGAGCATGGCTGTCGTGCCATCTGAGGTTCTGGGTGCGGTCACAATAGACATCGTGACAGCACCCGACCTCCGCATGACGGCACCCGACCCCGTGTTGCTCCTCGCACCTTCCCGGCACCGGTCCGGGTGTGCCTGATGGGCCGTCAGACGCGGTGGGAGTCCGCGACCACGCACGGGTACGGCGTCCGCTTCGCCGAACTGGTCCGAGACGGAGCCGACATCGACGGGGAAGCGCGCCTCGTCGACGTCTTGGCGCCACGAGGAGCCACCGTGCTCGACGCTGGTTCGGGGATGGGCCGGGTCGCGGCCGGGATCCAACGCCGGGGACACACGGTCACCGCCGTGGAGAAGGACCCGGCGCTGGTCGCGCAGTCGGAGGAGACGTTCCCCAGCGTGCCGGTGGTTCCAGCCGACCTGATCGATCTCACCGCCGATCTGCTGGAGTCCCACGGCCGGCCCACCAGCTATGACGTGATCGCCGTGGTGGGCAACGTCATCGTGTTCTTGGCGCCCGACTCCGAGGTCGCCGTGTTGGCTCGGCTGCGTGACCTCCTCACCGACTCCGGCCGGATCGTGGTGGGGTTCCATCCGGCGTACGGCCCGGGCGGGGCGCGCGACTACGCCCCCGGGGAGTTCGAGGCCGATGTGGCGGCTGCCGGCCTGGCTGTGGCGCATCGCTTCGGCACGTACGAACTGCATCCTCCGGCCGAGGACTACTGCGTCTACGTCCTTCAGCGCGCGAGCTAGGACGGCGGTTCAGCGCTCGGATTCACCGCGCAGCACCGGCACCCACAACGTGAACCGGTCGGCGCGATACACCGTGCGTGACACCTCGCAAGCCACCTCACGAGCGAACGCGCGCCGACTGACGTGCAGCACGGGAGCCCCGTTCGCGATGCCGAGTTGGTCGGCCTCGATCTCGCTGGCCGCACCCGCCTGCACCGAGTCCTCGCCCCAACTGGGGGTCATCCCCTGCACCTCGAACCAGGCGTAGAGGCTGTCGGGTGGGTCCTGATCCAAGAAGGTCGGGAACATGTCTTGGGACAAATAGACGTCGCTGATGCACAGGGGCTCGCCGTCGGCCAGCCGCAGTCGCTGCCAATGGATCAGGGTGTGGCCCTCGTCGACTTCGAGGGCGCGGGCGACACCGGGTCCGGCCTTCTCTTCGCGCAGCAACAACGTCCGTGACCCGGGGTCTTTGCCGCGCCGCCGCATCTCCTCCGAGTACGACGACAACCGGGCCTGCATGTCGAAGTGGGGTTTGGCCACGAACGTGCCCCTGCCGGGCACTCGCTCAAGGAGTCCTTGACCGACCAGAGCATCCAACGCATGGCGCACCGTCATGCGGGCGACGCCGAACTTCTGCACCAGATCCCGCTCGGACGGGGCGGGGTCACCGGGCTCGGCATCGTGCACCAACTGCCGGACGTATTCGCGCACCCGCACGTGCTTGAGCCGGGCTTCGGCTGCGGCATTCACGGCTGGCCCCCGTCCTCCCCGATGGTGTGGCTTTCTTGCCAGGCTAACCCTCGGTCGTGGTCTAGTCCAGACCGGCGTTACTCAGTGGCGATCGCCTTCAAGACATCCAGTTGCGCGGCGCGGCGGGCCGGCAACAGCGCTGCCAGCACGCCGATCACCGCTGCTCCGGCCACGAACCCAGCCAACGTGAGGCTCGGGATAGCAGTCACGGTGAGCCCTTTATCGCGCAGTGAGGCCACGATCGCGGTGCCGAAGACGAGGCCCATGCCGACCCCCAGGAGCGCGCCCAGGACGGCGATCACCACCGACTCGAGACCGATCATCCGGCGCAACTGGGGTCGGTTGACTCCGATGGCGCGCAACAGCCCGATCTCGCGGGTGCGCTCGATGACCGAGAGCCCCAGCGTGTTGATGATCCCCAGCACGGCGATGACCAGGGCCAGACCCAGCAGCATGTTGATCATCGCCACCATCTGGTCGATGGGCTTGCGTTGCTGGGCGGCGAATCCGGCCTGGTCGAGGACGGACGCGGTGGGCAACTTCTCCAGTCGCTTGCTCAGGTCGGACTTGACCGTGGTCCGGTCGGCGCCGGTGGTCAGCGTGAGGTACAAGATCGAATCGAGATCGTCGTACCCGGCCTTGGTGTAGGTGCTCAAGTTGACCAGGCAGGTCGACCACAGGGTCGCGTTGACGGTGTAGGTCGCATCGACGACGAAGCGACGAGGGCCAGCCGGGGTGCGCATGCGGATGGTGTCTCCGATACCCAGTTTGTGGGTGCTGGCGAATTCCTTGTCGAGGACACAGCGGTTGTCGGCGAACGAGGGGCGACCCTTGGCGATGTCGAGTTTGACGGCCTCACCCATCCGCTTCGGATCGAACCCGGCCAGCCACACCCGGTCGGTCTTGAACTGGGCCGGCCCGAACCGTCCTGGAACAACGTGGCTCACCCCGGGGACCTTGGCAACACGCCGTTGAAGCCCGGGAGCGAACCCTCCGCCGGCAAGGTCGGAGATCACCAGGTCAGCCCGGAAGGTGTCGGCCACGGTCTCATCAACACTGGCTTTGGCCGACGAGCCGATGATGGCCATGGTGGCGACCAGCGACAACCCGATCATCAGGGCCGAAGCCGTGGCGGCCGTCCGCCGCGGATTGCGCAGCGAGTTCTGGCCCGCCAGTCGGCCCACCTCGCCGAACCCGCCCCGATAGACGGCCGAGGCAGCCAGCAAGAAGGGCTTGGCCAGTGCAGGGCTGGCCGCCGCGGCGGCAAGCAGCGCAGCCAGCACCCCGCCGCCAACCCAGTACGCCGGCTTGGGTACGTCGAGATTGAGCCCGGCATAGATGCCGGCGGCACCGATGAGGGCCAGCAGGGCGCCGATGAGGACCCGTAAGCGCAGCGAACTGGCCGGAAGGGCGACGTCGTCTCGCAGGGCGGCCACAGGCGCGATCTTGGCCGAGCGTCGAGCCGGGAACCATGCCGCACTCATCGTGACGATCATGCCGACGGCGTAGGCGACCACGAACGTGCGCGGGGCGAACACAAAGTCGGTGCCGCTGATGTCCAGGCCGGTCCCGGACTTGGCACCCAACCGGATCAGCCAGGCGACCAGCAGGCCGAAGCCGGTACCAAGGGTGCTGCCGAGAAGGCCGACCACGAACGCCTCCACGAGAACGCTGGTGGTGACTTGCCGTTTGGAAGCCCCCAGGGCTCTCAGCAACGCCAATTCCTTGCTGCGCTGGGCAACCAGGATCGAGAAGGTGTTGACGATCAGGAAGGACCCCACCACCAGGGCGATGCCCGCGATCACGAGCAGGAAGGTGGTGATGAAACTCATCACCTTGACCAGAACAGTGGCTACCCGTTTTGCCGCCTGGTCACCGGTCTCGGAGGAATAGCCGCGCGGCAGGATCTTGTCGACTGCGGTCTTCAGTTCCTGTTGGCTGACCCCTGCGGCCGGGGTCATCCAGACGGTGTCGTAGACGTCTTTGCCTTCGTGGAAGAGCTTCTGGGCCGAGGTGGTGTCCCAGATCAAGATGGTGGCCCCGTTGAGCGAACTGCCGTCGCGGTAGCCGGCTAGGCCGACCAATACGGGTCTGGAGATGCTCTGACGCCCAGGCAGGACCAAGCTCACTCGTTCGCCAAGGTAGTAGCCGGCCCTGAGCGCAGTGTCTCGGTCCATGACGACCTGACCCACGCCATGTGGGTGTTCGCCGGTCAGCACCTCGATGCCCTTGACCCCCCGAGCAGCAGGAGCACTGGAGTCATTGAAAGCGAACGTGGGCGGCCCCATCGAACCGACGATCTTGTTCTTCTTGTCCAGCAGGACCACCCCGCCGGAGCGGACTCGGCCGTCGACTCGGGCCGCTTCGGGGAGCGTTTCGAGTCGGCGCACGAGCGAAGCCGGGACGGGTCGGTCACGCCGGACCCGGTCGTCGGTCTTGCCGTACTTGACCGACAGGTCGGGCACACCACTGTTGAAGATCGTGGTGAAGGACTGGTTGAGGGTGTCTCCGAAGACGTAGCTGCCGACCACGAACCCGACGCCGATCGTGATCGCCACCAGACTCATCATCAGCCGCAGTTTGCGGCCCATGAGACTCTTCCAGGCGACCCGCAGCATCAGGCGCCCACAGGTTGGGCGACGGGTTCCATGCCGGCCATGCGCTCGAGCACCGACTCACGCGTCGGTGAGCGCATCTCGTCCACGACCAGCCCGTCCGCCAAGAAGACCACCCGGTCGGTGTAGGAGGCGGCAACCGGGTCGTGGGTCACCATCACGATCGTCTGGCCGAACTCGTCGGCGGTCTTCTTCAGCAACGTCAGCACCTCGGCCCCTGACGTGGAGTCGAGGTTGCCCGTCGGCTCGTCGGCGAACACGATCGCCGGTCGCGATGCCAGGGCGCGGGCCACGGCAACGCGCTGCTGCTGGCCGCCGGAGAGTTCATTGGGGCGGTGGGTGAGCCGGTCCTTGATCGCGACGGCTTCGAGAACCGCGTCGTACCACTCCGGGTCCGGCTTGCGGCGCGCGATGCGCAACGGCAACAAGATGTTCTCTTCGGCCGTCAGTGTGGGCACGAGGTTGAAGGACTGGAAGACGAAGCCGATCCGATCGCGGCGCAGCGTGGTCAACGCCTTGTCCTTGAGTTTGGCGACGTTGAGGTCACCGACGTAGACCTCACCGCGACTGGGCTGATCCAAAGCCGCGCAGCAGTGCATGAGGGTGGACTTGCCCGAACCGGAGGGGCCCATGATGGCGGTGAACTCACCCTCGTAGAGGTCGAGCGTCACTCCGGCCAGTGCGCGCACCTTGGCATCACCGGTGCCGTAGGTCTTCACGAGGTCGACCACGCGGGCCGCGGCGCGGCGAGGGGGTCGGTCGTCGTGGGGGGGAAGGCTCATGGCAACGAAACTACCGACCAGACCCAACGCTGTGGATCGGTGTCCACCCTGAGCTTTACCCCGAACGGCCCCCGAACCACCAGATGAGCGCTGCGATCACCAACAGCGCGACCACACCCTGCTTCCAATATGCCTTGGCGATCGCCGGCAGCACGGTCGATCCGAGGTCGATCGAATCCTGATGCGGTGGCGGTGCGACGTCGGGCCGGGGAGCAGAACTCATGGCGGTGGTCACGGGCGTCTCCGCCTCATCGGACGCCTCGGGTGAAGCTTGCGCAGCCGCATCATCCGAGCCGGCAGAGTCCGCCGCGGCGGGTGCGCCGAGCCGCTGTTCGAGGCAGCCAACGAACTGACCGAGGAGTTTGTCCGAGACGTCCTGGATCACGCCACGGCCGAACTGGGCCGGCTTGCCGGTGATGTTGAGGTCGGTGAGCACCTCGATGTCGGTGCCGCTGCCGGCCTCGGACATGGTCAATGTGACCACGGCACCAGCAGTGCCGTTGCCACGCTTGTCCTTGCCCTTGGCATCGATGACCATGCGGTGCGCGGCGGCGTCCTTCTCCAAGAAGGTCCCAGTGCCGAGGTAGACCAACGCGATCGGCCCGAGTTTGACCTTCACCGTGCCGGCGAAGTTGTCATCGGTCGCATCGGTTACCTCGGCCCCCGGGAAACACAGCGCCACATCACCGATGTCGGTGAAGGCCGCCCAACTCGTCTCGATGTCGGCCGGCACGGTGAATCGGTGGGTCAACTCCATGAAGTGGCTCCCACTACCGCCCGGCCGCCCTCAGCACCGCTCGGCGAGTCAGCACGGTCGCGAGGTGACGCCGGTAGGCGGCGTCGCCATTGAGGTCACTGGGTGGGTTGGTGCCCTCAGCTGCTTGGTCACACGCCGCGCGCACACCGTCCTCGGTCGCGGCGACTCCGGCCAACGCAGCCTCGGTCGCGCGCGCCCGCAGTGGCGTCGATCCCATGTTGGTCAGTCCGATGCGCGCCTCCGCGATGCTGCCGTCGGCACCAGGTCGGACCGTCGCGCCGACCGCCACGATCGGCCACTGCTGGGCGACCCGAACGAACTTCTCGTAGTGAGCACCCCAGCCGGTGTGTTTGGGGACGCGCACCTCGGTGAGGAGCTCGTCCTCCCCCACCGCGGTCTCGAAGAGATCGACGAAGAAGTCGTCCGCGGCGACGGTGCGCGAGCCGCCAGCTCCGGCGATCACGAACTGAGCGCCCAGGGCCAATGTGGGAGCACCCACGTCGCCGGCCGGGTCGGCGTGGGCCAGGGCACCACCGAACGTGCCTCGGTGGCGGATCTGGGGATCGGCAACAGCGCGAACGGCCTTGGACAGCAGGGCCGCGTGTTGTTCCACCAGAGCACTGGTGGCGACATCGTGGTGCGTGGTCAGGGCGCCGATGACGATCTGGTCTCCGTCTTCTCGAATCCCACGCAGGGACTCGATCCGGCCGAGATCGATGACCATCTCTGGGGCGTTCAGACGCATCCGCAGGACCGGAAGCAGGCTCTGCCCGCCGGCCATGAGCTTGGCCTCATCCCCATGCTGGGCGAGCAGACCCAACGCCTCATCGACGCTGGTGGGTGCGGCGTAATCGAACTGTGCCGGGATCACTGGACTCCTCCTTGACCGGACTGGATCGCCTTCCACACCCGTTCGGGGGTGCATGGCATCTGGATGTCATTGACCCCGAACTGACGTACGGCGTCGACGATCGCGTTGACCACCGCCGGTGTGGAGGCGATCGTGCCCGCCTCACCCACGCCCTTGGTGCCCAGGGTGTTGGTGGTGCACGGGCTGGTGGTGTGCTCGACCTGGAAACTGATCGTGTCCGCCGCGCTGGGCAGCAGATAGTCGACGAAACTGCCGCTGACCAAAGTCCCCGAGTCGTCGTGCACCGCCTCCTCCCACAGTGCCTGAGCGATGCCCTGCACGAGGCCTCCGTGGACCTGCCCTTCCACGATCATCGGGTTGATGATGTTGCCGATGTCGTCGCAGCAGACGTAGGAGCGCATCGTCGACGCACCCGTCTCGGTGTCGACCTCCATGGCGCACAGGTGCGTGCCGTGGGGGTAGTTGAAGTTCACCGGGTCGTAGGTCGCCTCCGCGTCGATCCCGGGCTCGATGCCCTCGGGGTAGTTGTGCGAGGCGAACGTCGCCAAGGCGATATCGGTGATCCCGATGCCCTGATCGGTGCCCTTGACTGTGAAGCGTCCCGCAGCGAAATCCAGGTCGTCGGCGTTGGCCTCCAAGAGGTGCGCGGCGATCGGCTTGGCCTTCTCGATGACCTTGTCCGCGGCTCGAACCAGCGCCTCTCCGCCAACGACCAGCGAGCGCGACCCATAGGTGTCCAGACCCTTGTGAGCCACCTGGGTGTCGCCGTGCAGTACCTCGACGTCCTCGAAAGGTACGCCGAGTCGGTCGGCCACGATCTGGCTGAACGCGGTCTCGTGACCCTGCCCGTGGGCGCTGGCACCGGTGACGACCTCGACCTTGCCGGTGGGCAACATCCGGACACTGGCGTGCTCCCACCCTCCGGCCCCGTAGTCGAGACTGCCCAGCACCCGACTCGGCGCGAGGCCGCACATCTCGGTGAAGGTTGAGATGCCGATTCCCAGTTGGACCCGGTCACCGGATTCGCGGCGGCGCTGTTGCTCGGCACGCAACTCGTCGTACCCGAACATCTCCTTGGCCCGTGCGGTTGCGGCCTCGTAGTTGCCCGAGTCGTACTGCAGGCCGGCGACGGTGGTGAAGGGGAACTCCTCGTGCTTGATCCAGTTCTTCTCCCGGATCACGAGCGGGTCCACTCCGACCTCGACGGCCAACTCATCCATCAGACGCTCAACGGCGTAGGTCGCCTCCGGACGACCGGCGCCACGATAAGCATCGGTCCAGGTCTTGTTGGTCAACACCGTCTGACAGGCGAAGTGGTAGGCGGGGAACTTGTAGATCGCGTTGAACATGAACGCGCCCAGCACCGGCACGCCGCCGCCCACCAGGCTCACGTAGGAGCCGAGGTCGGCGAGGAGTTCGACCTTGAGGCCGGTGACCGTGCCGTCCTTCTCGGCGCTCATGGTCAGTTTCTGCCACTGGTCGCGGCCGTGGTGACCGGCCATGAGGGACTCGCTGCGGGTCTCGGTGTACTTCACCGGCTTGCCGAGCCGGCGAGCGATCGCCCAGGCCAGCCACTCCTCAGGGGTGGTCTGCAACTTGCCGCCGAATCCGCCGCCGACGTCGGGGGCGATCACCCGGATCTTGGACTCCGGGACTCCGGTCGTCGCGGCCAGGAGGAACCGCAGGATGTGTGGGATCTGGGTGGCGCTCCACATCGTGATCTGCTCACCGGTCGGATCCACGACCACACTGCGAGGCTCCATGAAAGCCGGGATCAGTCGCTGCTGACGGTATTCGCGCTCGATCACGATGCCGTCGGTGCGGGCCTTGGCGATGGCCGCTTCGACATCGCC
>CALMLL010000074.1 GCA_937868075.1 uncultured Marmoricola sp. | reverse complement strand
AGCCGCTCAAGCGCTGGAAACTCTCCGACATGGACCTCGCCGAGCACGAGCTCTATGTGAAGTACTCCATGGCCAAGGACACCACGTTCCAATACACCGACATCAAGCAGGCCCCGTGGTACGTCGTGCCCTCCGATGACAAGAAGGCGGCCCGTCTCAACTGCATCAACCACCTGCTCAGCCAGTTCGACTACGTCGACGTGGCCCCAGATGTGGTCGAACTACCCGTGATGCGCGAGATGCCCTACGTGCGCCCGCCGATGCACGAGCAGACGTTCGTCCCCCAGCTCTACTGACCGGACTCCGCGAGGGCTTTCAACGCCGCCATCGCCTGGGTCGTCTGGGCTGGCAGTTGCCTGCTGATCACCGGCGAGAGAAGTCTGCCCATGAGGCCCTTCGTCTCGATCGTGATGGTGTGGGTCAGCGAGGTCGAGGTCGCGTCGATCGGCTCGGCGACGAAGTCGACAGTGACGTCCATCATCGAGTCGGTGAAGGTGTTGGTGAGCCGCCGGTTGGGCTCGTACGCCGACACGGTGCCGTCCATGACTCCGCTGCTTCGACCCTGGGTGTAGTGGTACCTCAACGCATCCCCGACCGCCAAGGGCCCGTCGGTGAGCCGGTCCAACTGCGTGCACCGGTCGAGCCACTCGGGAGTGCGGGTGACGTCGGCCAGGATGCCGAGGATCGCCTCGGGAGTCGCATGGACCGACTCGGTACGGGTGAAGGACGGCATCGCGACTCCTCGGGCTCTGCTTCGCGGGCGCGCCGCATGGAGGCCATTGTGCACCCGTGTCGGCAGGCCGGGATACTGGAGCCACCTGATCACCCGAGGACACCACCTGATGCAGATCTTCCACGTCGCCACCGCCGACGACTGGGCCAAGGCCAAGCGCACCGGCCGATACACCACCTCGACCCGCGGCCGGTCTCTCCAGCAGGAGGGCTACATCCACGCGGCTCGTCGTGAGCAGGTCCGCGGGGTGCTTCAGCGTCACTACGAAGGAGTCACCGAGCCGCTGGTGATCCTGCAGATCGATCCGGCCAGGCTGGGCGTCGAGGTCCGCGAGGAGGCGCCTGACCCGGCGCAGCCGCGAGCCACGTTCCCGCACATCTACGGTCCGATCCCCACCGATGCGGTCACCAACGTGATCGCTCTCAAAGCCGGCAATCGACTCCCCGGGGGTCTTGAGGTGTGGGTGGGTGAGTCACTGCGCCGCATGGCGTGGGCGGTCTTCGCCATGTGCATGGCCTTCGGGGGGGCGCGGTTGGGCGCGGCGCGGATGGATCACTACGGCGAACTCGTGGGGGCCCTCGGTGGTCTTGCGTTGGGGGCGCTGCTGGCCTGGCTCGTCGTACGCCGACGCGGGCGCAGCTAGGAGCGCTCAGGCTCCGGCGATCCTCGGTGCCGTGGCATCGGCGGCGCCGGCGCTGTGTTCACGAGCGACGTAGTCCTCGATCGTGCCGATGTCGTCGGCGTGGCGGGTGACCACCGCAAGGAGGTCGCTCATCGTGGCCACTTCCTCGACCTGCTCCTTGATGAACCACTGCATGAACTGCTCGGAAGCGAAGTCGTTCTCCTCCCGGGCGGTCTTGAGCAAGCCGTTGATCTGCTGGGTGACCTGCTTCTCCTGTGCCAGTGCCAGGCTGACCGGCTCGACGACGTCGCTGAACGCGTTCTGAGGTGCCTCGACAGCCGGGATCTCGACGGCCTCGTCGGTGTCGAGGAGGTACTGCATCATCATCATGGCGTGGTCGCGTTCCTCGGCGGCCTGGGAGTAGAAGAACGCCGCTGTCTGAGGCATCGTCAGCGCGTCGTAGTGCAGGGCGCACGCGAGGTACTGGTTGTGTGCGGCCAGTTCGTTGCCGATCTGGGCATTGAGGAGTGCGGCGAAACGAGCAGCGGCCATGGTGGTTCCTTGCTTCGGTGAGTCCGGTGAGGTTCACCGTATCGCTCAGCGTGGTCGGAGCCTGCCCGACAACACCCTCGGGGTCAGGACAATCCGTTGGCGCCTCTGATGGCGGCCACGATGCCCGCCATCGCCTGGGTCAACGAGAAGTCCTTGGGGGTGAACACTGCAGCCACGCCGAGATCCTTCAACGCCGCCGCGTCGGAACTGGGAATGATGCCGCCGACGATCACCGGCACATCATCGAGACCTGCTGCTCGCATCCGGTCGAGCACGTCGGGAACCAACTCCATGTGGGAACCGGACAGGATCGAGAGCCCCACGCAGTGCACGTCCTCGGCCACCGCCGCAGCCACGATCTGGTCGGGGGTGAGCCGGATCCCCTGGTAGATGACCTCGAACCCGGCATCGCGAGCACGTACGGCGACCTGCTCGGCCCCGTTGGAGTGTCCGTCCAGGCCGGGCTTGCCGACCAGGAGTCGCAACCGGCCGCCGAGTTCCTCACCGGTCTGCTTGACCGATTCGCGAACCGCGGTGAGTTCGGCACCGGCCTCGGCAACGCCGACCGCACCGGCTACACCCGTGGGTGCTCGGAACTCCCCGAAAACCCCGCGCAAGGTGCCGGCCCACTCGCCGGTCGTGGCCCCGGCGCGGGCCGCGGTCAACGTGGCCGACATGAGGTTGGTCGAGGTCTTCGCGGCCTCGGCCAGCGCTGCCAGGGCCGCCTCGACGGCGGCGGTGTCGCGGGTGGCCTTCCAGGCGGCCACCGACTCCAGGGCCAGCCGTTCTGCGGCCGGGTCGGCGACCATGATCGCCGAGTCCAGGTCTGCGGTCAGCGGTGAGGGTTCGGTGGTCTCGAAGCAGTTGACCCCGACGACCTTGTCCTCCCCCGACTCGATGCGGGCACGACGAGTGGCGTGAGCCGAGACCAGTGCCTGCTTCATGTAGCCGGCTTCGACGGCCGCGATCGCCCCGCCCATGGCCTGCACCCGGTCGATCTCGGCCCGGGCCTCGTCACACAGTTGGGTGACCTTGGCCTCGATGACATGGGAGCCCTCGAAGATGTCGTCGTACTCCAACAGGTCGGATTCGAAGGCCAGCACCTGCTGGAGCCGCAAGGACCACTGCTGATCCCACGGTCGGGGCAGCCCGAGCGCTTCGTTCCAGGCAGGCAACTGAACCGCACGAGCACGGGCGTCCTTGGACAGGGTGACCCCGAGCATCTCCAGCACGATGCGCTGCACGTTGTTCTCGGGCTGGGCCTCGGTCAGGCCCAGGGAGTTGACCTGCACGCCGTAGCGGAAGCGGCGCATCTTCTCGTCGGTGACCCCGTAGCGCTCCCGGGTGATCTCGTCCCACAACCGCACGAACGCACGCATCTTGCAGGTCTCTTCGATGAACCGCACGCCAGCGTTGACGAAGAAGCTGATTCTGCCGACGACCTTCTCGAAGTCCTCGGCCGAGACCTGACCGGAGTCCTTGACGGTGTCTAGGACCGCAATCGCGGTGCACAGCGCGTAGGCCAACTCCTGCACCGGTGTCGCCCCGGCCTCCTGGAGGTGGTAGCTGCAGATGTTGATCGGGTTCCACTTCGGGATCTCGTTGACCGTGTAGGCGATCATGTCCGAGATCAGCCGTAGGGAGTGCTCGGGCGGGAAGACGTACGTCCCGCGGGAGAGGTACTCCTTGATGATGTCGTTCTGGGTGGTCCCGGCCAGTTGGTGGGCTACCGCCAGCGGCTCCATGCCGGGGTTCTGCTCCTCGGCGGCGACCTGGTAGAGCGCCAGCAGCCACATGGCCGTGGCGTTGATGGTCATGGAGGTGTTCATCTGCGTCAGCGGGATGCCCTCGAAGAGCCGCCGCATCTCACCCAGGTGCGGGATCGGCACTCCGACCTTGCCGACCTCGCCCCGCGAGAGCGGTGAGTCGGGGTCGTAGCCGGTCTGGGTGGGCAGGTCGAAGGCCACCGACAGCCCGGTCTGGCCCTTGGCGAGGTTGGTGCGGTAGAGCTCGTTGGAGGCCGCCGCCGTGGAGTGTCCGGCATACGTCCGCATCACCCAGGGGCGGTCCTTCGGCGCAGTCATGCCTGCCAGGCTACGGCGCCGCCCACCGGCTGGGACACCCGCTCAGGGTGGGGCATCCGTCACACGGTGACCTGCGCCATCAGGCCGACTGAGACTCGATCTCCAGCCTCGGATAGGCACCGGTGCGGTGCAGGAGGCGGCGGACCCGTGGCACACACCCGCGCAGGACGACACGATGGCCGCCGCGCTGCGCGAGCACCGTGGCCGCGACCAGCATGCGCAGCGCCGCGCCGTCGAGCCACTCGCACTGGCTCAGGTCGACGACGACGTCGTGGTCGGGGACATGGCGATAAACCTCATCACGGGCACCTGCCAACGTGCGGCTGTCGAGTGGTCCAACAACAACGATGGTGGCTCCGTCACTGTGCAGTGGCATCCGAGAACTCCTGCGCATGGGTGACTTCTGTTGCCCACTATGACGCACGTCACGGCGAAAAGGTTGCCACCGTCCGGTCCTCGGGCGCGCCGCCAGGCGGCTGATCGACGCACCGCAGTCGTCGACGACGGCTAGCCTCCCAACGTCGCCAGCCACTCCTCGGCATCGGCGGGGCGTCGCAGAACGACGACGTCGGGGTGGGCCAGGTGTGCGAGCCGGGCGATCGAGCGGTGCCTGGAGCGCACCGTTCTGAGCCACCACACGAGGATGGCTTCACGGCCCCAGAGCATGGTTCGTAGCGACTCCACGTTGCCGTTGCAGACGTGTTCCTTCGTCACCACCCGTCGCACGGTGCGGCGCAATAGGCGCGACCCGGTCAGCCACCATGGGTAGTCCAGACAGACCAGCAGATCGGCTCGCTCCAGCGTTTCGGTGCGGACGCTGCTCCAGGCCGAATCGACGACCCACCTGTCTTGGGCGAACACTTCTCCCATGAGTCGTCGCTGCTCGGCGACATCCACCTTGACCCAACCCGGGCGCCAGAACAGTGAGTCGGCGGAGGTCAACGGGATCTGGAGCCGCTCGGCCACCCTCGCCGCGAGAGTCGTCTTGCCGGCACCGGCGACGCCGTAGAAGACGATCCGGGCGGGTGTGGACACCCGAAGATCGTAGGCTGCAGCCATGGTCAATCTCACCCGCATCTACACCCGGACCGGCGATGGCGGGCAGACCCGACTCGGCGATATGAGTCTGACCACCAAGAACGATCCTCGGCTCGAGGCCTACGCCACCGTCGATGAGGCCAACGCCCAGATCGGCGTCGCGCTGGCGGTGGGCGAACTCGACGAGGACGTCGCTGCCGTGCTGACCCACATCCAAAACGACCTGTTCGACGTCGGGGCGGACCTGTGCACGCCTGTGGTCGCTGACCCGGCCTACCCCCCGCTGCGCATCGAGCAGGACTACATCGACCGCCTCGAGGCATGGTGCGACCACTACAACGAACACCTCGTGGCGTTGCGGTCGTTCATCCTCAACGGCGGCACCGTGGCTGCGGCTCATCTGCATGTGGCTCGCGTCGTCGTACGCCGTGCCGAGCGGGCCGGCTGGGCCGCTCACGAGACCTTCGCCGAGGTGATGAACCCGCTGGCGCTGACCTATCTCAATCGCCTCTCCGACCTGCTGTTCATCCTGGCCAGATACGCCAACCGAGACGTCGGTGACGTGTTGTGGGTGCCGGGCGGAGAACGTTGAGCCCAGTTCGGTAGCCCATCCCTAGGTGAGGGTTTGGGTGCGCTCCCTCGCCGACGGCACCACCAGCGCTGCGGGGACCAACAGCACCGAGATCACCAGCAACGCGTGCAGGACTCCGACGTGGTCGGCAAGGAATCCGAGCAGCGGAGGTCCCATCAAGAACGCGGCGTACCCGAGAGTGGAGACCACCGAGACCCGAGCCGCCGCCTTCTGCGGATCGTCGGCCGCCGCCGACATCCCCACCGGGAAGCCGAGTGAGGCACCCAGTCCCCACATCACGATCCCGGCTACGACGAGCACTGGCTGCTGGCCGAGCACCACCGCGAGCACCCCGAGGGCGGCCAGAGCCATCGTCGACCACAGCACCGGGACGCGGCCGAAGCGGTCCAGAAGGACTGGTCCGACCATCCGGCCCACCGTCATCGAGGCCAGGAACGTCGCGAAGCCGAGCACGGCCAGCGGTTCGGAGACCCCGTATCCGTCTTTGAGTGCCAGGGCGAGCCAGTCGTTGGCCACCCCCTCGGTCAGGGCGAGAGCCAGCACCATGAGCCCGATCAACAGGACGTGCGGCTCACGCCACGCCTGTGCGGCCCCACTGCGGGAGTCCTCAGGCGCCTGACTGAGCAGGAAGTGGCGGGCCGAGGTCAGCGACAGTGTCAGAACTGCAGCCGCGATGACCAGCATGTGCCAGGGCATCGACAGTCCGAGCGCCACCGCGGCCGCGCCCGAGCCGGCGCCCGCCACCGTGCCGAGGCTGAAGGCCGCATGGAAGCGAGGCATGATCGAACGTCCCAGCGACTGTTCGACGGCGGCTGCCTCGACGTTCATCGAGATGTCCCACACGGCGGTGCCCATGCCATAGACCGCCAGCGACCCCGCCGCCAGCACGACAGTGCCGGCGAAGACCCCTGTCCCCAAGCCGACGATGCCGACGGCCACCATCACTGAACCCGCCCGGACGACCGCCGCGACGCCCCAGCGGGCGATCAGCGGCGCCGAGGCCGGAAGCCCGATGACCGACGCGAGGGCCGCGCACAACAGGAGGAGTCCCAGCGACGAGTTGGACAGCTGGAGCTGGTCGCGCATGTGCGGCACCCTCGACACCCAGGAGGCCAACGCGAAGCCGTTGAGGAAGAAACTCGCAGCAACTGCCCAGCGAGCATCCAGCCGCATCAGGTGGGTAGTCCGGATCCTGGCGGCGAGGCCTCCAGCCATGACTGGAAGCCGGTCAGGGCGTCGGGGCTCATGGCCAGGTCGATGGAACCACCCCGCAGCGTGCACACCACGACCACGTGTCCGCCGAAAAGGGCGACCGCCTCGGCGGAGGTGGGTTCACGGGTGCTGAGGTATTGCAGGTCTTCGCGCTGCCACACCAGGTGTGGGGTCGGCCGGAACGAGAAGATCCGGAACCACTGCAACTGGTTGCCCTCATAGCGACCCAGACCGAGGACCCAGCCGCGGCCCCCTTGACCTGGGCGGACGCGGTGGGACAACTCGAAGGTGCCGCCGTTGCGGGTGAGCAGGCGTCGGCGTACGAAGAGGGCGAGCAGGCCGAGGGCGGCGAGGGCGAGGATCACTCCGGCGGAATCAGCCAGCCACTCCCATAGCGTCATCCTCGATGCCCCAGCGGTCCTAGGAAGCCCGCTCCGCGGCCCGGATTCGAGCCTCGGCCTGTCGGACGGCCTCGGATGCCTCGTCCTCGTTGGCTCCCGATGCCTTGGCTCGCTCGAGGTCCTTGCGGGCCTTCTCCAGGTCGATCTCGTGACTCATCTCGGCTCGCTCGGACAGGATCGAGACCCGGTTGTGAGCCACCGAGAGGAACCCCGCGTCGACCGCAGCCACCCAGGTCTCCCCGTCAGTGGTCAGTACGTCGACGACACCATCGACCGTCACCGCCAGCATCGGGGCGTGATTGGGCAGGATGCCAACGTCGCCTTCGGTGGTTCGGGCGATGACCCGCTGGGCCTCACCCGACCACACCAGCCGGTCGGCGGCGACGAGTTCGACGCGCAGGGAGTCGGCCATCACAGGCTCTTTTGGATCTCGGCCCACTTCTTCTCGACGTCGTCAAGACCGCCGCACATGAAGAAGGCCTGCTCGGCCACGTGGTCGTAGTCACCGTCGGCGATCTTGTTGAAGGCCTCGATGGTCTCCGCGACCGGAACCGTGGAACCCTCGATGCCGGTGAACTGCTTGGCCACGTAGGTGTTCTGCGACAAGAACCGCTGGATCCGGCGGGCCCGGGACACGATGATCTTGTCCTCTTCGGACAACTCATCGACACCGAGGATCGCGATGATGTCTTGCAGTTCCTTGTTGCGCTGGAGGATCTGCTTGATCCGGATGGCGCACTTGTAGTGCTCCTCGCCGATGTACTGCGGGTCGAGGATCCGCGAGGTGGAGGTCAGCGGGTCCACGGCCGGGTAGATACCAAGCGAAGCGATCTCACGAGACAACTCGGTGGTCGCGTCGAGGTGGGCGAACGTGGTGGCCGGGGCCGGGTCGGTGTAGTCGTCGGCGGGCACGTAGATCGCCTGCATCGAGGTGATCGAGTGACCACGGGTCGAGGTGATCCGCTCCTGGAGCACGCCCATCTCGTCGGCGAGGGTCGGCTGGTAACCCACGGCGGACGGCATCCGGCCCAGCAGCGTGGAGACCTCGGAGCCGGCCTGGGTGAAGCGGAAGATGTTGTCGATGAACAACAGCACGTCCTGCTTCTGCACGTCGCGGAAGTACTCGGCCATGGTGAGTGCCGACAGGGCGACGCGAAGACGGGTGCCCGGGGGCTCGTCCATCTGGCCGAAGACGAGGGCGGTCTGGCCGAGAACGCCGGCCTCTTCCATCTCGACGATGAGGTCGTTGCCCTCACGGGTGCGCTCACCGACTCCGGCGAACACCGAGACACCGCCGTGGTCCTTGGCGACACGGGCGATCATCTCCTGGATCAGCACGGTCTTGCCCACACCGGCGCCACCGAACAGACCGATCTTGCCGCCGAGCACGTAGGGGGTCAGCAGGTCGATGACCTTGATACCGGTCTCGAACATCTGCGTCTTCGACTCCAACTGGTCGAAGGCCGGCGCCTTGCGGTGGATGCCCCACCGTTCTTTGACGTCGAGGGTCTCGCCCTCTTCGAGGTTGAGGCACTCACCGAGGGCGTTGAACACGTGGCCCTTGGTGGCATCGCCCACGGGGACGGTGATCGGGCCGCCGGTGTCGCTCACCTGAGCGCCGCGGACCAAGCCGTCGGTGGGCTGCAGCGAAATCGCGCGCACCATGCCGTCGCCGATGTGCTGGGCGACCTCGAGCGAGAGGATCTTGGTCTGCCCGCTCAGGGTCAGCTCACAGGTGAGCTTGTTGTAGATGGCCGGCATCGAGTCACTGGGGAACTCGATGTCGACGACCGGCCCGATAACCCGGGCGATCCGGCCGACGCCGGTGGTGGTCTCTTCAGCAGTGGTAGTCACAGGTGCCTCACTCAGTTTCTCTTCGGTACCGGATTAGTCGTGGCCGGCGGTCGCGTCGGCCAGCGCGTTGACGCCTCCGACGATCTCGCTGATCTCTTGGGTAATGCCGGCCTGGCGGGCCTGGTTGGCAATACGGGTGTACTTCTTGATGAGCTCTTCGGCGTTGTCGGTGGCCGACTTCATCGCCTTCTGTCGAGCCGCAAGTTCCGAAGCCGCGGCCTGCAAGAACGCAAAGAAGATGCGGCTCTTGACGTAACGCGGCAGCAGTTGGTCGAGCACCTCGGCGGCCGACGGCTCGAACTCGTAGAGCGGGAGCACCTCGTCCTTCTCGGGCGGGGCCTCCCCTTCGACGACCTCCAGCGGCAGCAGCCGCAGGGCAACCGGCTCTTGGACCAGCATCGACTTGTAGCGGGTGTAGACCAGGTGGACCTCGTCGACGCCGGGGAAGATGTTGGCGCCACCCTCGGCCTCACCTGCCATGAAGGCCGCGATCAGGGCCTCGCCCACCTCGTCGGCGACCTCGTAGGTCGGCTGGTCGCTGAAGCCGGTCCAGACCTTGACGACCGGCCGCTGGCGGAACTTGTAGTAGGCCTCGCCCTTGCGGCCGGTGATGTAGACGTCGATCGTCTTGTCCTCCGAGCGCAACCGCTCCAGCAGCCGCTCGGCCTCCTTCAAGATGCTGGAGGAGTAGGCACCGGCCAGACCACGGTCGCTGGTGACGATCAGGATCGCCGCCCGGTCGCCACGGTCGGGTTCGGTCGTCAGCGCGTGATCGACGTTGGAGTACGTCGCCACGGCACTGACCGCCCTGGTCAGCTCACGTGCGTACGGCGCTGCCGCCGCGGCCCGCTGCTGTGCCTTGACCACGCGTGAAGCCGCGATGAGTTCCATCGCGCGCGTGATCTTCTTGGTGGACTCCACCGACCGGATCCGCGCGCGATACTCGCGCAGGGATACTGCCATTGGTCAGCCTCGCTTCTGCTTAACGATCTGCTCCTGCTCGACCTCATCGTCGGTCAGCGCCTCAGCCTTGGGGTCGGTGCCCGGCTTGATGGACTTGCCGTCGGAGGTTTCGAACTGGTTCAGGAACTCCTCGTACGCCCCAGCGCAGGATCCGGCGGTGTCCTCCTCGAACTTCTGGGTCTCGGTGATGGTGTTGAGCACCCGCTCGTGGGAGCGACGCAAGAAGTCCAAGAACTCCTGCTCGAAGCGCAAGACGTCTTCGGTGGGGACCCGGTCGAGCCGGCCGGAGGTGCCCAGCCACAGCGAGACGGTCATCTCGGCCAACGGGTAGGGCGAGTAGGCCGGCTGCTTGAGCAGAGCCATGAGGCGCTGGCCGCGGTCCAACTGCTGACGCGAGGCCGCGTCGAGGTCGGAGGCGAACATCGCGAAGGCTTCCATCGCGCGGAACTGGGCCAGGTCGACCTTGAGCGAACCGGTCACGGTCTTCATGGCCTTGGTCATGGCCGCGCCACCCACACGGGAGACCGACACACCAACGTCGATGGCCGGGCGCTGGTTGGCGGCGAACAGGTCGGACTGCAAGAAGATCTGGCCGTCGGTGATGGAGATGACGTTGGTCGGGATGTAGGCCGACACGTCGTTGGCCTTGGTCTCGATGATCGGCAGACCCGTCATCGAGCCGTGGCCCATCTCGTCAGACAGCTTCGCGCAGCGCTCCAGGAGGCGGCTGTGCAGGTAGAACACGTCGCCGGGGTAGGCCTCGCGGCCCGGCGGGCGACGAAGCAGCAGCGACACGGCGCGGTAGGCCTCGGCCTGCTTGGTGAGGTCGTCGAAGACGATCAGCACGTGCTTGCCGGCGTACATCCAGTGCTGGCCGATGGCCGAACCGGTGTAGGGGGCGAGGTACTTGAAGCCGGCGCTGTCGGAGGCCGGAGCAGCCACGATCGTGGTGTACTCCAGGGCACCGGCCTCTTCGAGGGCGCCGCGCACCGAGGCGATGGTGGAGCCCTTCTGACCGATCGCGACATAGATGCAGCGCACCTGCTTGTCGGGGTCCCCGGTCTTCCAGTTCTGCAACTGGTTGATGATCGTGTCGATCGCGATCGTGGTCTTGCCGGTCGCGCGGTCGCCGATGATCAGCTGACGCTGGCCACGCCCGATCGGGGTCATGGCGTCGATGGCCTTGATCCCGGTCGCCAGGGGCTCGTGCACCGACTTGCGCTGCATCACCGAGGGGGCCTGCAACTCCAGGGCGCGGCGCTCTTCGGAGACGATTTCGCCCAGGCCGTCGATCGGGTTGCCCAGCGGGTCGACCACGCGGCCCATGAAGCCGTCGCCCACGGGGACCGAGAGGATCTCGCCCGTACGCCGGACGGCCTGGCCCTCTTGGATCTTGTCGAAGTCACCCAGGACGACGACACCGATCTCGCGGGTGTCGAGGTTGAGGGCGATCCCCAGGGTGCCGTCCTCGAACTCGAGCAGCTCGTTGGCCATGGCGCTGGGCAAGCCAGCAACACGGGCGATGCCGTCCGCAGCCTCGGCCACGGTGCCGACCTCTTCCTTGCTGGCGGCCTCGGGCTTGTAGTCGGCCACAAAGCGCTGCAGAGCGTCCCGGATGTCCTCGGGACGGATTGACAGCTCCGTCATTTCCTCGTCCTCTTCTGTGGTGGCGTGATTTGGTCTGGGTCAGCCCGCGAGCTTGCGGCGGGCGTCGTCGAGTCGGCTGGAGACCGAGCCGTCGATGACGTCGTCACCGATGTCGACTCGCAATCCACCGACCAGGTCGGGGTCGACCACGACGTTGAGGTGCACGTCGGTGCCGTAGTGGGCACTCAGCGCCGCGGTCAACCGCGTGATGTCGTGGTCGGAGAGCGGCTTGGCGGTGCGCACCGTGGCTACCGACTCGTCGTACACATCGGCGGCGATCGATTGGTAGGACTCGATCGCGGTGCCGATAGTGCGGTGCGTGCCGGCCAGGGCCTGGTGCACCAGCGTCATCGTGGCCGCGAGCACCTTGCCGTCGAGCAAACCGCTGAGCAGGGCTTGCTTGTCGGAGGTGCTGCGGGCCGGGTCGGACAGCGCACTGCGCAGATCGCGGGAGTCGTCGATCATGCTGCGCACCTCGAACAGCTCATCGGCAAGCCGCTTCTTGTCACCCGCCGAGCGAACCACCGAGACGACACCGAGGTGCTCCAGCGCGTCGGCCAGGTCGCGGGTGGCAGTCCACCTGCGCCCCACGGCGTTGGCCACGAGGTCCAGCGCCGCTTGTCCGACTTTGCCCTGCAACAACGAAGACACCAGGCCCGACTTGGCTGAGGAGTCGATCGAGGCGTCGGTGGCGACCCGGCGTAAGCCGGCCTCGCCTCGCAACATCCCGGCAACCCCGAACAGGTCGGTGCCCACTGCCGCCTCGTCGGAGGCGCCGACCTTCTTGAGCAGATCGCCCAAGCCGGCCAGTGCGTCTGCCGAAGCACCTCGCATCATCAGTTCGCTCCCTGCTGGTGAGCTTCGAGGTCGGCCAGGAACCGGTCGACAACACGGCTGCTGCGCGCGTCGTCATCCAGGCTCTCCCCGACGATCTTGCCGGCCAACGACGTCGCCAACGAGCCGACTTCGGCCTTGAGCGAGGTCGCCGCCTGCTGCCGCTCGGCGCTGATCTGGGCCTTGCCGGCCTCGATGATGCGAGCCTGCTCGGCCTGGCCCTGAGCGCGGAGTTCGGCGACGATCGCGGCCCCCTGCTCGCGGGCTTCCTCGCGGATGCGCGCTGCTTCGTGACGGGCATCGCCGAGTTGCTTCTCGAGCGCGGCCATCTTGGCGTCGACCTCGGCCTGCTTGGATTCGGCCGCCTGAAGGCCACCCTCGATCGCGGCGGTGCGCTCGGAGAAGGTCTTCTCGAAGTTCGGCACGACCTTGGTCTTCATCAGGAAGTACAAGATCCCGAAGACGACCAGGGCCAACAAGAACTCGGTGAGGTGGAAGGCGAGCGGATTGGGCTCGCCTTCGGCCGCAGCCGCTAGGACAACGAGCGGCTTCATCACTTGAGGACGAAGGCGAGGGCGATACCGATGATGGCGAGCGCCTCAGCGAGCGCGAAGCCAAGAATCGCGATCGACTGCAAGCGGCTCTGGGCCTCGGGCTGACGGGCAACGCCGTTGATGTAAGCGGCGAAGATCAGACCGATACCAATACCAGGGCCGATGGCGGCCAGGCCGTAGCCGATCATGTTTGCGGAGCCGGACATGGCTTCGTTCCTTTCGGTTATTGCACTTGTCGTGTGTTCAGTTGTTGCTTCAGCCTTCGGCGTACGCCGGAGGAAGATCAGTGTTCGTCGGCGAGAGCGCCTTGGATGTACATCGCGTTGAGCAGGGTGAAGACGTAGGCCTGGAGGAACTGCACCAGGAGTTCGAGGAAGCTGATCGCGATCGCCAGCACCCAGGCCAGGACGCCGACAGGCTTGATCAGCGCGGCACCGTGGATAAGCATGTATTCGCCGCCGGTGGCGAACAGGATCAGCAAGATGTGCCCGGCGAACATGTTGGCGAAAAGACGAAGCGCCAGTGTGACCGGACGAACCAAGATGTTGGAGAAGAACTCCAGCGGCACCAAGAGCAGCAGGATCGGGCCTTTGACGCCCGAGGGGACGCTCTGGAGCTTGAGGTAGCCCAGGGCGCCGTGCTTCTTGATCCCGACGGCGTTGTAGATGATCCAGCTCAGCGCGGCCAACGCATAGGCCATCGAGGCCCTCGAGAAGGTCGGGAACTGGATGCCCGGGATCGAGCCGAAGAGGTTGTTCAGGAGCAGGAAGAAGAAGATCGCGAAGAGGTAGGGCACGAACTTCATGAAGTCGTGGCTGCCGATGATGTCGCGCCCGATCGAGTTGCGCACCATGCCGTAGGCGCTCTCGCCGACGTACTGCAACTTGCCGGGGACCATGGCGCCGCGACGGGAGGCGAGGTAGAAGAAGCCGACCACGACGATCGCCGCCAGGACCAGTTGCAGCATCGGTTTGGTCACGCTGGTGCCGAAGAAACCGGGCAGTTCGAAGTCGCCTGGGCCGGGAGGGGTGAAGCCCTCGGTCGCCACGATGAGCATCGATGTCAGGCTCACTGCGTCTCCTGTGTCGTCACGATCACTGCCAATGCCTCTACTGCTCCCCGTGGCCGTTCGCGTTGAACCGCACCCAGGTCATGTAGAGACCTAATCCTGCCCCAAACAAGATGCCGATGACGACGAGGAAGGAGGTCCCCAACCATCGGTCGAGCAGACCGCCGATCAGGCCGTACATCAGAACCCCCGCGACCAGGTATCCGAAGGCATTCCACGGATCCCCTTTGGGGCGTTCCGGCGGGGATGAACTGGGGGTTTCCTCGTCGGACATCGCGGTCCGGACAATAGCAGTGATTGGCCCTCAACTCGCACTCGGCCCTTGCTCGCTCGAGGGCTCCGACACCGGGTCGAAGGCCGGGATCCTGGCGGTGGATGCAGCCCGCACATGACCGATCAGCCAGACCACCGTGAGGGCGAGCATGCTCGCACTCAGCCACGTTGGATCGAGTACGTCGCCCAGCATTCCGGAGCGTCGCAACAACACGAACGCGAGTCCGATGCCAAGCACCTGCAAGGTGTACGTCAACAGGGCCACAAGCAGCGCCAACGCGGGCATCACGCGGGCGATCACCTGCAACACCAGTGCTCCGAAGCCGAAGAAGATCACCACAAGGGCTGCCCCGGTGGCCGCTCCCCTGGCCGCTGGCGGACCGGAGACAACCGCCGCCGTGGTCACCAAGATGGCGGCGCCCACGAGCACCCAGACCAGCGTCATCGCAAACACTCGCCCACCTCGAGAGGCGGCAGCAGGTGCGGTCGTCGTCATAGGAGGATTCCGGGTCGGGTGCGGGAGTTTGTGAAAAATAGCACAAACTTTGGAACCGGCCACATCCGGCCGAACGGCCCGCGAGCCGAGGGTCAGGAGATCGCTTCTCCGGGGCGGTGCCATTTGGGCAGCAACCACGTGAGGGCAGCGATCGCCACCGCACCGACACCGATCGCCACGAAAGTCCACACCCCCGGATACAGACTCACCCCGACCAGTCCGAACCCGATCAGGGCGACCCAGGACCACATGATCAACACCGCGCGGCGCTGGGAGTGGCCAATGTCGAGCAGGCGGTGGTGCAGGTGCTGTTTGTCGGGGTGATAGAACATCTGCCCCCGCCGGGTGCGGCGTACGACGGCCAGCACCAGGTCGAGGAACGGGATCATCAGGATCGAGATCGGCAGCAAGGCCGGCAGGAACAGCACCCAGGTGTTGGCCGATCCACTCCCCACATCGATGTTGCTGAACTGACCCGTGAGCGTCAGCGCGGACGCGGAGAGCACCAGGCCCAGCAGCATCGACCCGGAGTCGCCCATGAAGATGCGCGCCGGGGAGAAGTTGTGGGGCAGGAAGCCGGCACAGGCACCGGCCACTGCTGCGCACAACAAGGCAGCAGTCACCGCCAGTGTCTCGCCGTTCACATCGGCCAACTTGTAGCTGAACACGAAGAAGGCCACCGCGCCGATGCCGACGATGCCGGCCGCAAGACCGTCCAGCCCGTCGACGAAGTTGACTGCGTTGGCCGTGCCGACGACCAGGAAGATCGACAGCGCCATGCTCAGCGCCGGGTCGAGCACGATCTGCTCCGACCCGGAGTTGAAGGAGTAGAACTGCACCCCGTTGAGCACCAACAACCCCGCAGCCACGATCTGGCCGCCGAGCTTGGTCAACGCATCCAGTTCATAGATGTCGTCAAGCACCCCGACCGCGCAGATCACCGCTCCGGCGATCACCACCACCCCGGCGTCGTGGAAGACGTAGCCGCCGGCAAGAGAGAGGAACGGGAGCTTGGTCGCGACGAGGTATCCGGCGGCCAGTCCGCCGAGCATGGCGACCCCACCGAAGTACGGGATCGGGATGTCGTGCACGTCGCGGTCGCGCACCTGGGCGACGGCACCGGCCCAGCCGGCCAGTTCGCGAGCCAGCACACAGAGCAGGTAGCTGATTGTCGCGGCAACGAGGAAGACGACGAGATACTCACGCATCGGCGTCCTCCAGCGAGCCACCCGCCTCTTCGACCACGCGCCGAATCTCGGCAGAAGTGACCCCACCTTCACGAAGGATTCGGGCAGCCTCACCGGTGCAATCGACGATGGTCGAGGGAGTCTCCTCCCCCGTCGGTCCACCGTCGAGGATCACCGAGACTCGTTGACCGAGCATCTCCTCGGCTCGGTCGGCGTCGCTGGCCGCAGGCATGCCCGACAGGTTCGCCGAGCTCACCGCCAAGGGGCCGGTGCGCCGCAGCAACTCCAGCGCCACCGCGTGATCGGGCATGCGCACCGCCACGGTGCCGCGGGTCTCACCGAGGTCCCAGGTCAACGAGCCCTGCTCATGACAGACCAGGGTGAGGGAGCCCGGCCAGAACTGTTCGACCAGAGCCATCGCCCAGGCCGGCACGTCGGTGGTCAACGCCCCGAGAGTGTCGACCGAACTGACCAACACCGGTGGCGGCATCTGCCGACCCCGACCCTTGACCTCCAGCAGTCGGCTCACGGCCTCGGGTTTGAACGCGTCGGCGGCGACGCCGTACACCGTGTCGGTGGGCATCACGATGACCTCACCCCGGTGAACGGCAACGGCGGCCGCTGCAAAGCCCTCGGCCGCGGCAACCTCGTCGCTCATGTCGAAACGCGCACTCACATCGGTCATCGTGCCAGCCTCGCTGTGACGAAGCGCGGACGACCTGCCAGGTCGCGGTGATCGCGGACTTCGGCCCATCGGCCCGTGGCGGTGAAGACCGCCGGTGCCGATTGCCCTTGCACGTCGGCGTGCTCAGCACCCACGACGCCTCCCGGAGCCAGCAGACGGGCAGCGGTGGCTTCCAGGACCCGCATCGCGTCGAGTCCGTCACCACTCGACCACAGCGCGAGCGACGGATCGTGGTCCCTCGCCTCAGCGGCGACGCTCTCCCAAGCCTCGAGCGGGATGTAGGGCGGGTTTCCGACCACCACATCGACGCGTCCATCCAGGTCGGCAAAGGCATCGGCCATGTCGCCTAGGCGCAGGTCCACGCCGGTGCCAGCGACATTTCGCTCGGCCCAGGCGTGGGCGCCGGGGTCGAGTTCCACCGCATGGACGCGGGCGCCGGGCAGTTCGGCGGCGATGCTCACCGCCATGGCCCCCGATCCGGTGCACAGGTCGACGATCACCGGTTCCGGGATGCCCTGTGCGTGCTCGATTGCCCAGCCAGCGAGGAGTTCGGTCTCGGGTCGAGGCACGAAGACCCCTGGCCCGACAGCAAGCTCGACCGTGCGGAACCCCGCCACACCGGTCAGATGCTGCAGCGGCACCCGGTCCGCCCGCCGCTGGATGAGTACGCCGAAAGCCGCCGCCTCGTCCGGGTCGACCGGGTGCTCACGAAGGAGCAGCTCACCCCGGCGTACTCCCAGAACGTGGGCCAGCAACTCGGCGGCATCGAAGTCCGGCGAGGAGACCCCGGCCTCCGCCAGTCGCGCTCTCGCATCCTGAAGGAGCGCTCGCGGCGTCGGTTCGGTCGGCTCCCGACCGATCACGACTCCAACGCCTCGAGTCGAGCGGCGAGGTCGGCCTGGACGCAACTCTCGATCACCGGACCGAGTTCGCCACCTAGGACCGTGTCGAGGTTGTAGGCCTTGTAGCCGGTTCGGTGATCGGAGATCCGGTTCTCGGGGAAGTTGTAGGTGCGGATCCGCTCGCTGCGATCCACGGTGCGCACCTGCGACTTGCGAGCATCGCTCGCGGCCGCATCGGCCTGCTCCTGGGCCGCGGCGAGCAGGCGGGCCCGCAAGATGCGCAGAGCCTGCTCCTTGTTCTGCAGTTGGGACTTCTCGTTCTGGCAACTCACCACGATGCCGGTGGGCAGGTGGGTGATCCGAACCGCGGAATCGGTGGTGTTGACGCTCTGACCCCCAGGACCCGAGGAGCGGAAGACGTCGATGCGCAGATCGTTCTCGTCCACGCTCACATCCACCTGCTCGGCCTCGGGCAGCACCAGGACACCGGCCGCGCTGGTGTGCACACGACCCTGGCTCTCGGTGACCGGGACCCGCTGGACGCGGTGCACGCCGCCTTCGAACTTGAGCAACGCGAACGGCGCCTGGCCCGGATCCGGGGTGCCCTTGGCCTTGACCGCGACGGTGACCGTCTTGTAGCCGCCCAGGTCGGACTCGGTGGCGTCGAGGATCTCGGTGCGCCAACCCTGGGTGTCGGCGTAGCGGGTGTACATCCGCAGCAGGTCGGCGGCGAACAGGGCGCTCTCCTCGCCGCCTTCGCCGGACTTGACCTCCAAGATCGCGTCCTTGCCGTCGTTGGGGTCACGAGGAACCAGGAGGTTGCGCAGTTTCTCGGCGGCCTCCTCGCGGGCCACATCGAGCCGCTCGGCCTCCTCGGCGAAGGAAGGGTCCTCGGCGGCCAGTTCCCGGGCAGCACCGACGTCGTCGACGAGACCCTGCCAGTCGCGATAGGTGCGGATGATGGAACTCAACTCGGCGTACCGCTGGTTGAGGCGCTTGCTCAGCGCCGGGTCGGAATGGATCGCCGGGTCGGCCAAGCGCGGTTCGAGTTCGGCGTGCTCGACGACATAGGCCTCGACTGCCTCAAACATCTCCACTCTCCCTCACTCGAGTGCCACCTCGACTCTGCACGACAACGGCGAAAACGCGTCAGCGCCGACCCCAGGCATGGAGTCGGCGCCGAGGAGCGAAGCTACTTCTTCTTGGCGTAGCGGGCCTCGAAGCGGGCCACACGGCCACCGGTGTCGAGGATCTTCTGCTTGCCGGTGTAGAAGGGGTGGCAGTTGGAGCAGACGTCGGCGTGGATGACCTTGTTCTTCGACGTACTGCGGGTCTGGAACGTGTTGCCGCAGGTGCAGGTCACCTCGGTCACGTCGTAGTCAGGGTGGATGTTCTTCTTCATGATGTCCTCTTTCAGGGGTCGAGCCGCCGGGTCGCCCGCGTGCGCGATGCGTGAACCGGAGCCAGCGCTCAAGTGTGCCACCTCGCGCCATCCACCGGAAATCGAGCCGGGAACGAGCCGCGGGTGGTCACCCGAGAGTGCGGTCAGTCCCCGTTGGCCGTCGGTGTGGTCTTTTGCACCTGCATCAAGAACTCCAGGTTGTTCTGGGTCTTCTTCAAGCGCTCCAGCAACAACTCCAGGGCCTGTTGGCCGTCGAGCGCCGACAGGACGCGGCGCAACTTCCACATGATGGACAGTTCGTCCTTGCCCATGAGCAGTTCTTCACGTCGGGTGCCGGAGGCGACGACGTCGATGGCCGGGTAGAGACGCTTGTCGGCGAAGTCGCGACGCAACCGGATCTCCATGTTTCCGGTGCCCTTGAACTCCTCGAAGATGACCTCGTCCATCTTGGAGCCCGACTCGATGAGAGCCGTGGCCAAGATGGTCAGCGAGCCGCCGTTCTCGATGTTGCGGGCCGCGCCGAAGAACCGCTTCGGGGGGTAGAGGGCTGCCGAGTCGACACCACCAGACAGTATCCGGCCGCTGGCCGGAGCGGCCAGGTTGTAGGCGCGACCCAGGCGGGTGATCCCGTCGAGGAGTACGACGACGTCGTGGCCCAACTCGACCAGCCGCTTGGCCCGCTCGATGGCCAACTCGGCCACGATGGTGTGGTCGGAGGCCGGCCGGTCGAAGGTGGAGGAGATGACCTCTCCCTTGACCGAGCGCTCGAAGTCGGTGACTTCTTCGGGACGCTCATCGACCAGCACCACCATCAGGTGGCACTCGGGGTTGTTGGTGGTGATCGAGTTGGCGATGGACTGCATGATCATCGTCTTGCCGGCCTTGGCGGGCGAAACGATCAGACCACGCTGGCCTTTGCCGATCGGTGCCGCGATGTCGATGACTCGGCCGATCAGGTTGCCGGTCACGGTCTCCAGGCGCAGCCGCTCGCTCGGGTAGAGCGGGGTCAACTTCTGGAACTCGACGCGATCACGTGAGGCTTCAGGGTCGGCGCCGTTGACGGTGTCGAGCTTGACCAGCGGGTTGAAGCGCTCCTTGCGCTCCCCTTCCCGCGGCTGACGGACCTGACCGGTGACCGCGTCACCGCGGCGCAGGCCGTACTTGCGAACCATCGAGAGCGACACATAGACGTCGTCGGTGCCGGGCAGGTAGCCCGAGGTGCGCACGAAGGCGTAGCTGTCGAGCACGTCCAAGATGCCGGCGCAGGGGGTCAACACGTCGTCTTCGAGGATCGTGGTGTCGGGTTCGTTGCGACCGATGCCACCCATCGCGCCGCCTCCGCCGGTGCGGCCGCGGTCGCGGTCGCGCCCACGCCGACGCCGGTTGCGACGGTTGCCGCCGTCATCGTCGTAGTCACGACGGTTGTTCTGCTGGTTCTGGTTGCCCTGGTTCTGCCGGTTGCGGTTGCCCTCAGCGTTGCCGGAGTCCTGGCCACCCTGGTTCTGCTGGCCTTGCTGGCGGTTGCGGTTGCCCTCAGCGTTGCCGGAGTCCTGGCCACCCTGGTTCTGCTGGCCCTGGTTCTGGTTGCCCTGGCGGTTGCGGTTGCGCTCGGGGCGGGTGCGCTGTTCGCGGCGCTCGTCGCCGGCCTCGCCCGAGGAGGTGCCCTCGGTGGCTGGCCGCTCGCTGCGGGCCGGACGCTCGCCGCGCTCCTGCTGGCCCGACTTGGGTGCAGAGCTGGAGCCGCCCGACTTGGCCTCGGACCTGGCCGCGCCACCGCCTTGGGCGGACTTGATCGCGGCGACGAGGTCGGCCTTCTTCATGCCGCCGGTCTTGATGCCCAGGCCGGAGGCAATGGTCTTCAACTCCGGCAGCAGCTTGGCGCTGAGCCCTCCGCCGGACTTCGGCTTGGAGGTGCTCTCGATTGTTTCGGTCATGGGGTCCTTCCCCGTATGAGTGTCGGTCCGGCTCCGAGCCAGGAGGCCTTGCGCGCGACGTAGGTCGCCGAAGTCGGATCGAGGAGAGAGAAGCGCCGTGAAGCTCAAGGCTCAGGCGAGATCATCGCCGTGGCGCAACGCCAGAGTAGCAAACCAACTCAGCAAACTGTGACCTGCACCCCAGGACACCCACTCTGCGGCGTGTACGCCGACCAGCCGGTCGGCACCCGAGCAGCGATCGCAGCAACTTCCCCGAGGGGTGCCAGGGCCAGCACCGTCGGGCCAGCACCAGAGACCGTAGCCGCGATCAGTTCGGCACGGAGTTCGTCGATGAGGGCCAGCGACTCGGGCATGGCCGGGCGTCGCTGTTGTTGGTGCAACCAGTCCGCCGTGGCCGGGAACAGCAGATCAGGGCGCTGCGTGAGCGCGGCCACGAGCAGGGCTGCCCGCCCGGTGTTGGCGGTCGCGTCGGCATGGGAGACCTGGCTCGGCAGCAGCCCACGGGCAACCTCGGTGGACAGCGGCGTGGGCGGCACGAAGAGCACCGCTGCGATCTCGGGGTTGAGGTCGAGCCGGGCAACCACGACCTGCCCATCGTCCAATGCCGCGACGGTGAAACCGCCTAACTGGGCGGGGGCGACGTTGTCGGGGTGCCCTTCGAGCCGGTTGGCCAGATCGAGTGCCTGGGCCTCGGACATCGTCGGCTCGCTCAGCGCCCGAGCCAGCGCAATGCCACCCACAATGGCCGCCGAGGACGACCCCATCCCCCGCGCATGCGGGATCCGGTTGATACAGGTCAGGCGGACTCCGGGTGGGGTGACCCCGAGTTCGGCGAAGGTGGCGACCATCGCCCGCCAGACCAGGTGCCGTTCATCGCGAGGCACCTCATCGGCACCTTCACCACTCACCTCGATGACCAGGTCTCCCGGGTGCACGTGCGCGGTGAGAGTGTCGCGGATGTCGTGAGCCAGCCCGAAGCAGTCGAAACCCGGCCCCAGGTTGGCGCTGGTGGCCGGCACCTGGACGCTCACGCACCCAGCAGCAGCCGCACTCATGCCAGTCCGGCGGCCTCGGCCGCGGCCCGCACGTCGGCATCGACCACGTTGTCGACGATGTCGGTGAAGGTCGACATCGCAGTGTCGATGTCTTTGAGTCCGTGCCCGGTGACGGTGACCACGATCTTCTGCCCGGCGTAGCGAACGCCTTCCTGTGCCTCCAGAAGCAAGCCCGCCACACCGGCAGCAGACGCCGGCTCGACGAAGACCCCCTCGTGAGCAGCCAGCAGGCGTTGGGCACCCAGGATCTCGGCATCGGTGACCGAACGGAACTTGCCTCCGGACCGGTCCGCGGCACTCATCGCGAGGTCCCAGGAGGCCGGATTGCCGATCCGGATCGCCGAGGCGACCGTCTCCGGGTCCGGGATCGGGGCACCCTTGACCAGCGGCGCGGCACCTTCGGCCTGCCACCCGCGCATCACCGGAAGCTTGGTCGTACGGCCCATCGCGTAGTCCTCGGTGTAGCCGAGCCAGTAGGCCGAGATGTTGCCCGCGTTGCCGGTGGGCAGCACATGCACGTCGGGGGCGTCGCCGAGGAAGTCGACGATCTCGAAAGACCCGGTCTTCTGACCCTGCAACCGCATCGGGTTGACCGAGTTGACCAGGGCGACCGGGTAGTCGTCGGCCAGCCCGCGCGACAGGCGCAGGCAGTCATCGAAGTTGCCGCGCACCATGATCACCTGGGCACCATGCACGATCGCCTGGGCGAGTTTTCCGGCCGCGATCTTGCCCTGCGGGACAAGCACCAACGGCTTGATCCGCGCCCGGGCGGCGTACGCCGACATCGAAGCGCTGGTGTTCCCCGTGGAGGCGCACACGACGGCCTCAGCACCTTGCCCAACGGCCACCGACAGCGCGACGGTCATGCCGCGGTCCTTGAAGGAGCCGGTGGGGTTGTCCCCCTCGACCTTGAGCCACACCTCCCCGCCGGTGAGGTCGGAGAGCCAGTCGCTGTCGACCATGGGGGTGCCACCCTCACGGAGCGTGATGGTGGGGGTGTTGTCCGGGATGTCGAGCCGGTCGCGGTACTCCTCGATCACCCCACGCCACTGGTGGGCCATCACTGGTCCCCCTCGACTCGCAGGACCGATGACACCTCGCGGACGAACGGGAGTGCCTGCAGGTCTGCCACCGTGGCGGCCAGGTCGGCGTCGCTGGCGCTGTGGCTGACCACCACGAGAACGGCGTCGTCTCCGCGACCTTCTTGGCGAACCGTCTGGATGCTCACGTTGTGCTTGGCGAAGGTCAGGGCGACCTCGGCCAGCACTCCGGCCTTGTCGTCGACGTCGATCTGCATGAGGTAGCGCGTCTGGGTCGCCCCCATCGGCACCACCGGGAGGTCGGCGTAGGCCGACTCTCGGGTGCCCCGGACGTTGTTGAGCCGGTTGCGGGCCACGGTAACCAGGTCGCCCAGGACCGCGCTGGCCGTCGGTGCGCCACCGGCACCCGGACCGTAGAACATCAGTTGGCCGGCGGCCTTGCTCTCCACGAACACCGCGTTGTAGGCGCCGCGCACGCTGGCCAGCGGGTGCGTGGCCGGGATCATCGCCGGGTGCACCCGGGCGCTCACGGCCGGACCCTCCGGGGTCTCCACGAGAGCACAGATCGCCAGCAGTTTGACGACGCTGTTCATCTCCTTGGCGCTGTTGACGTCGGCAGCGCTCACCTCGGCGATGCCTTCACGGTGCACATCGGTGTGGGTGACCCGGGTGTGGAAAGCCAGGGAGGCCAGGATCGCGGCCTTCGCCGCGGCGTCGAAGCCCTCGACGTCGGCGGTGGGGTCGGCTTCGGCATAGCCCAGTCGCTGAGCCTCCTCCAACGCCTCGTCGTAGCCCTTACCGAAGGTGTGCATCTGGTCGAGGATGTAGTTGGTGGTGCCGTTGACGATGCCGAGCACCCGAGTGACCTGGTCACCGGCCAGCGACTCGCGCAGCGGGCGAAGAATCGGGATCGCACCGGCCACAGCGGCCTCGTAGTAGAGATCGGTGCCAGCCGCCTCCGCGGCCGAATAGAGGGTCGGACCGTCCTCGGCCAACAGCGCCTTGTTGGCGGTGACGACGCTCGCGCCGTGAGCCAGCGCCGCCAGGATCAGGCTCCGAGCCGGCTCGATTCCACCGATCACCTCGACGACCAGATCGATGTCCTCGCGGGTCACCAGACCCATCGCGTCGGTGGTCAGTAGGCCCCGGTGCTCCTCACTGAGTCCCTCGCGGGCCAGCTCCGGTCGGCGTACGGCGATGCCGGCCAACTCGATCGGCGCGCCCACCCGGGCATGCAGGTCGGCGGCCTGGTCACGCAGCAACCGGGCGACCTGGGAGCCGACGACGCCGCAACCGAGCAGCGCGACGCGAAGAGGGGTCTGGGAGTTCATTAGGGCAATCCTCCCAGATCAGGCCGGGTCCGCGAACCCGATGTCGGTGGCGAAGAGATCCGCCTCGGTCTCCCGGCGTACGACGACTCGAGTGACCCCGTCTCGGACCGCCACAACAGGTGGGCGCGGAACCTGGTTGTAGTTGCTGGCCATGGAGCGGCAGTAGGCGCCGGTGCCTGGGACCGCGATGAGGTCACCGGGGGCCACATCGGCCGGAAGCAGATCGTCGCGGACCACGATGTCCCCGGCCTCACAATGCATGCCGACCACCCTGGCCAGCACGCTGGTCTCCGAGGCGACTCGATTGGCCACCGTGCAGGAGTAGTCGGCGGCATAGAGGGCGGTGCGGATGTTGTCACTCATCCCGCCATCGACCGACACATAGGTGCGGGCGGCACCGCCGTCGAGTTCGACCTCCTTGACCGTGCCGACGGTATAGACCGTGCACATCGAAGGGCCGACGATCGCGCGACCCGGCTCGACCGAGAGCCGGGGCTCCTCGATGCCCAGGGCACGGCACTCGTGCCCGACGATCGTGCGCAACTGCTCGGCCAGGTCGACGGGTGAGGCCGGGTCGTCCTGCACCGTGTAGGCGATGCCGAACCCGCCACCGAGGTCGAGTTCGGGCAACCTGGCCCCCACCTCCCGCTCGGCCTCAGCGTGCAAGGCCAACACCCGGCGGGTGGCCACCTCGAATCCCGAGGTGTCGAAGATCTGGGAGCCGATGTGTGAGTGGAGACCGAGAAGGTCGATGCCGGGGGCCTCATGACAGCGCCTGATCGCGCGCATCGCGTCGCCGGAGGTGATCGAGAAACCGAACTTCTGGTCCTCGTGGGCGGTGGCGATGTACTCGTGCGTATGAGCCTCGACTCCGGGGGTGACCCGGACCATCACCCGAGCACGGTGGCCTTCTGCGGTGATCGAGGCGATCCGCTCGATCTCGTGGAAGGAGTCCACGATGATCCGCCCGACACCGAGGGCGATGGCCCGGCGCAACTCGGTGAACGACTTGTTGTTGCCATGGAACCCGATCCGGCTCATCGGGAAGCCGGCCCGCTCGGCGATGCTCAGCTCACCGCCCGAGCACACATCGAGGCTCAGTCCCTCCTCCTCGACCCAGGTGGCGACGGTGGTGCACAGGAAGGCTTTGCCGGCGTAATAGACATCCGCGCCGGCGAAAGCCTCTTTGAAGGCCCGGGCCCGGGCCCGGAAGTCGGCCTCGTCGAGGACGTACGCCGGCGTGTTCACGTCGGCGACGAGATCGGCGATCGCGACTCCCCCCACGTGCAGGACGCCGGACTCGTCCTTAAGAGCGGTCTGGGACCACAGCGAGGCGACCAGAGCGTTGGGGTCCTCGGCGGGGCGCAGCCAGGCCGGACCCTTGAGGGCGCCGTCGGCGTGGGCCCAGCCGGAGGGGTGAGAGGTGGGCATTACATCCGCTCCGGTGCGCTGACCCCGAGCAGGTGGAGTCCGTTGGCGAGCACGATGCGGGTGGCCGCGACCAAGACCAATCGGGCCAGGTTGATCGGGCGCACCGGTTCGTCGCCCTGGGGCAGCATTCGGCACTCGCGGGTGTCGTACCACTTGTTGAACACCGACGCGGTCGCTTCGAGATACCGCGCGATCCGGTGCGGCTCGCGGAGTTCGGCGGCGGCCGAGACCACTTTGGGGAACTGCGCCAGTGACCGGAGCAGTTCACCGTCGCGCTCGTGGTCGAGCAGGCTGGGGTCGAAGTCCACCGTCGGCAGATGCATGCCCAGATCGGCGGCGTTGGACATCATCCGGCAGGTCCGAGCGTGGGCGTACTGCACATAGAAGACCGGGTTGTCGTTGGTGGCTTTGGCCCACTGATCCAGATCGATGTCGATGTTGGTGTCGTTGGTGTATCTGGTCAGGGCGTACCGAGCCGCATCGACGCCGATCGCTTCGACGAGGTCCTGCATCGAGACCACGGTGCCGGCCCGCTTCGACATCCGGATCGGGTTGCCATCTCGCAACAGGTTGACCATCTGGCCGATCAGGATCTCGAGATTCTCGTGGGGCGTGTCGCCGAATGCCTCGCACATCGCCATCATCCGGCCGATGTAGCCGTGGTGGTCGGCGCCCAGCAGGATGAAACAACGGTCGAAGCCGCGCTCACGCTTGTCGAGGTAGTAGGCGAGGTCTCCGGAGATGTAGGCCGCCGTCCCGTCGGACCGAACGATCACCCGGTCCTTGTCGTCGCCGTACTTCTCGGTGGCCAGCCAGAGCGCACCCTCGGACTCGTAGGTGTTGCCCATGGCGGTCAACCGCTGGATCGCCCGCTCCACTGCTCCGGATTCGTGCAGTGAGTTCTCGTGGAAGTAGACGTCGAAATCGACGCCGAAATCGTGGAGGTCGGCTTTGATCTCACCGAACATCATGGTCACGCCCATGTCGCGGAACACGTCGAGTTGCTCGCCCTCAGGCAGGGTGAGTACGTCGGGGCGGGCGGCGACGACGGCAGCGGCGATCTCGTGGATGTACTGGCCGCCGTACCCGTCCTCGGGGGCATCCTCGCCGCGGGCGCTGGCCAGCAGGCTGGTGGCGAACCGGTCGATCTGGGCGCCGTGGTCGTTGAAGTAGTACTCCCGGGTGACGCTGGCTCCGCTGAACTCGAACACCCGGGCCAGGGAGTCACCCACGGCTGCCCAGCGGGTGCCGCCCAGGTGCAGCGGCCCGGTCGGGTTGGCGCTGACGAACTCGACGTTGATCTTGACGCCCTCGAGCAGATCGTTGCGGCCGTAGGCGGGTCCCTCAGCCACGATCTGCGCGGCGACCTGACCCTGGGCATCCGCGGTCACGGTGATGTTGAGGAAACCGGGACCGGCCACGTCCACCTTGCTGATGCCCGGGGAGGCGGCGAGTCGGTCGGCCAGCGCAGTGGCGAGGTCACGAGGGTTCATGCCGGCGCGTTTGGCCAGTTGGAGGGCGATGTTGGTGGAGTAGTCGCCATGTTCCCGGACGCGGGGGCGCTCCACCGTGACCTCGGTCGGGGCGCCGTCGGGCAAGTCGACGGTGCCATCGGCGACGAGCGCGGCGAGGGTGTCGGCGATCAGCGCCGACAAGGCATCAGGGGTCACCCGCAGAGGGTATCGGCGCCGACAGGTCGGCCTCGAACCGGTTTCGGTGACCGGTCACCGGATATTGTCGATAAAGCGCCTCCGGCAGGATTCGAACCTGCGACACCTGGTACCGGAAACCAGTGCTCTATCCCCTGAGCTACGGAGGCCCGGAGCACAGGGCTCGGGGTCGATGGACGAGGTTACACGGGCCGTCAGAGCTTGGGCGAACGGGTCGGAGCGCGGCCTCTCAACGCACGACGGTGCAGCGTGAGGCCCGGGGGTTTAGCCTTGACTTCGATCGTGCGCGCCAACCACCACAGAAGAGGCGAAATCAGTCGTGGCTGATTCGAAAGATGTCCACCTGCTCTCGGAGTTCGGGGCCAATGAGTGGCTCGTGGAATCCATGTACGAGCAGTGGCAGCAGGACCCGAACAGCGTCGACCCCTCCTGGCAGAAGGTCTTCGCCGCGTTGGGGAACTCCACAGCAACGGCCCCGTCGACTGCGCCGACATCCGCACCCGTCCGGGAGCCTTCCGCTCCAGTGACCCCTGCTCCGGCCGCGGCCCCCGCGCAGGCAGCGCCCGCAACCCCGACCCAGCCCAAGGTCGTCAAGCCCTCTGAAACCGACCGTTCCGAGGCAGCCAAGACCCAGCCGACCCCGGCCGCCGTGCCCAAGGACCCCACCCCCAAGCCCAAGGCCGAGGCCACCGACGAGCCCACCATGACGGTGCTGCGCGGCGCACCGGCTCGCACCGTGACCAACATGGACGCCTCGCTGAGCGTGCCGACCGCCACCAGTGTTCGCAGCGTCCCGGTCAAACTCCTGTGGGACAACCGGATCGTCATCAACAACCACCTCGCTCGCGCCCGAGGCGGCAAAGTCAGCTTCACCCACCTGATCGGCTATGCCCTGGTCAAGGCGCTGGGGTCGATGCCCGAACTCAACGTCGGCTTCGATGTGATCGACGGCAAGCCCACGCTGATTACCCCCGCCCACATCAATCTCGGGCTGGCCATCGACCTGCCCAAACCCGACGGCACCCGGCAACTGCTGGTGCCCAGCATCAAGGCCGCGGAGTCGATGGACTTCGCGCACTTCTGGACCGCCTATGAGGAACTGGTCCGCAAGGCCCGCAACGGCAAGCTCGAGGTCACCGACTTCCAAGGCACCACGATCAGCCTGACCAACCCCGGCACGATCGGCACCAACCACTCCGTCCCCCGCCTGATGAAGGGCCAAGGCGCGATCATCGGGGTCGGGTCGATGGACTTCCCGCCGGAGTTCCAGGGTGCGTCGGAGGAGACGCTGACCCGCAACGCGGTCTCTCGGATCATGACGTTGACCTCGACGTACGACCACCGGGTGATCCAGGGCGCGCAGAGCGGTGAGTTCCTGCGCCGTATCCACCAACTGCTGTTGGGCGATGAGGGCTTCTACGACGAGATCTTCCGCTCCCTGCGCATCCCCTACGAGCCCATTCGGTGGGCTCAGGACATCGCCACCAGTCACGACGACGAGATCGGCAAGCAGGCGCGCATGGTGGAGTTGATCCACGCCTACCGCGTGCGCGGTCACATGATGGCCGACACCGACCCGTTGGAATACCGCCAGCGCAGCCACCCGGATCTCGCCGTGGAGTCGCACGGGCTGACCATGTGGGACCTCGATCGCGAGTTCGCCACCGGATCCTTCGGCGGCGAGCAGCGCCGATTCATGAAGATGCGCACCATCCTCGGGATCCTGCGCGACTCCTACTGCCGCACCGTCGGCATCGAGTACATGCACATCCAGGACCCCGACCAGCGCCGCTGGCTCCAAGAGCGCGTCGAGCAGCCGCACAAGAAGCCCCCCCGTGAGGAGCAACTGCGGATCCTGCAGAAGCTCAACCAGGCCGAAGCGTTCGAGACCTTCCTGCAGACCAAGTTCGTCGGCCAGAAGCGGTTCAGCCTCGAAGGCGGCGAGACCACGATCCCCCTGATCGATGAGATCTGCGAGGCCGCCGCCGAGGCCCACCTTGACGAGGTCTGCATCGGCATGGCTCACCGTGGCCGCCTCAACGTGTTGGCCAACATCGTGGGCAAGTCCTACAGCCAGATCTTCCGCGAGTTCGAGGGCAACATCGACCCGCGCACGGTGCAGGGCTCCGGAGATGTGAAGTACCACCTCGGCGCTGAGGGCGTGTTCACCTCCGGCAGCGGTGATCACGTCAAGGTGTCGGTCGCGGCCAACCCCTCACACCTCGAAGCGGTCAACCCGGTCCTCGAAGGCATCGCCCGCGCCAAGCAGGACATGCTCAACAAGGGCGAGGACTTCCCCGTGCTGCCGCTTCTGGTCCACGGAGACGCGGCATTCGCCGGCCAGGGTGTCGTGGCCGAGACGCTCAACCTCTCCCAACTGCGCGGTTATCGGACCGGCGGGACCATCCACCTCGTCGTGAACAACCAGGTCGGCTTCACCACCTCGCCGGCCTCGTCGCGCTCCTCGCTCTACTGCACCGACGTGGCCCGCATGGTGCAAGCACCGATCTTCCACGTCAACGGTGACGACCCGGAGGCGTGCATCCGCGTGGCCCGGTTGGCCTTCGAGTACCGCCAGGCATTTGCCAAGGACGTCGTTATCGACCTCGTCTGCTACCGGCGCCGCGGTCACAACGAGGGGGACGATCCGTCGTACACCCAGCCGTTGATGTACGACCTGATCGAGCAGAAGCGTTCGGTGCGCAAGCTGTACACCGAGTCGCTGATCGGGCGTGGCGACATCACCATCGAAGAGGCCGAGCACGCCCTGCGCGACTACCAGCAGCAACTCGAGCGAGTGTTCACCGAGGTCCGCGACGCCACCGACGCCGGCCCCAAGGAGTGGACCACCGTCCCGGACTACCCCGAGAAGGCCGTGGAGAACTTCACCACCGCCATCTCGATGGAGACCATGAAGCGGATCGCGGATGCGCACGTCAGCGCACCCGAGGGGTTCACCGTGCACCCCAAGGTCAAACCGCAGCTCGAGCGCCGCGCCGCGGCCATCGGTGCCGGCCCGATCGATTGGGGCACCGGTGAGATCCTGGCGTTCGGCTCCTTGCTCATGGACGGGCGCCCGGTGCGCCTGGCCGGGCAGGACTCGCGCCGCGGCACCTTCGTGCAACGTTTCGCCACGATCATCGACCGCGACAACGCCCACGAGTGGACGCCGTTGGCCAACCTCTCTGAGGACCAGGCGCAGTTCTACGTCTACGACTCGTTGCTCTCCGAGTACGCCGCCCTCGGCTTCGAGTACGGCTACTCGGTCGCGCGACCCAACTCCTTGACCCTTTGGGAGGCCCAGTTCGGCGACTTCGCCAACGGCGCCCAGACGATCATCGACGAGTTCATCACCTCATCGGCCACCAAGTGGGGCCAGCAGTCCGGCGTGGTGTTGTTGTTGCCCCATGGCTATGAGGGTCAAGGGCCAGACCACTCCTCGGGTCGTATCGAGCGCTTCATGACGTTGGCCGCCGACGACGCCTTCGTCGTCGCCCAGCCCTCGACGCCGGCCAGCCACTTCCACCTGTTGCGTCGCCACGCGCTGGGTGAGGAGCACAACCCGCTGATCATCTTCACCCCGAAGTCGATGCTCAAGCGCAAGGAAGCTGCCTCGATGCCCGAGGACTTCACCACTGGCACGTTCACCTCGCTGATCAAGGACAGCGTGGCCGACCCCGAGAAGGTCGACACCCTGCTGTTGTGCAGCGGACGGATCACCTGGGACCTCATGGTCGAGCGGGAGCGGCTCCAAGGTGATTCGCCCACCACCGCGATCACTCGCGTCGAGCAGTTGTATCCGCGCCCCGAGCAGGAGTTGCTGGCCGAGGTCGCCCGCTACCCCAACCTCAAGGCCATCCGCTGGGTTCAGGACGAGCCCGCCAACATGGGCCCGGCACCGCACTTCCAGCTGTACTTGTTCCCGCTGCTGGACCTGCCGGTCGAGTTGGTCTCGCGTCCGGCCTCCAGTTCACCGTCGGTGGGCCAGCTCAAGCGCCACGTGCAGGAGCAGAAAGCCCTCATGGAAGGTGCGTTCGCGCCGGCTCGGGAGGTGTGAGCTGTGTATTTCACAGACCGCGGTATCGAGGAACTGACCAAGCGGCGAGGTGACGACGAAGTCACCCTCGGCTGGGTGGCCGACCGCCTCGCCGAGTTCACCGACGTGCACCCGGAGTTCGAGGTCGCTGTCGAGCGGCTGGCCACATGGCTGGCCAGGCTCGACGACCCGGACGACGAATGAAGCTTGCCTAATTCGCTCGCTCACCTCTCGCCCGGTCCCTACTCTGCGCCCATGATCGAGTTGGTTCGGCCCCACCCCTCCTTCCACGCGTCGTGGGTGGAGGCGGCCGCTGAGTTCGCTGCCCTGGGTGAATACATGCACGGCTCCGGGCTCGCTCCCGACGACCTCGACGACGACGAGGTGGTCGGCACCCTCTTCCGGCCCGGCCACCTGAGTGATCGAACCCGTTTCGAGGCCTTCTGCACCGAGATGGCCCAACGTGACCAGGTGATCCCACCGGGGATGGTGCCCGACTCCAAGCTGTTCATCGTCGAGGGCGAGCGCTTCCTCGGGTCACTGTCGCTTCGCCACGAGCTCAACGATTGGCTGCTGGAGGAGGGTGGCCACATCGGCTACTCCGTCCGGCCCGCTGATCGTCGGCGCGGGGTCGCCACCGAGGCGCTGCGATTGGCTCTGGATCTCGCCCGCGGACTCGGACTCGATCGGGTCCTGTTGACCTGCGACGACACCAACATTGCCTCGGCGGGCACCATCGAGGGCGCAGGCGGGCGGCTTGAGGACATTCGTCATGGCAAGCGGCGGTACTGGATCGCCTTGTAGCCGATGTGCCTGGATCTCTCCTCGGGGGCCGCGGATCGGGTCTCGAAGTGGGCACGGCGGTCGACGTACGGCGGGGTGGGCTCGCGATGTTGGAGCCTCACCGGGGTTGCAACCCCGGTGAGGCTCCAGTATCGCGTCTTCGCCGACGAAACCGGCCGGGTCAGCGGGTCTTCACGGTGAGGTCGATGATGGCCGCGTCGGAGGGCAGGTCGAGGACTCCGAGGATCGCGGTCGCGACCGACTCGGGGCTCATCCAGTCCTCGGCGTTGTAGGGGGCACCTTCTTGTTCACGCACCGACCGTTGCATCGGGGTGGCGGTCCGGCTGGGGAAGACCGAGGTCACCGCGATGTCTGGCTCCTCGGCTCGGAGGGAGTCGGCCAGGGCGTGGAGGCCGAACTTGCTGGCCGCGTACGCCGACCATCCCGCCCCGGCCTGGAGGCCGGCCGTGGAGTTCACGAAGATCACCTGCCCCTTGGACTGGCGAAGCAACGGCAGGAGTTCCCTGGTCAACACCGCCGGGGAGATCAGGTTGACGTCGAGTTGGCGCTGCCAGTCATCGAGTCGGGCCAGCGCGACGGGCGCCAGGGTGACCACGCCAGCGCAGTGAACCAGCGCGTCCACCGGTCCAGCGAGGTCGCGGCCGAGGCCGTTGAGGGTGCCGGGGTGGGCCAGATCGGCCACCAGGAAGGAAGCCCCGGGGAGGTCGGCCGCGATTTCATCGGCTCGCTCCTGGCTGCGCGCGGTCAGCACCGCCTCGTCGCCGCGAGCCAGAAGCGCACGAGCAACGGCCCGCCCGATGCCAGAACCGCCGCCGGTGAGCAGCACCCTCATCGGGTGAACACGATCTTGCCGAAGACCTCACCGCCGGCCATGGCAGCGAACCCATCACGGGCCTGCTCCATGGGGATCTCACGATCGATCAGCGGTCGGACCCCGGTGGCGTGAAGGAAGTTCACCAGCCGAGCCAGTTCGTCGCGGGTCCCCATCGTCGAACCGATCACCTGCAACTGCAGGAAGAAGATCCGGGTGAGTTCGGCGTCGTCGAGGGCCGGCCCACTCGTCGTACCCGAGATCACGATCTTTCCGCCAGGGCGCAGCGAGCGCACCGAGTGGCTCCAGGTCGCCCGTCCGACCGTCTCCATCACCGCGTCGACCTTGACCGGTAGCCGGGCGCCGGACTCGAACGCCCCGTGCGCACCGAGTTCGAGCGCCTTGGCCCGCTTGGCTTCGTCGCGACTGGTCACCAGAACCGTGAGCCCGCCCGCGCGCGCCAAGGTGATCAGTGCGGTCGCCACTCCCCCGCCAGCCCCTTGGATCAAGACGGTGTCGCCGGGCCTGAGTGCCCCCTGGGAGAAGAGCATCCGGTAGGCGGTCAACCACGCGGTCGGAAGGCAAGCGGCCTCGGCGAAGGTCAGCTCGGCCGGTTTGGCCACCACGTTGCGACGCGGCACCATCACCTTGTCGGCGAAGGTTCCCTGGTACCTCTCGCTGAGTAGTGAACGGCGGCTGTCGAGGGTCTCGTCACCGGACCAGTCGGGGTCACCGATCACCGCGTGCACGATGACCTCGCGGCCCTCCTCGTCGATCCCAGCCGCATCGCAGCCCAAGATCATGGGCAACGCTTCGGCGCGCAGCCCCACGCCGCGCAACGACCAGAGGTCGTGGTGGTTCAACGAGGCGGCCTTGACCGTGACCGTCGTCCACCCTGGTGGGGCCACCGGGTCAGGCCGCTCACCGATCACAAGCCCGGCCAACGGATCGTCTGCGGAGAACGATTCGGCGTACACAGCGAACATGTCGCCAGCCTAGGGCGGACATCGGCGCGGCTGAGGGGCAGACAACCCCCCTGGGTATGGATACGCTGCCAAAAAGTGCAAAAGAAGGTGAGGTACCCGGATGGGCAAGCTGCGCTTCGAACCGTCGCGGCCGTCCACGCTGGGCGTCGAGGTGGAACTCTTCATCGTCGACAAACAGACCCGACAACTAGCCAACGCCGCCTCAGCGGTGATCGAGCGCGTGAGCGATTCACCCCTGGCCAGCGGAGCTCCTCGGGTCAAGCACGAAGCCTTCGAGCACACCGTCGAGATCGTGACCGATGTGTGCACGACCCCGGCCGAGGCTCAAGCCGATCTCCAAGCCACCCTCGATCTCGTCCACGACGCCGCCGACTCACTCGGTCTCGACGTGGTCAGTTGTGGAACCCACCCGTTCACCGACTGGCGCAAGGCCGAGTTGACCCCCGACGACAGATATCGCGACCAACTCGACGAAGTGCAGTGGATCGCTCGACGCGCCCAGATCTGCAGTGTCCACTACCACGTCGGCGTCGACGGCGCCGATAAGGCGATCGCCACCATCAACCGGCTGATGTTCTATCACCCGTACTTCTTGGCCTTGTCCTCCTCCAGCCCCTTCTACGAGGGCGACGACACCGGGCTGGCGTCCTCGCGCACGACGGTGCTGGAGGCGATGCCGACTGCGGGGTTCCCGCACATGCTCAAGGACTGGGACGAGTTCGCGCACATGTACTCCTCGCTGCACTCGGCCGGAGCGATCGCCGGCATCCGCGAGATCTGGTGGGACGTGCGCCCGCATCCGGAGTTCGGCACCGTCGAACTGCGCATGTGCGACGGGCTGGCCACCATGGGCGAGATCAGTGCTGTCGCCGCCCTCGCCCAGTGCCTGGTACGCCGGATCGGGGACTCCATCGACGCCGGTGAGGAGGTACCCACCCCGCCTCGTTGGATCCTGCGTGAGAACAAGTGGCTGGCCGCCCGATACGGATTGGACGCCCAGATCGTGGTCGACGACAAGGGTCACCGCGAGACCCTGCGGGACACGATCCGACCCTTGCTCGAGCGAGTGGCCCCGCACGCGGAGATGCTGGGCTGCACCGACGATCTGGCGCGAGTCGCCGACGTACTCGACCACGGAGCCAGCTACGAGCGGCAGCGGCAGGTCGTCGCCGACGGCGGTAATCTGAGCGACGTGGTCGACAACCTCGTTGTCGAACTCAAGTCCGGTGTCCCGAGGGGAGTTGGCTGACCTCACGTGCGTGCTCCACTACCCCCGCTGACCGCGGCCAACCACGCCGCCTTGGATGCCTTCCTCTCCGACCTGCTCAAGGGCCACGCCGAAGAGGCGATCGCGTTTCGGCGCCAACTGCACATGCACCCGGAGTTGAGCCAACGCGAACACCAGACGACCACGGCGATCGCCACCCGCCTGGAGGTGGCACACCTGCCGGTGCGGATCCCGCCGTCACAACTCGGGGTGCTGTGCGACGTGGCCGATGACGCCGCCGGGCCGAGGATCGCTCTGCGTGCCGACATCGACGCGTTGCCGTTGCCCGACCACAAGTCGGTCACCTACGCATCGAGGGTCCCCGGGGTCACGCACGCCTGCGGCCACGATGCCCACACCACCATCGTCCTGGGCGCCGGAATCGCGCTCGAGGCGTTACGTCGAGCCGCTGAGACCGACCCGGACCTGCCCGCTGTGGGACCCGTTCGACTGCTGTTCCAGCCCTCGGAGGAGAAGGCACCTGGAGGCGCCCGCGACCTGATCGCCGAGGGTGCCCTCGACGAGGTGGACGCGATCTTGGGACTCCACTGCGATCCGACCTTGACCGTGGGCCAGATCGGCCTCCGGGTCGGAGCGGTGACCTCGGCGGTCGACCTGGTGCAAGTGACCTTGCGCGGCCCCGGTGGGCACACGGCACGCCCCCACCTCACCGTCGACCTTCTCGAGGCTGCCGGGCGGACCTTGGTGGAGTTGCCGGCGCTGGTGGCCCAACGACTGCCGTCGGCCGAAGGCCACGCCCGGCTCGTCTTCGGCATGATCGACGGGGGCCATGCGCCCAACGTGATCCCCACTGAAACCACGATGGTGGGTACCTTCCGGACCCTGCACCGCGAGATCTGGGATGCCGCGCCCGCGGTGATCGAGAAAGCGTTGGCCGAGGTGCTCGCCGACTACCCCGTCGAGGCCGAGATCGCCCAAGACCACGGCGCCCCACCGGTGGTCAACGACCCCGTGGTGACTGCGGTCGTGACCCGCGCGGTGGTGGCGGCCCTGGGTGAGCAGGCGGTCACCGAGGCCGAACCGAGCCAGGGTGGTGAGGACTTCTCCTTCTACCTCGACCACATCCCCGGCACCTACGCGCGACTGGGGGTGACCAGTCCGGAGGCCGAATCACCTGGCCCGGCCCTGCACACCAGCCAGTTCGACATCGACGAGCGAGCCTTGGCAGTGGGGATCCGGTTCCTGGTCTATGCGGTGGTGCAAGCTCAGCGCGACCTGGGCAGCCGGAGCTAAACGTGCTTCTTGGCGACCCCGTCTCGACGGGCCGCCTCAGCCACGGCCGCAGCCACCGCCGGAGCCACCCGCGGATCGAAGGGTGAGGGGATCACGTAGTCCTCACTCAGATCGTTGCCCACCAGCGCCGCCAACGCCTGGGCGGCGGCCAACTTCATCCCCTCGGTGATCGCACGAGCTCGCACGTCGAAAGCGCCGCGGAAGATCCCCGGGAAGGCGAGCACGTTGTTGATCTGGTTGGGGAAGTCGGAGCGACCCGTGGCCACGACCCGGGCGTACTTGTGCGCCAACGGCACCGCCACCTCGGGGTGCGGGTTGGCCATAGCGAAGATGATGGCCTCAGGCGCCATGGTGGCCACGACCTCTTCGGGAACCGTGCCACCGGAGACCCCGATGTAGACATCGGCGCCGGGGAACACCTCGGCGATCGAGCCCTTCCGGCCGGTCACGTCCGCGGTGATCTCGGCTAGCGCGCGCTTGGCCGGGTGCAGGTCGTCTCGGCTCGAGTGCAGCACGCCGGCTCGGTCCACCACTGCGATGTCGCGTACGCCGGAGGCCAGCAGCATGCGGGTCACGGCAACCCCGGCCGCGCCGGCTCCGGAGACCACAACCCTGGTGGTCTCGTTGAGCCGACCAGTCAGGGTCAATGCGTTCTCGAAGGCGGCCAACGCGACCACAGCCGTGCCGTGTTGGTCGTCGTGGAAGACGGGGATGTCGAGTTCTTCCTTGAGGCGGTCCTCGATCTCGAAGCAGCGGGGCGCCGAGATGTCCTCCAGATTGATCCCGCCGAAGCTGGGGGCCAGCGCGACCACGGTCTTGACGATCTCATCGGGGTCCTGGGTGTCGAGGCAGATCGGCACCGCGTCGACGCCTCCGAACTGCTTGAAGAGCACCGCCTTGCCTTCCATGACCGGCATCGCGGCCCGGGGCCCGATGTTGCCCAGCCCGAGGACTGCCGAGCCGTCGGTCACCACAGCCACGGTGTTGCCGACCCAGGTGTAGTCGTTGACCAGGTGCTGGTTGGCCGCGATCGCCTCGCATACCTGGGCAACGCCGGGGGTATAGGCCAGCGACAAATCGTCGCGGTTGGCCAATCCCACGGTGGCGGCGATCTCCATCTTGCCGCCCTCATGCAGCCTGAAGACGGGTTCGCCGGAATGGTCGGGTGTGGTGGGTGGGGGCACAGCCATGATCGAACCTTCGCATAGGTGCGCACGGTCGACGGCTCGTCGCCATGCGTGGGAAGTCGGGTGCTCCACCGCCGTCGAACCGGGCCGGTGTATGGCCGGGCAGCAGCAGAGCTCGGGGGTTACCCGGAGGCAGATTCTGGCATATCCGACGCAGGCGGCGCCGGTGGGGGTGGTGTCGGCGTACTCCCCAAGGGACGGGGGCGCGGCCAGATCCGGGCGATGGCGACGGCCTGGACGGCCAACTCCGGAACCGCTCCCACCAACGCCGAGTCGACCCCCTGGAGAGGATTGTCGCGCTCGAGCCACCACCCTTCGGGCAGCCGCATGGTGGCCCTCTTCACCGCCAGAACTCCCCCCGGCAACTGGGCCACGACGATGTCACCGGGCCGTACGCCGCTGCCGTGCCTGACCAGCAGCACATCGCCGTCGCGCAGGGTGGGCTCCATGGAGACTCCGTGCACCCGAGCCAGACCCCATCTCCGCATGCCCGGTAGTGTCGCAGGAACAGGCACCACCCAGTTCACGAAAGGACCACCCATGCTGTCGCGACTCTTCGCACCGACGCTCGACGTCCACGCTCACTGCGACCTGCCGTGCGGCGTATACGACCCGGCCCAGGCTCGCATCGAGGCCGAATCGATCAAGGCGGTCATCGCCAAGCTTGCCGACAACCACGACCCGGACTTCCGTACCCGCGCGGTCCTCATCAAGGAGCAGCGCTCGGAGCTGGTCAAGCACCACCTGTGGGTCCTGTGGACCGACTACTTCAAGGCGCCGCACTTCGAGAAGTACCCGCAGTTGCACACGCTCTTCAACGAGGCCACCAAGTTGGCCGGGGCCGGCGGCACCAAGGGCACCATGGACGCCAAGGCAGCCGACGACCTGATCGCCAAGATCGACGAGATCGCGGAGATCTTCTGGGAGACCAAGAAGGCCTAGCCCATCGGGTGCGGCGCGTCGGCGGGTGGCCGCTGGCGCGCCGTTCGCGTTGGCGTACGCCGAGGGCGCCGGACCTCAGTAGTCGAGTGCGGCCCGCGAATCAGGGTGCAGCAGTCCGGCGAGTGCCGCGATCGCCGACAACGCCAGCAGCACCGCCAGCCAGGTCGTGCCACCACCCAGGAAGCTCCACGCGACGCCGAGCCAGATCAACTGCGAGAGCAGCACCGGGCCTCGGGCCCACGGTGAGAGTCGGGAGAGTTGGCGGGCAGCAATGACCAGGAAGACTCCGTAGGCGACGAAGAACAGGGTCGTGGTCACGCCCATGGTGAGGCGCTGGCCACTGAGGTGGAACAGTTCGAGGACTCCGATGATGATCGCGGCCACCGATTGAGCCAAGGTCATCACCACGGTGATCAGCAGCGGCCGCGGAGGCTGGCGGCGGGAAGCGGTCGAGGTCACGGGCACAGTTTAGGTGTGTCGATTTGTCCGGCTGTGACCAAACCAACCGTGCCAAACCCTTGTGTCGGAGGCTTTTGTTCGCAACCATCGACCGGACGTCGGTTTCATCCTGGGGGTGAAGCCGACAACTTCGTGAAAGCGTTCACAACGGTGTCGTCCTGATCGCAACCCGGTCATGGCTCACCTGCCAGCCCTGTCGCGGTGCCACCAAGCCGGACAGAAATGATGTAGAAGGAGCCCCTCGCCATGGATTGGCGCCACCGGTCTGCGTGTCTTGACGAAGACCCGGAGCTGTTCTTCCCGATCGGCAACACCGGTCCGGCCATCTTGCAGATTGAAGAGGCCAAGCAGGTGTGCCGTCGCTGCGACGTACGCGAACAGTGCCTGGCGTGGGCTTTGGAAGCCGGTCAGGACCATGGTGTCTGGGGCGGGATGAGCGAAGACGAGCGCCGCGCGCTCAAGCGGCGCAAGGCCCGAGCACGAGTGCGGGCGACGTAGCCCCACACCTCACGCAGATCAACCCTGATCTCCTGGGAGCGGCACCCGAAGCCGCGCTGACGTCCCGCCACCGGAGCGGGGACCTATGGTGAGTTCCCCACCGAGTTCCCCGATCAACGTGCGCACGATCGCCAGGCCGAGACTCGTCGTTGCGTCGATGTCGAAGTCGCCGGGGAGACCCTCCCCGTCGTCGCTCACGCTGACCTCGACGCCACCCTCCCCTCGTTCGGCCCTCAACTCGATGTGGCCCGAGCGCGAGGCACCGAAGCCGTGTTCGACGGCGTTGTTGAGCAGTTCGGTCAGCATCATCGCCAACTGCGTGGCCACGACCGCGTCCACCACCCCCACGGTGCCCACCCGCTGAGAAGTCACGGTGCCCTGCTGGGCACCGACGTCGACCACCATGGCCCGCAACCGGTCGGCGACCTCGTCGAAATCCACGGTCTCCTCGTGGGATTGGCTGAGCAACTCGTGCACGATCGCGATGGTTCCGACCCGCCGCTCGGCTTCGACCAACGCCTCCCGCCCCGCCGACGGGCCGATACGTCGAGCCTGCATGCGAAGCAGCGCGGCCACGGTCTGCAGGTTGTTCTTCACCCGGTGATGGATCTCGCGGATGGTGGCGTCCTTGGTGATCAACTCCCGATCACGGCGCCGCAACTCGGTGACGTCGCGAAGCAGCACCAGGGCCCCGGTGATCTCCCCGTTGGGTCGCAGCGGCACCGACCTCATGATCACAGTCGCATCGGCATTGCCGATCTCGGTGTCGCGCGGCATCCGGCCCCCCAGGACGGCGCTGAGGGTCACCTCGTCGGGGCGCAGTCGCGGCGGAATCAGTGAGCGGGTCGCGTCGGCGAGGTTGAGTCCGGTCAGGTCGGTGGACAATCCCAGGCGGCGAAACACCGACATCGCGTTGGGGCTGGCATAGACGACCGTCCCGGCGGCATCGACTCGGATGAAGCCGTCGCCCACCCGAGGCGAGTCGGCGTGATCGGAGCGTTGCCCCGGCGTGGGGAAATAACCGTTGGCGATCATCTGGGCCAACTCCCCCGCGGTCTGGAGATAGGCCAGTTCAAGCCGACTCGGGGTGCGTACGCCGTGAAGGTTGGTGTTGCGGGCCACCACGGCGATCACCCGGTCGGCGTACCTCACCGGGACCGCCTCCACCCGCACCGGCACCGAATCGCGCCACTCGGGGTCGCCGTCACGAGCCACCTTGCCATCGACCATCGCGCGGTCCAGCAGTGGTCGACGACCAGTGGGGATGAAGGTGCCGACGACGTCGTCGACATAGGCGGTCGGCCCGGTCGTGGGCCGCATCTGGGCTCCCGCCCAGTAGCCGGTCTGCTCCCGATCGGGCAGCCACAGCACCAGGTCGGCGAAGGAGAGGTCGGCGATGATCTGCCAGTCGGCCAGCAGCAGATGCAGCCAGTGCAACTCGATCTGGTCGAGGTCGGTGTGCGCCCCCACCAACTGCTCCAGCCGCGCCATGCGCTCAGCCTATGCGGTGTGACCCGCGTCATCCGACGCCGCGCAACCCTGCGGTAACTTGCGGTCATGACCGAAGAGACCCTCACCGGGCACGCCGGGCAGCACGCCGTCGAGGTAGCCCGCGCGCACGGCGTGCAGGCGATGTTCACCCTGTCCGGCGCCCACGTCTTCCCGATGTACGACGGCGCGGTGAAGGCCGAGCCGCCGATGCCGATCATCGACGTGCGGCACGAACAGACCGCCGCCTTCGCCGCCGAAGCGACCGGCAAACTGACCCGCAAGCCGGGTCTGGCGGTCCTGACGGCCGGTCCTGGAGTGACCAACGGGGTCAGTGCGATGACCCAGGCCCAGTTCTCCGGCGCCCCGATGGTGGTCATCGGTGGTCGTGCCCCGCAGAACCGTTGGGGCATGGGCTCCTTGCAGGAACTCGACCAGCCGCCGATCCTCTCCTCGGTGACCAAGTGGTCCCACACCATCCGCACCGCGGCCGACATGGCCGCCGACCTCGATCGCGCCTTCACGGTGGCCGGTTCCTCCCACCGCGGGCCGGTGTTCGTCGACGTACCCATGGATGAGTTCTTCAACACCGCCGAGTCGGCGCGCCCGGCCGCACCGACGCACACCGCGATCGCGCCCGATCCGGAAGCGATGTCCGACATCGCCGAGTTGCTCGGCGGCTCGGCGCGACCGGTCCTGATCGTGGGCACCGACGTCTGGCTCGACGGCGCCGACCAGGCCGCGCTGCGCCTCGTCGAGAGCATCGGGATCCCGACCATCACCAATGGCATGGGCCGAGGCGTGATCCCGGGCGGGCACCCGTTGCTGGTCACCAAGGCTCGGGGCCCGGCGCTCAACGGAGCCGACCTCGTGATCGTGGTCGGGACCCCTTTGGACTTCAGACTCGGCTACGGCGTGTTCGGCGGGAAGGACGGGGCCGCTCCGGCCCAGGTGGTTCACCTCGCGGATTCGGAGTCCCAGATCTCCACACATGCCGATCTTGCCGGCTCCGCCTTCGGGGATCTCACGTTGGTGCTCGACGGTCTCGCCGAGGCGCTGCACGGCGTGGTCCGCAAGCCGGATTGGTCCTCGTGGGTCGCCGACCTGCAAGACACCGTCCGGGCCGCAAACGAGCGTGACCACGCGCTGCTGAGCGCAACGGCCGACCCGATCCACCCAGCCCGCATCTATGGCGAACTGGTGCCCAGACTGGCCGACGACGCGGTGGTGATCGGAGACGGCGGCGACTTCGTCTCGTTCGCCGGCAAGTTCGTCGAGCCCAAACAGCCCGGCGGATGGCTGGACCCAGGCCCCTACGGCTGTCTCGGCGCGGGGATGGGTGCCGCGATCGCGGCGCGTCTGCAACGACCATCTGCGCAGGTGGTCCTGTTGTACGGCGACGGCGCGGCCGGCTTCTCGCTCATCGACGTCGACACCTTGGTGCGCCATCGACTACCGGTCGTCATGGTGGTCGGCAACAACTCCGCCTGGGGACTGGAGAAGGGCCCCATGCAGATGCTCTACGGCTACGACGTCGCCGCAGACCTGGCGCCGACGGCGCGCTACGACGAGGTCGTCAAGGCATTGGGTGGGGCCGGCGAACTGGTGACGGATCCGCGTCAGATCGGACCGGCGCTGGATCGCGCCTTCGCTTCGGGAGTGCCGTATCTGGTCAACGTGGTGACCGACGTCAACGCGGCCTACCCGCGCACCACGTTCGGGATCTAGACCGGAGGTCGGGGGCGGCGGACGCCGCCTCCCCACCTACCGATTGGTGTTGCCGCTCAGGCGTTGGGGCGCTTGCCGTGGTTTGCGCCCTTCTTCTTGCGTGCGCGGCGCTTGCGGCCGGTCTTCCCCATGATGGGCTCCTCAACGTCGGGTTTGATGCGGCGCTCATCCTCTCAGGCGGGGGCTGGTGTGCCTAATCCAGGCGGCACAATGACGCTCATGACCGAACTCCTCTTCGAGGTCAGCGACCAGGACACCGCCGCCGCCGTGGGCTCGGGGTCCCTGCCCGTGTTGGGCACACCGGTCCTGCTGGCCTGGTGCGAAGCCGCCACCTGTGCCGCCGTCGAGGATCTGCTCGGTGAGGGCGAGACGTCCGTAGGCACCCGGGTCAGCCTCGAGCACCTGGCGGCCAGCCGAGTTGGCGCCTCCATCACGGTGCGGGCTTCACTGGCACATCGCGACGGGCGATTGGTGAGATTCACCGTGGCGGCCTACGACGGGCGCGGGACGTTGGTCGGATCCGGAGAGGTCACCCGGGTGATCGTGGATGCCCAGCGCTTCGTGGGCAGGATCCCCGACTAGCCCTCTTGGAAGCCGATCGAGATCTCCCGAATCGTCAGCAGCACGCGATCGCGCAGCCCCTCCGGGGCGGTTTCGACACAGGTGCGGGCGATCAGGGACTTGAGTTTGCGCTCCACGTCGTACTTCTCCAGGCACGGCCCGCACTCGATGAGGTGCGTCTCGATCATCCCCACGTCGCCCTCTTCGAGTTCGGCGTCGAGGAAGAAGTACATCCGGGAGATGACCTCGGAACAGTCCAGATGGGCGCCGAGGTGGGAGTGATCGGTCATGACTCCTCCACCCTGACGAGGTCGTTGTCACGGACATAGTCGGCAAGGAGTTCGCGCAACTGGCGACGCCCACGGTGCAGCCGTGACATCACGGTGCCGATGGGAGTGTCCATGATCTCGGCGATCTCCTTGTAGGGGAAACCTTCGACGTCGGCGAGATAAACCGCCATCCGGAAGTCTTCGGGCAACTTCTGGAGGGCCTGCTTGACCTCCGAGTCGGGCAGGTGCTCCAGCGCCTCGACCTCGGCGGACTTCAGCCCCGAGGAGGTGTGTGACTCGGCCCGGGCCAACTGCCAGTCCTCGACGTCCTCGGACATCGACTGCTGCGGTTGCCGCTGCTTCTTGCGGTAGGTGTTGATGAAGGTGTTGGTCAGGATGCGGTAGAGCCAAGCCTTCAGATTGGTCCCGGGACGGAACTGGTGGAAGGAGCCGTAGGCCTTGGCGAACGTCTCCTGCACGAGGTCTTCGGCGTCGGCCGGGTTGCGGGTCATGCGCATCGCCGCCGAGTAGAGCTGATCGAGATAAGGCACGGCGTCGCGCTCGAAGCGCGCGGTGCGCTCGGCGTCGGTCTCGGTGGCCAGATCAACCGGCTCCTGGGTCACGTCAGTCATTGCCGCCCAATCTAACGCCTGTGAGGTGAAGGCGGACGCGTCGGGCACGCGCTCCAGGGTGGCCACCATGTCGGGCCCAACACCGTCTCGGTGCTGATGATTCCCTCTCCAGGCTCAGTCCTTCGACCTCGGGAGCGTGGGCAGCAGGTCGGTGAGGATCCATTCGCGTGCGTAGTGGGCGACCAGGTCGATGGTCTCGGCCGGGGTCACCGGGGCCGATTTGGCCACCGAGTAGCCGTGATCGGCGTAGGGGATCACCCGTAGGTCGGTGCCAGCGGGGAACTCCTCGGGACGCCCCATCGGATCGCGCTCGCCCTGGATCACCACCGTCGGCACTTCTGCACCGGTGAGTTCGTCGGCCCGTGATCGCTCTGGGCGACCCGGGGGATGCAAGGGGAACGACATCGCGACGCAGCCCACGGCGTCGTGCGCGTTGGCCACGCGCAGCGAACTACGGGCGCCGGCGCTACGCCCACCCAGGATCAACGGCAGCGTCAGCGACAACTCGTTGAGCACTGTGGTCAGGCAGGCGTCGAGCACGGCTGGGCGGTCGGCGACCTTGCGTCCTCGGGCCACCCACGGCTGTTCGACGAGATAGGTGGAGACCCCGACGTCGGCCAGACTCTCGGCCACGGCCACGAGATCGAGCGAGTCGACCCCCCTGCCGGCGCCGTGAGAGAGAACCAACGCGGCCGCTGGACCTGACGCCTCACGAACTACGACACGGGCCGGACCGTGGTCGGTCGGTACGACGAGCTCAGTGGGCATCGGGCGCTCCGTGGAGAGGAAGGGGGGTGACCAACTCGGGGTAGTTGTTGGCGACGTTGCCGACCGCGGTGGAGACGGGGAATGCCTCCAACTGGCCGGGAGCGGCCGTAGTGAGCAGGTCGAGCAGGTCGGCGCGTCCCGGTCGCGGATCCAGCCACGCTGAGCGCCGATCGGGCTCGACCATCATCGGCATCCGGTCGTGGATGTGCCCCAGGTCGTCTTCGGCGCGGGTGGTCACGATCGCGCACGTCCACAAGAACCGGTCGGGGTGGTCGTCGGCCTTGCTCGGGTCACGCCAGATCTCATAGATCCCCGCCATCGCCAGGACGTCGCCGCCGCGGGGACGAATGAAGAAGGGCTGTTTGATCGGTTTGCCGCGGGCAGTGACCTGGTCGGTGAGGTACCACTCGAAATAGCCGTCGGCGGGGATCAGGCACCTCCGCCGCTCGAAGGCGCGACGAAAGGCGGGCTTGTCGGCGATGGTCTCCATGCGGGCGTTGATCATGCGCGCCCCCGAAGATCGCTCCTTGGACCAGAACGGCACCAGACCCCAACCCAGCACGCGCAGTTGTCGTTCGGGCTCGGGATGGTCCTCGTCGACCGGTCGCTCCACGACGGCGTACACCGGGTCGGTGGGGGCGACGTTGTAGCTGGGGTCGAGTCGAGGGAGGTCCCCGCGCAGCGGGATGTCGAACTCCTCGACGAGATCCTCGGGTCGGCGACTGGAGGCGTAGCGGCCGCACATGCGCGTCAGACTACGCGTCGGCGCCGACCATTCAGGCGCGGGAGAGTTCGTCCAGGACGACGGCCGCAGAGCGCTCGGTGTCGGGCAGTCCCTCGATCCAGACCCGCGTCGCGATGTCGGCGTGACGGTCCAACAAGAGGGTCTCGAGCAGGGCGACCTGTTTGCCCAAGGAAGGGTGCCGTTTGCCCAGGATCACCAGTCGTTGAGCACCGGCCCGGCCAACGGTCTCGCTGCCCTGGAAGACCGTGCGGACCGTCTCAGCGACCCGGGACAATCGCAGGGCCTGCTCGAAGTCAGCTCCGTGAGCGACATGGCGACCGGTGACGTCGACGACCACCAGCGCGAATGTGTCGGAGGGCGATCGACCCCGGCGGTCCTCGCCTCGGAAGACCTCGGCCACGCGAGCGCGCACGTGGGCCATGCTGGCAACCCCGGTCAGGGGATCCTGGCAGGACAACTGGTTGAGGTACCCCAGAGTCTCTTCACTCCAGGCGACACTGAGTGCCCGGATCTCGGCGAAGGTGGGATCGGCGTCGGTGACCACCCGGCGGGTGAGCCGCAGCGCATCGAGCGCCTCGACAAGTCCGGCGCCGTCGGCGGCCAGCTTGCGACCCACGACCTCGCAGGCAGCCGAGGGGTCGCTCTGCGCGGCCAATGCCTCGGCTACAGCGATGAAGGGGCCGGGAACGTCGGCCCACGAGCGCTGGTCGAGCACGGCAGGGTCGTCTCGACGCGTGAACTTGCGCATCGTGACCCCCGTTCCACTGTGGTGATGTGCTGACGTGTCCCTGGTGTGACGCGCCACCTCGCCCATCATGACGCAGGATCGGCTCATGCCTGCGCCTTGGTTTCCTCGCCACGCCGTCGTGCCGGCGCCCGAGATGTCACAATGAGGTTGGTTCTTTATCGTCATATCCCGCTTCCCAGGACGTCACTTCACTATGGATCCCGCCACCACCTTCAGCGACGCCGAGTTGATCTCGCGCGTGCGCGGTGGCGACACCGAGGCGTACGGCGACCTGTTCGCCCGCCACCACGAGGCCGCGTTGCGGTTGGCCCGCCAGATCGCCGGACGTAGCGACGCCGACGACCTGGTCAGCGAAGCCTTCGTCAAGGTGATGCGGGTGCTGCAGTCCGGCGGTGGTCCCGACCTGGCGTTCCGGGCCTACCTGCTCACCGCCGTACGCCGACTCCACGTCGACCGGGTGCGGGCAGCCAAGAAGCTCACCACGACCGACGATCTCAGTGCCTATGACAAGGGCGTTCCCTTCGCGGACACGGTGATCGCCGGGTTCGAAGGCGGTGCCGCGGCTCGCGCCTTCGCTTCACTCCCCGAGCGTTGGCGCATGGTCTTGTGGCACATCGAGGTCGAGGGCAGCAAGCCCGCCGAAGTGGCCGCGATGCTCGGCATGACGCCCAACTCGGTCTCCGCGCTGGCCTATCGGGCCCGCGAAGGGCTGCGCCAGGCGTTCTTGAACATGCATTCGGCCGACCTCGTCGACGACGACTGCCAGTGGACCCATGACCGCATGGGCGGCTACGTCCGCAAGGGGTTGTCGAGCCGCGACACTGCCAAGGTCGACAAGCACCTCGACGAGTGCGCCAAGTGCAAAGCCATCTATCTGGAGTTGGCCACCGTCAACTCCGAGATGGCTGCGGTCATCGCGCCGTTGGTGCTCGGCGGGGCTGCTGCGGCTTACCTTGGCGCTTCGCACAGCGGTCTGGCCACGTTGTGGGCCGGCAAGGTGGTCAGCCGAGTCAAGGACCAGCCGAAGGCTTCCGCGGCAGCTGCCGCTTCGGTGGTCGTGGCTGCCAGTGCCGCAGCGATGGCGATGCAGGGCTCGCCGCCACCTACCCCTTCGAGCGAAGCGCCGTTGCCGGCAATCACCAGTGCGGCACCCCCCACGAGTCCCAAGGTCACCAAGGCGACCAAGAAGAGGGTCACGCTGCGGGTCACCGCCCCGATCCTCACCCAACTGACCTCATCTGCCTCACCGATCACCACCCCTAGCCCGACGCCGACTCCGAAGCCGAGCGCCACGGCTACTCCGACACCGACACCAACACCGACACCGACGCCGACGCCGACGCCGACGCCGACCGGCACTCCCACACCGACCGACACCCCCACACCCACTGACACCCCCACACCCACGGAGACGCCGACCGCCGTGCCGGTGGACATCGCCGTGAGCGCCAGCCGTGATCCAGCCACCGGTGATGTGACCTGGACCGTCAGCGGACTGCCCGGCGGCACGACGAGCGACCTGATCATCAAGGGCACCGGCGTCGACATCACCGCAGTCAGCGGGTCATGCAGCGGATCCGGGCAGAACTTCACCTGCCAGGTGACGGCCATCGCCGATTCGGGCTCCCTCAACGCGGTCCCGCAAGGTGGCAGCACCGGCACCCTGACGCTGGAGGCCCTCGTCCCCTCGGGCTACACCGATCCGGCGCTGGGCAACAACGCCACCACGTTGTCCATCAGCTAGCGGCCCCGCCGACTACCCTGGTGCGAGTGAGTGAACCCCTCTGGTGGCCAGCGCCCCACGCCCTGGGGCCGGTGCACGCGCAGGTGGCGCTGCCGGGTTCGAAGTCACTGACCAACCGCGAACTCATCCTCTCCGCCATCGCCGAAGGCCCCAGCGTCCTCCACCGGGCATTGCGCTCCCGAGACACCGACCTCATGGCTGGGGCACTGCGCACTCTCGGCGCGCAGATCGACTCCTCCGGCGACGACTGGACGGTGACCCCGGCATCACCGGGCACCGACTACACCGGCGCCGCAGCCGTGGACTGTGGGCTGGCCGGAACGGTCATGCGGTTCGTGCCCCCTGTGGCCGCGCTGGGCGTCGGCGAAGTCACCTTCGACGGAGACCCACACGCCCGCACCCGACCGATGGGCGAAGTCATCGACGGCCTGCGCGGCCTCGGAGTCGAGGTCACCGGCGGCCCGGGGTTGCCGTTCACCGTGCATGCCACCGGCGGGGTCCGCGGTGGTCGGGTGGTGATCGATGCCAGCGCGAGCAGTCAGTTCATCTCGGCGCTCCTGCTCGCCGCGCCGGCGTACGCCGAGGGGGTGGACGTGCGCCACGAGGGCAAGCCGGTCCCCTCACTCCCCCACATCGACATGACCGTGGCGGCGCTGCGCGCCCGTGGCGTCGAAGTCGAGGAAGGCGCCAACCAGTGGCGGGTCTTCCCCGGGCCGGTCGCGGCCCGGGATGTCACCATCGAGCCCGACCTCTCCAACGCGGCTCCCTTCGCTGCGTTGGCGATGGTCAGCGGCGGCACCATCGTGATCCGTGACTGGCCCGCGGTCACGACCCAGGCCGGTGATGAACTCCGAGGCCTGTTAGCGCTGATGGGAGCCACCCTGGAGCGCGTGCCCGAAGGCCTTCGGATCACCGGCGGCGGGCTGCACGGCATCGACGTGGACCTTCACGACCACGGGGAACTCACTCCGGTCGTGGCCGCACTGTGTGCCCTGGCGGACTCCCCCAGCACGTTGCGCGGCATCGCGCATATCCGCGGGCACGAGACCGACCGACTTGCCGCGCTCCAGAAGGAGTTGGCGGGCTTGGGCGCCGATGTCAGCGAGACCGACGATGGCCTGAGGTTCGCCCCGGCACCACTTCACAGCGGTCGCTTCCATACCTATGCCGACCACCGCATGGCGCAGGCCGCGGTGGTTCTGGGCGCGGCTGTTCCCGGAGTTCTGGTCGAGAACGTGTCGACCACAGCCAAGACCTTCCCCGGTTTCGAGCAGGTCTGGGCCCAACTCTTCGACTCCGACCGGGTGCCTACGCGTGGCTAGGTACGACGCGCACGACCCCGAGGCCTACGACCGCCCCCGGCGGCGGACCCGGCCGCGGACCAAGGACCGTCCCAGCTACGACGACGCTGCCCTCGGCCGCGTCATCACCGTGGACCGTGGTCGGCTGACCTGCTTCGTCGACGGGGTCACCGTGATGGCGATGAAGTCGCGTCCCCTGGGCCGCAAGGGTGTCGTTGTCGGCGATCGGGTCCGGATCGTGGGCGACGTCAGCGGGCGCGAGGGGACCCTGGCTCGCATCGTCGAGGTCGAGGAGCGCACCACCGTGTTGCGCCGCACCGCCGATGACGACGACCCCGTGGAGCGGGTGATCGTGGCCAACGCCGACCAACTCGTCATCGTGACTGCGCTGGCCGACCCCGAACCCCGCATGGGCCTGATCGACCGCGCCCTCGTGGCCGCGTACGACGCCGGGATGACACCCCTCCTGTGTCTGACCAAGGCAGACCTGGCCACACCCGATCACCTGCTCGCGGTCTACGAGCCGTTGGGAGTCCCGTTCCTGGTGACCCAGCGCGGCGGGGACATCGGGCCACTACGGCGCGCCCTGGCCGGACACACCAGTGTGCTGTTGGGTCACAGCGGGGTGGGCAAGTCCACCCTGGTCAACGCGCTGGTCCCCGAGGCCCGCCGCGAGACCGGCTCGGTCAACGCGGTGACCGGACGGGGTCGGCATACCTCGACAAGCGCGATGATGCTGCCGCTGGACAGCGGTGACTGGATCGTGGACACCCCGGGGATCCGGTCGTTCGGGCTCGCCCATGTGGACCCGCGGGACCTCATCGAAGCCTTCCCCGACCTCGCCGAGATCGCCGGGGACTGCCCGCGCGGCTGCTCGCACGAGGCGGACGAGCCCGACTGCGTGTTGGGGACCGCCGTCGGGCTGGGTGAGCGGGTCGCGGCCTATCGTCGACTTCTCGACTCTCGCGCGGTCAAGGACTGGTGACACTCACCGCCGGCGACTCGACGTGCCGACACCCCCACGTCGTCGGATCGCAGGCTCGGGCTGGACTAGCCTGACGGCATGGCCTCTCAGTACACCGACGACCTGCGCTTGGCACATGTTCTGGCAGACGATGCCGACTCGCTGAGCACCGAGCGGTTCAAGGCCCTCGACCTCCACGTGATGACCAAGCCCGACCTCAGCCCGGTCACCGACGCCGACAAGGCCGTGGAAGAGGCGATGCGCAGCAAACTGGCCCGGGTCCGCTCGCGCGACGCGTTCTACGGCGAGGAGAGTGGGACCACCGGCAGCAGCCATCGACAATGGGTCGTCGACCCGATCGACGGCACCAAGAACTTCGTTCGTGGCGTGCCGGTGTGGGCCACTCTGATCGCACTGCTCGTCGACGGCGAGGTCGTGCTGAGTGTGATCTCGGCGCCGATGCTCAACCGGCGTTGGTGGGCCTCGCTGGGCGACGGCGCCTGGACCGGCAAGTCGCTGTTCAAAGCCAGCCGCTGCCAGGTCTCCGACGTCTCCCGACTCGAGGACGCCTCGTTCTCCTACGCCTCCATCGACGGGTGGGAGGACATCGATCGGCTGGAGGAGTTCTTGTCACTCTCCCGGCGCTGCTGGCGCACCCGCGGGTACGGCGACTTCTGGTCCTACATGCTGCTTGCCGAAGGGGCCGTCGATCTGGCCGCCGAACCGTCACTGGAGTTGTACGACATGGCTGCCCTGGACATCATCGTGCGCGAGGCCGGCGGCCTGTTCACCTCTCTCGAGGGCGAGCCAGGCCCCCATGGCGGCAACGTGCTGGCCAGCAACGGGCGGCTCCACGACCAGGCACTGGCCTTCCTCGGCCGCGTCCCCGGTGACCCCAACGAGCCCACGATGCCCCACGGCCCGGGCTCGGTCCACGACCTGAGCGCCCTGCGACGATCCCGCCAGGAACAGGAGTGAGCACACCAACCTCCCCGTTCCAGCGGGCCCGGTGGTTCTACGTCTACGTGGCCTTCGCGCTCTGCCTGGCGCTGGCCTCGTTCTTGTGGGAGCCGTTCGATTCACCCCAGATCCGCACCGGCACTCGCCTGATCCCGCTGCTGTTGATCTGGGCTGCCGACTCCATCGAAGCCGGGCGAGCCGGCCTGTCGACGTACCAACGCAAGGCGATCAAACGGGCCCTGCTCCCCCCGCGCGCCGGGCTGTACTTCCTGGTCGCGGGTGCGCTCGTGGTGATGGTCGGGGTCTCGCACTGGCCCTGGCAACCGGCCGCCCTGGCGATCGTGGCTGCCGGGTTCGCCACCGTCGCCGAGGGCAGCAGGTACGACGAGACCATCGGGCGCCGCTACGACTGGAAGGTCCCCCAACCCCCCTCGACGGCGCCGCCCGCCTGAGCGTTTCCAGCACCCGGTCAGACCCTCGACGGGCCCGTGCGGTCACGGATAGGGTCAGAAACCGGATCCCGGGTTAGGAGTAGGCATGAAGATCACCGATGTGTTGAAGGCCAAGCCCAGTGGCGAGGTTGTCACGGTTTCCCCCGATGCCACGGTGCGCGAGCTCCTGGCCCTGCTTGCCACCCACAACATCGGTGCGGTCATCGTCAGCAGCGACGGCTCCTCCGTCGAGGGAATCGTGTCCGAGCGAGACGTCGTGCGTCGACTCAACGACACTGCCGATGTCCTCGAAGCGCCGGTGCAGCAGATCATGACCGCCAACGTGCACTCCTGCGAGCACACCGACGAACTCGACTCCTTGATGAGCATGATGACCGACCGCCGGATCCGTCACGTCCCGGTGCTGCGCGATGGCCAGTTGGCCGGGGTGGTCAGCATCGGCGACGTGGTCAAGCACAAGATCGGACAACTTGAGTTCGAGCGCGACCAACTCGACTCCTACGTTCACCAGACCTGATCTCGCGGGCGGCCCGGGCTGTGACGGGGCGCCCTGGCCTATGGCAGTCTGACCCGCATGAGCGTGAGCAAACCCGAGATCGACTTCCCGGACTCCCCGCCCCCGGCGGACCTCGAAATCACCGACCTTGTGGAAGGTGACGGCGCCGAAGCCAAGGCCGGCCAGTTCGTGTCGGTGCACTACGTCGGAGTGGCCCACTCCACCGGCGAGGAGTTCGACGCCTCCTACAACCGCGGCGCCCCACTCGACTTCAGGCTCGGTGTCGGCCAGGTCATCTCTGGCTGGGACACCGGTGTTCAAGGCATGAAGGTCGGCGGTCGGCGCAAGTTGGTCATCCCGCCTCACCTCGCCTACGGCGACCGCGGCGCGGGCGGGGTCATCAAGCCCGGCGAGACCCTGATCTTCGTCGTCGACCTGATGGGCGTTCGCTGACCCTTAGGCCTCTGGAGCCGACGCCAGGACCTCGTTGAGCCCGGCTTGCAGGCATTGGGCGAACACGTCGATGTCGGGAATGGCCGATCCGTCGACGTTGAGCCCGATGCAGGCGGTGCCGTCGTGGTTGACCATGGCGGCCATGACCGCGACCCCGGGCAACGGCCCGAACGGGTAGACCTGCTCGACCCTGGCTCCGGCCATGTAGACCGCGTGGGCGACTCCTGGCAGCGTCGAGACGGCCAGATCGGCCGAGGGCGAGTAGTGCATCGCCAACGTCGACAGCGCGGCCGGGAGGCGGTTGGCCAGTGGCGTGAGCCGCCGCAGGCTGTTGAGTGCCGGTTCGGTGCGCAGGGAGAAGATCTCACCGCGAATCGCGGCGATCCGCTCCTCGACGTCGTCCAGGTCGGCGGGGAGCGCCAACATCGCGCCGGCGAACTTGCCGCCCCCCATCGGGTCATCGGCACGGCTCAACGAGACCGCCATCGACACCGGGACGTCGTGAAGATCTGCTCCGTGATGCTGGTGGTAGGCCCTGAGCCCGCCGAGTAGTGCCGCCACGAACGCGTCGTGGAGCGAACCACCGCCGGCTGCCCCGGCCGCCTTCAGGGACGCCGTCGGGCAATCAAGGGTGACGAACTGCCACGCGCGGCCGTCGCGTCCGGCCAGGAGGGGGGAGGACGGAGCCTCGGGTGGGGAGAGGATGCGTCGCAACGACGCGCCGTAGCGCAGCCCCTCGGCCAGAGCATGACCGGGGTTGCCGAGCACCCGGAGTCCGATCCGAACCCCGTCGCGCAGCGCCTCCGGCGCCTGGTCCAGGGTGTCGCTGATCCCCTTGACCGCGAGTGCCACCGGATCGGGGGTGAGGCCGCGTTCCAAGGTGGCGACCGGCTTGACCTCGGTGTGCTCCCGGGTGCGGCTGGTCACCAACGACAACAACTCGATGCCCCGAGGCCCGTCGGCCAGCGCGTGATGGAGTTTGAGGAAGTACGCCGCCTTGCCGTCGGGCAGTCCCTCGATCAGGGTGGCCGTCCACAGTGGGCGACTGCGGTCGAACGGGGTCATCGCCTCCTGCTGGCACAGGTGCAGCACCTCGCTCATGCCGCCGGTGACGAAGCGACGTCGCAGGTGGTAGTCGAGGGTGAAGTGATCGTCGTACACCCAGGCCGGCGGCGTGGTCGGCAGGGCCGGTTCGAGCACGCGCTGCCGGGTCCGGGCCACGACATGAGTGGCCCACTCGTGCGCGTTCCAGAAGCGATCCCAGTCGGGAGTGCTGTCATAGACCAGCAGCGAGGAGACCGTCGCGGACTGCTGTGGGTGCACCTCCGAGCGCCAGATAGCAGTTTCGGCTTCGCTCATCTGTTCCGAGCGATGCCACAACGCCGCCGCTTCCCACGCTGACAGGTTGTCGCTGAGGTCCTCACCGATCGCCATAGCAGTCCTCCCCCGCCAGCGCGGCAGCCTCGGTGTCGTTCTCGGGCCAGTGTGTCAGCGTCTGTTCGAAGAGGTTCCTGATCGCCAGCACCTGCTCGCCCAACGTCTCCTCGGCAAGGTTGGTGATCGGTGGATGCACGCACACCTCGATGGTCCCGGGTTTGACCACGAACGACCCACGCCACATGTGCTCACCGGTGTTGCGCAGGACCACGGGTACGACGGGCAGTCCGCTCTGCAGTGCCAGGTGGAACGCCCCCTTGCGGAAGGTGCCTAGGACCGGCGTGGGAGACCGGGTCCCCTCGGGGAAGATCATCAGCGAGGTGCCCCCGCGTAGTCGCCCGACCACGCCGTCGAGGGCCTCGCGTGCCTGGGCGGAGTTGCCGCGGTCGACGTACACGGGGTCGACGAGCAGCGAGGCGATCAGCATGCGCGGGTCGTGGCGAGCTTCCTTCTTCGCCACCGCGGTGAAGTCGCTCTCGAGCAGCACCGCGAGCACGGCCGGGTCGAGGGCGCTTTGATGGTTGGCGATGAAGATGGCCGGGCGAGTCTCCAGGTGCTCGCGTCCAACGACGTCGAGACGGATCCCGGCCAGCGCCAGAGCGTTCTTGGCGGCCAGATGCAGCCCGAGGCGCGCTCCGGCCTTGCGGTCACCCTTGAGGATCCCGGCCGCCAGGCCGGTCAACACTCCGGCATTGATACCCCCCAGCGCGGCAGCAGTGCGGGCCACCGAGACCAGGCTGGTCGCTGGCGGCTCAGCCAACTCCAGCACCGGCCAGCCCAGGCTGCGCGCAGCGTCACGCAAACCGGGGTGCGGGTTGAGTGGGCGCGGATGGCCGACCGAGGACAAGAAGGCCACGTCCTCATATCCGTTGCCGTAGGCATAGGAAGCGGCCATGTCGATCTTGTGGGCCTTGGCGAACCTGCGCGCCCCGGCGCCCTTGAACTTGCCCCACAGCATGTCGCCCACGGTCTTGCCGGTGAAGATACCGTCGACGACCTCCAACTCGGTGCAGACCAGGTGTTGGATGCCGAGGTCACGAGCCACCGGAGCGATCTGGTAGCGCGTGGCTGCCGAGGCCACTGCAACGGTGTGGCCCATGCGTTGGTGGGCGCGCACGAGTTCGCGAGCCTCGGCACGGATCGTTCCGGCGATCTTGTCGTGGAAGAGACGCTCGCCGAGGTCGATCATGAAGTCTTCGTCGCGCCCGGCAAGGGCGGCGAAGTTGGTGTAGGCCACCGCGGTCGGATCGCCTCCCAGGACGGTGCCGTCCACGGCGGTGACGACTGTGCGGACGAACTCACTGGCCGGGACGTCGCGCTTCATCAGCCGGTCGGTGAAGAACGCGTTGCCGGTGTACCCGCCCACCAACGTGCCGTCGAGGTCGAAGAAGGCCGCGATCTGGGGGCCGCGCGGGCCGGCTTCGATCTCGGCAAGGGCCTCCTCCACGGAGTGCGGAGCGGTCACCGGGCAACTCCTGAGTCGCGATACATCTCCGCGATCACCGAGATCCGGCGGATCGTCTCTGAGATCTCGTCGGCGAAGGCCTGTCGGCGTACGCCGATGCCGGGTTCCTCGGCGAGCAGACCCCGATGGGTGGCCAGTGCGAGGGCGGTCTTGTAGAGCTCAAGGGACACCGACTCGGCATTGGCGACCTTGCGCTGCAACTGCCACTGCTGCCCCACGTGGAGGGACTCGACCAGCAGTTCGTCGGGGTTGACCGGGTTGTCCCCGGCTTCGGCGAGGCGATGCGCCAGCACGTGATAGGCGTCGAGGAAGGGGCGCAGCACCAGATGCGCGAGATGGGGGCGGACGTTGGTCAGCAACTCCCGGGCTTCGGCTGCGGTGAACCCATCATTGGCGGCGGGGTCGATGATGCCCAGCTCGGTGCGCAGTTCGTTCTCGAAGTCGTCGCGACCGGGGAAGAAGAACTCGAACTTGAGCAGGTCACGCAGTCGCTTGGCCTCCTGCCAGGCCGCTTCGGTCGCGTCACCCTCGACACCGGACTCGGCAGCGGCCAGCAAGGTGATCTCACCGATGGCCCGCTCCACCAGGATGTGGATCGCGGTGTTGCGATAGAAGGCGGCCACGAGGTGCTGGTCCGGACCGATCCCCCAGACAGGTTCGGTGCCCTGGTCGTAGCAGGTCAGCACTCCAGAGGAGACCAGTTCCTGCAAGGCCCGCCGGATCGTGGACCGGTCCCGCAGGTTCGCCGCCCCGGCCACCGGCCAGCGGCGCTTGCCGACATAGTCGGCCAAGGGTTCGACGGTGTTGAGCACCTGGCTCAACGTCAGCGCGCGGTCGGCTCCCAACAGGGCCAGACACACGATCGCGGTCACTGTCACCGGGGTGGCGCGGTTGAGGCGGTGGCTGACGTCGAGGGCGATCCGCTCGATCGCCTGAGGCTGCTGGAGTCCCTGTCCGATCAGGTCGTCGTATCGACCCCGCAACGAGAACGGCTCACCCACGCTGAGGTAGGCACGCCCGAGTCGGCTGCGCTGTTGTCGCGCGAAACCCACCAACCAGCGAAGGTTCTCCGGGGTCTTGTCGTCCCCGCGCGCCTCGGCGGTCATCTTGGACAGTTCGTGCAACTGGTCGTAGACGATGCTGATCGGCACCAACATGACATCCGGTGAGCCAGGCTCCTCGACCGCGTCAGTGAGGTACTTCAAGATCCCATGCACCGGGGGCCGCAGCTTCCCCGTGCGGGTGCGGCCACCCTCGATCGACCAGGCCATGTTGCGCTTGGAGCGCACCATGTGGCTGATGTAGTGGCGAAGGGTCAGTCGATAGACAGGCAGGTCGGTGCTCTTGCGGCGGATGAAGATGACCCCGGTCTTGCTGGCGATGGTGCCGATCCCGGGCAGGTCGAGGTTGGCCCCGCCGAACGTGTACGTCGGGCTGAACCGTCGTGAACTGAGCACGTTGGGCAGCACGAAACCGTCGAGATAGGAGCGGTGGGAGAAGGCCAGACCGAGGCTGTACTGCCGGTCGAGATTGCGCAGGGCGGCGATCTGGTCCTCATCGACCCAGACGTCGTACGCCCGGAGGAACCAGTCCCCCAGCTGCTGCCAACGCCGACCCAAGGCATCGGATTGGTCCGCAGCCATCTCCCGCAGGTAGCCCACCGCTTCCTTGGTGACCTCCTCGGTCGAGCGACCCGCCGACTCGGCGCTCTCTCGCAGTTTGCGGGCGAAATCGGCGTCGTGGAGGAGTTCGGCTGCCTCGGGAGGAAGCGCGGCGAAGTCGGGCTTCAGATTGCCGAAGACCTTGGGCAGGGACACCATGAGCCGAAACCTACCGGCCAGGTAGTCGCTTCGGGAGGCGGAGAGGAAAGCTTTCCCCGGTCGGCCGGGGTTTCAGGCACACTCCACCACGGCACTGCGACCGCCTCGAGTCACCACATCACCGGCGACCAACTGCCGTCCACGGCGGGTTTCGACCACGCCGTTGACGCTGATCTCGCCGGCAGCGCACACCCACTTGGCTTCCGAACCCGTGTCGATGAGGTCGGCGAGTTTGAGGAACTGTCCCAGCCGGATCACCTCGTCGCGAATGGGTACGCCGACGGGCGACCCAGCACCGTGGTCAGCCATGGAGCACCAACGAGATCGCGTGGATGGCCACACCGACGAGGCCACCCACGATGGTGCCGTTGATCCGGATGAACTGCAGATCGCGACCGACATGGAGTTCGATCTTGCGGGCCGCCTCCTGGCCGTCCCAGCGCTCGACGGTGTGGGTGATGACAGCGGTGAGTTCGTCGCCGTACCTCCCGATCGCCCAGACCGCGAAGTCGGCTCCCATGGCGTCGAGTCGGGTGCGCAGGGCGTCGTCGGTGCCCAGCCGGTGACCCAGGGCGGTCAACTCCGCCACCGCGCGACGGTGCAGGGGTCCGTCGACGTCCTCCAAGGCTTCGAGGAAGGCCTTGCGCAGGGCGTTCCACAGTGACAACCCGGTGTTGATCAACTGCGGGTGTTCCAGCAGTCGGCTCTTGAGGCGTTCGGCGCGCTCCTGAGTCGTGGGGTCGTGGAGCAGGTCGTCGGCGAGTTGGGCCAGGAAATTGTCCAGCGCCCGGCGGGCGTGGTGGTTGTCGTCGGCCCTGATATCGGCGACCCAGCGAACTGCCTCGAGGTGGAGCCGCGTGGTGACCGTCTCGTTCAGTTTGGGTGGGGCCCACCAGGGCGCGCGGTCGACCAGGACGTCGGTGAACGTCTCCTGGTTGTGCACCAGCCAGCGGTGTGCCTCCTCAAGCACCAGGTCGACCAAGCCGTGATGGGCGTTGTCGGCGACCACTTCGCTCAGCAGCGAACCGGCCACGGCAGAGAAGGACTCCTGCTGGAGCCGGGGAACGATCACGTCGTTGACGATCGCGGCGACGTCCTCGTCGCGGACCTTGCGCAAACCGATGGCGCCGACCACCGCAGCCTCGCGCACGACCCGACGGGCGTTGACGTCGTCGCTCAGCCACGCCCCGAGGCGGCGCGACACGTCGGCGACGGCCAGGCGATCGCGGATCACGGCCTCTTGGAGGAAGTTCTCGCCCATGAAGTCCTGCAGGCTCTTGCCGAACTCGTCTTTGCGCCTGGGGATCAGGGCCGTGTGCGGAATCGGCAGCCCCAACGGGTGCCGGAAGAGTGCGGTCACCGCGAACCAGTCGGCTATGGCGCCCACCATCGACGCCTCGGCACCGGCGTTGACGTAGCCCCAGAAGCCGGTGCCTCCGAGCGTGGCGACGTAGACCACGGCGGCGAAGGCCAGCAGGCCCAGCGCCACGGCCTTCATCCGACGCAGCCGGGTGCGCCGCAGGGCGTCGGCCTGTGGGTCGGGGGTGATCAGTTGCAGCGGCGCAGGCCGCTCGGGTGCGATGCTCATGGCCCCTCTGAAACTACCCGAGCCCTCCGCGTGTTCCCCATCGGTAGGTGGGCGATACGGTCGATATATGCACCTGCGACTCACCGATGACGAGGCCGCATTCCGCGACGAGATGCGGGCCTTCTTCACCACTGCGATCCCTCAAGAGATCCGCGACCAGGTCGCCGCCGGGCGCTTCCCCGGTAAGGACGCGATCGTGACGACCCAACGGATCCTCAACGCCGCCGGGCTGGCCGTCCCCGGGTGGCCCGTGGAATGGGGCGGGCGCGACTGGACCCCGCTGCAGCGCCACATCTGGCACGAGGAGATGTTGCTGGCCAGCGTCCCGCCGCCGTTGGCCTTCAATGCCAACATGGTCGGCCCGGTGATCGCCAACTTCGGTTCCCAGGAGATCAAGGAGCGTTTCCTGCCCCAGACCGCCAACCTGGATATCTGGTGGTGCCAGGGCTTCTCCGAACCCAACGCGGGCTCCGACCTGGCCTCCCTGCGCACCTCTGCGGTCCGCGACGGCGACGACTGGATCGTCAACGGACAGAAGACCTGGACCACCCTGGGTCAGTACGCCGACTGGATCTTCAACCTCGTGCGCACCGACCCCGAAGCCGACCGTCCGCAGAAGGGGATCAGCTTCCTGCTGATCCCGATGGACTCCCCCGGGGTGACCCTGCGGCCGATCAAACTGATCGACGGCGGCTTCGAGGTCAACGAGGTGTTCTTCGACAACGTCCGGGTCCCTCACGACTTCCTCGTCGGTGAGGTGAACGCTGGTTGGTCCTATGCGAAGTTCCTCCTCGGCAACGAGCGCGTCGGTGTGGCCCCCGTGGGCAGCACGAAACGCAATCTGGCCAAGGTCAAGCGCCTGGCCCTGCAGACCGGACAACTCGACGACCCCTTGGTGGCCAACAAGATCGTGGAGTTGGAGAACGAACTCCTGGCCCTCGAACTCACCGCGCTGAGGGTGGTAGCTCACTCCGCGGACGGGCGCCCACACCCGGCGTCCTCGGTTCTCAAGCTCAAAGGCACCGAGATCCAGCAGGCGGTCTCGGAGTTGCTCGTCGACGTGGCCGGGCCGTTGTCGCTCGCCTCGGGTGCCACCGAGGGGTCCGACGTACCCGACTGGGCCCGCGGCGCCGGGCCGTCGTACCTCAACCTCCGCAAGGCGTCGATCTACGGGGGGTCCAACGAGATCCAACGCCAGATCATCGCCGGCACAATCTTGGGATTGTGAGGAACTGACATGGACTTCAACTACGACGACGACCAGCTCGCGTTGCAGGACGCGATCAAGTCCCTGATCACCTTGGGCACGCCGGGCGCAGAGCACCCCACCCGGTGGGCCGGGTACGCCGACATGGGACTGCTCGGACTCCCCTTCGAGGAGTCCGTCGGCGGCATGGGCGCCGGCCCGGTCGAGGTGTCGCTGGTGGCCGAGCAGATGGGCCGAACGCTGGCCCCCGAGCCCTACATCGAGGCCGTCGTGCTGGCCGGTGGCCTCATCGACGCCTGTGGCACCCAGGATCAGCGGGGTCGCATCCTCCAGGGTGTGGCCGACGGGACCCGGATCCCGATCTTCGCCGGGCTCGAGCCTGGACACCGGTGGTCGTTCAACGCCGGTGGGGTCCGGGCTCGCCGCAGCGGAGACGGCTGGGTGCTGTCGGGGGTGAAGGAACCGGTCGTCGATGGCGCCCTGGCCACGGTCTTCGTGGTCAGCGCCCTCATCGATGAGGAACACGTGGGGTTGTTCCTGGTGGACCCGGCTGCGGCGAACGTGTCGGCCTACTCCACGTTCGACGGCGGTCAAGCGGCCAGAGTGAGTTTCACCGAGTCCCCTGCCGAGCCTCTGGGCGAGGCCATCGATCGGTGCGCGGAGATCTCCCACGCCGTCGCTGCCACCCAGATCGCCTACTGCCACGAGGCCCTGGGGTGCATGGAGGCGGCCCTCAGCCTGACGACGGGCTACCTGACCACGCGCAAGCAGTTCGGAGTGACCCTCAACCGGTTCCAGGCGCTGAACTTCCGCGCCGCCGACATGTACACCTCTGTGGAGTTGACCCGCTCCATCGTGATGTGGGCGACGATGGTGCTGGCCGAGTCCACCTCGTCCACCCATGACGTGATCGAGGCGGCGGCACGCGCCAAACTGCAGGCCTCACGGGCCGGACGCCACGTGGGACAGGAGGCGATCCAGCTGCACGGCGGCATCGGCATGACCGCCGAATACGTGGTGGGCCACTACACCGCCAGGCTGACCGCGATCGACCACCTGCTCGGCGACGGGCGCGCCCAGGCGGCCAAGCTCGTCGAGACGCTTACCGAGCACGACGTGGTGGACGCGCTGCCCTGAGTCCGGTTGCGGCTAGAGGTGACTGAGCAGCCACGACGGTGACAACACCTGGGCTCCGGTCGCTTCGACCGCTGCCCGCAAGAGCCGGTCTGCGGTGATCACGGTGACCTGGTCGCCGGATTCGGCTCGTGCCCGAGCCGCTTGGGTGATCGCGGAGTCTCCGTCGCGAGGCGCGTGCACGACGATCACGTGCCCATCGCGACCGGGACGCACGCCGGCCTTGGCCTGACCCTCGAGGACCAGCACGATCTCGTCGTGCGGCAGGTCGGCCACCACCAACTGGTGGTGGAGCCGTTTGGCTGCGCCTTCTCGGTCCTTCCACCAACCGTCAGGGGTCGCCCCGACCACGTTGGCAGCATCAACGACCAGCACGTGCACCCGGCAAGGGTGTCACGCTCGGTCGTCGGCGTACTCCTGGGCCCGGGGCGGTGGTCCCTTGGCGGCTCAGGAGATCGCGGCCCGGCCGGACTCCAAGCGAGCGATCGGCACCCGATAGGGCGAGCACGACACGTAGTCCAAGCCCACCGACTCGAAGAAGTGGATCGAGTCGGGGTCACCACCGTGCTCCCCACACACACCCAGGTGGATGTCGGGGCGGGTCTCGCGCCCCTTGGCTGCCGCCTCACGCACCAGCGACCCCACCCCGTCGACATCGATCGACTCGAACGGCGAGACCGCGAAGATCCCCTTCTCGAAGTACGTCGAGAAGAACGACGCCTCCACGTCATCGCGGGAGAAGCCCCACGTCATCTGGGTCAGGTCGTTGGTGCCGAAGGAGAAGAACTCCGCTGTGTGCGCGATGAGGTCCGCGGTCTTGGCCGCGCGTGGCAACTCGATCATCGTGCCGACCGAGAACGGCAACTCCTGGCCGGTCTCGGCCCGCACCGTCGCGGCGATCGTGGAGATCTCCTTCTTCATCAGGTCCAACTCGGTGACCGAAGCCACCAGCGGCACCATGATCTCGGGTCGAGGGCTCTTGCCCTGGCGCAGCAGGTCGGCGGTCGCTTCGAGGATCGCCCGCACCTGCATCGCGTAGAGACCCGGGATGACGATGCCCAGGCGAACCCCGCGCATGCCGAGCATGGGGTTCATCTCGTGCAGCCTCTTGACCGCGTCCAGCAGGCGGCGCTGGTGACGCTTGCGGTGTCCGCGCATCTCAGCCACCGCGAGTGCGACGGAGAGTTCGGTGAAGTCGGGGAGGAACTCGTGCAGCGGCGGGTCGAGAAGCCGGATCGTCACCGGAAGGCCGTCCATCGCTCCCAGGATCCCGACGAAGTCCGAGCGCTGCAGCGGCAGCAGTTCGGCCAGCGCCGCCTCTCGTTCCTCATCGGTCTCGGCGACGATGAGGTTCTCCACCAGCGGGCGCCGCTCTCCGAGGAACATGTGCTCGGTGCGGCACAACCCGACGCCTTCGGCGCCGAAGCGACGAGCACGGGAGGAGTCATCGGGAGTGTCGGCGTTGCTGCGCACGCGCATCCGGCGTACGCCGTCGGCGTGATCCATCAACTGCGCGACCGCGTCGACCAACGGGTCGTCGATGTGGTCGCCCTCGAAATACCTCACCACGAGGGAGTCGGCCACCGGGACGGCGCCGTCGAAGATCTCCCCGGTGGTGCCGTCGATGGAGATCACGTCCCCCTCGGAGATAACCTTGCCTCCGCGCACGGTGAACAGGCCATTCTTGGTGTCGACATCGAGCGCCTCGGCGCCACACACGCAGGTGCGACCCATGCCTCGAGCGACAACAGCGGCGTGCGAGGTCTTGCCACCGCGGCTGGTCAGGATGCCCTTGGCGACCATCATCCCGTGCAGGTCGTCGGGGCTGGTCTCCTTGCGGACCAAGATCACGTCTTCGCCACGCTCGGACCACTCCACCGCGGTGGCCCAGTCGAAGACGGCTTTGCCGACCGCGGCCCCCGGGGAGGCGTTCATGCCGACCGCGAGCAGGGTCCGCTCGGCATCGGCGTCGAAGCGCGGGAACATCAACTGCGCCAACTGGTGGCCGCTGACTCGTCGCAAGGCCTCGTCGAGGTCGATCAGGCCCTCATCGACCATGTGGCCGGCGATCCGGAAGGCCGCCTCGGGGGTGCGTTTGCCCACGCGGGTCTGCAGCATCCACAACTTGCCGCGCTCGATGGTGAACTCGATGTCGCACATGTCGCGGTAGTGCTGCTCGAGCGCGGCCATGTTGGCCAGCAACTCGTCGTAGGAGACCTTGTCGAGCGCTTCCAGGTCGGCCAACGGCACGGTGTTGCGGATGCCAGCGACGACGTCCTCTCCCTGGGCGTTTTGCAGGTAGTCGCCATAGACACCCTGGTCACCGCTGGCGGGGTCGCGGGTGAAGCAGACGCCCGAGCCCGAGGTGTCGCCCTGGTTGCCGAACACCATGGCTTGCACGTTGACGGCGGTGCCCAGGTCGTCGGGGATGCGCTCCTGGCGGCGATAGAGCGCCGCGCGGTCGGTGTTCCAGGAGTTGAACACCGCCTGCACCGCGAGATCGAGTTGCTCGCGAGGGTCCTGCGGGAACTCCCGGCCCGCGTGCTCGCGCACGAGCCCCTTGTAGGTCGTCACCAGGTCGCAGAGATCCTCTGCGGTCAGGTCGGTGTCAGCCGTGGTGCCACGGTTGGTCTTGGCGCGGTCGAGGGCATCCTCGAACACATCGCTCTCGATGCCGAGCACCGTGCCACCGAACATCTGCACCAGTCGCCGATACGAGTCGTAGGCGAAGCGTCGGTCGCCGGAGATGGTGGCCAGTCCTTCCACCGACACGTCGTTGAGGCCGATGTTGAGGACGGTCTCCATCATGCCGGGCATCGAGAACTTCGCGCCCGAGCGCACGCTGACCAGCAGCGGGTCGGCGGCATCGCCCAGACGCCGCCCCATGGCGGCCTCCAGAGTGCCGAGGTGAGCGCTGACTTCGTCGGCCAACTCCGGCGGGTTCGCGCCGTGGTGCAGGTAGTAGCGACAGGTGTCGGTGGAGATGGTGAAACCAGGGGGCACCGGGAGCCCCAGCTTGGTCATCTCGGCAAGGTTGGCGCCCTTGCCGCCTAACAGATCCTTCTGGTCCTTGTCGCCCTCGGCGAAGTCATAGACATACTTCATACCCGCCAAGTTACGCCCGCCGGGCGCCCGGCTGCCACGTGGGTTCTTGCTGGCGGCCCGGCCCTCTCGACGGCGCCGATCAGGTCGGGTCTGTCGCGTCTCCGACCACGGCACAGATGAGGGTCGTCAGGGAACGGTCCAACACCACCAACCGGTCATCCGCGGGCTTGCCGAGGGCCTCAAACAGCACCCGGCCCCGGGGGCTCTGGTCTCGTCACGGGGAGCCGGTTCGACCACCACGGGAGGATCGGTTCGTGCGGCACCCGATAGGCCGCGCACATCGTGGCGCCGGCCTCGAGGAGGAGTTCTCGGGAGGATTCGCGCTGGGCCCGCTCGATCAGGCGGGCAGCGACCGACCAGGCCTCCTCATCGGTCGGCAGGGGCAGTTCGGCCACCTGCCGGGCCGAGAGCTTGACCGCAGTCGGGCTCAGCCCGGCTCCGGCGTACGCCGTGGCGGCGTACGCCGAGATCGGCGGCGCCAGCAGCACCGCCAACACCCTCCACACGTCCTGGGGATCCACCGGTGCCACGGTGATCACCGGCACCGAGGGCAACCATGCGCCCTGCTCGTCGGCGACCGCCTCCAACACCCGGCCCTGGGTCGCCACCAGCACCTTCGGCACCAGCCGGCGTCGAGCCCACTGCGCCAACACGTCAGGCAGCGCATCCACGTCGACCCCGGGCGCCTCGAACCGCTGCTTGGCAAAGCGCGTCGGACGGTTCCCGAAGTGACAGTGAGCAGGGTCGATCAGCCCCGACGTGATCAGGGGCACCCGACCTGGGTCGCGGCCGGCCTCGTCGACATAGGGGACCAGTCCATAGAACTGGTCGCGAAAGTCCGCGGTGCACGCCGCGATGTCTCCCAAGCGGGCGCCGCGCAGGCTGACGCTCGGCACGGCAGCGATGCGGGCCAACAGTGGCCCCCACTCCTCGCCAATGGGCTCTTCCCAGGTCGGGCTCGGGGCGAAGTCCTCACCCCACAGGTCGACTGAGCCCTGGACCCCTCCGGACTCCAGCACCACCGCGCAGGTGCGCACTCCGGCCGCGAAGACCGCCTTGGTGGAGGCCCACACCGCCCGGAGCGCACCAGCGCGGACGCAGAACTCGCGCACCGGCCGGGCGTCTCGACTGGCCAGCACCGACAGGGGCTGCACCAGGCCGACCCTGCCTCCGGGACGCACCCAGGTCATCGACCGTTGCAGGAACACGGCACTGAGGTCGGTGTAGGGGCCGATCTGCCCTTCGCTGAGTCGGCTCAATCGAGCCGCCTGCTCGGGAGCGGGCGCGCTGCGCCGCTGGAGTCGGTTGAGGAAGGGCGGGTTGCCCACCACCACGTCGTACGCCGCCAGGGGGGTCACGTCGTCGAGAAGCGAATCGGCGCTCAGCACCGAGGACCCGGGCAGGAAACCGGCGGCCAGCGATGCCGCCACCGGGTCGAGGTCGACCCCGACAAGACACCCGGCGGGATCCTCGTCGCTGCCCAGCCGACCTAGCGCCTCGGTCAGTCGCCGACGTGCCGCGATCAGGAACAACCCCACCCCGCAGGCGGGATCGAGCACCCGCAGCGCCAACACCTCCGCCGGCGTTTCGGCCCGCCGCAGGATCGGCTCCAAGGTGTGGTCGAGCAGGAACTCCACCAGCGGCGCAGGGGTGTAGAAAGCACCACGCTCCTTGCGCTGCCCCGTACGGGCCAACTCAGCCTCGTAGCGCCGACCCGCCTCGGCGGGATCCAAGGTGCGCCAAGACTCCACGTCAGCGGGCATCACGGCGCCCATCCTTGCCTACCGCGACCACCAGGCAGGGGTCTGCGCGCCCCTGGCTCACCGGTAGATTTCTGGCCGTGTCATCCCCGTCGTCTGATCGAAGCGTCGAACGCTGGTTCGTCCAGCACGGCTACGGCGCGCTGCTCACCGACACCGGGCTCGGCACACGAGCAGCCGTGAGGGCGGTACCGGTGCTGGTCGGTCTCTTCCTGATCACGATGCTCGTGATCGTTCCCAACATCGCCAACTCGCCGTGGCTGAGCGCCTTGGGGTCCGCCTCCGCGGTCGTCGCCACCTGGGTTGTGGGTAACCTGCTGCGCCGTCGTCGGCCGTGGGCTCCGGTGGCTCGGATCGGTTGGTTCGAGCAGGCGGCGTACGTCGTGGTCCCCGTGGTGGCCGCCGGGCTCAGTTCCCAGCCGCCCGCCTTCTTGGAGGGTGCCGACAAGGCCGCCTCCGAGTGGGATCGCTGGAGTGCGATCGTGTTGCTGGCGATGTGGCAGATCGCGACCCTGGTCCTGGTCTTGGCGGTGATCCGATTGCGGATCATCTCGGTCTCCACGCTGGTTCTTCGCGAACTGTTCGGCAAACTCAGCGAGACCGCGACGGTGCTGGCCCGCACGCTGCCACTCTTGCTCGGAGTGATCACCTTCATCTTCTTCACCGCCGAGGTGTGGCAGTCGATCGGCTTGTTACCGCCGGTCCCCTACACAGGTGTCCTGTTGATCTTCGTGCTGCTCAGCTTGGCCTTCTTGGCCCGCCGCGAGCACCTCGACCTCGACTCGCTGAGCCGGTTCGCCAACCGTGAAGACGTGGCTTCGACCCTTACTCCACCGGCCCTGGCCCAGCTTGACGCGTCGGCGTTGCCAGCCGGTGAGCAGGTCTGCGAGCTGACCCCTCGCCACGAACGCACCCTCCTGGTCGTGGCGGCAACGTCTCGCCTGGTGGTCGCCGTGGTGGTCGGGCTCGCAGTCCTGGTCTTCTTCCTGGTCCTCGGCGTGATCACGGTCAACCCGAGTGCGGTGAAGTCCTGGTCCCAGAGCGCCCCTGACGTTCTGTGGATGTGGACCAGCAAGAACCACGTCTACGCGTTGACCCGAGAGCACCTGCGCGTCACCGGCTTCCTTGCCGTGTTCGCCGGGTTCTATTACGCCGTGGTCTCGGCCACCGATCCCGCGCTCAAGCGAGGCCTGCGTGACTCCACCGAGGAGCACGTGCGTCAGGCCTGTGCGGCTCGACTCGTGCTGCTGGAGCGGGCGCGCCGATGAGCCGCAAACGCCCAGAACCCGGTCCGATCCCCCACCTCGACGGCTTCGGGGAGATCCGCCGCTTGCCCGGCGGCCACACGCACGAGACGTTCCTCGGGGAGTACGCCGGCCGAGACGTCGTCATCCGCGCCTACGGCACCGGAACCAGGCGACGCGGGCCGGAGGCGCCCGGAGTCCAGGCCGGGATCCACCGACTCGCCCATGGACTGATCCCGATCCCCGAACTCGTCGACTGGCGCCCCGGCGTCGACGGCCTCCTAGTGACCTCGCGCCTTCCCGGCGTGCCCCTCAACGAGACCCTCACCGACGCGTCGGAGGACCTCCAGCAGCGCCTCGGGGAGTCGATGGGCTCGATCCTGGGCCGGATGAGCAACATGGCCATGACCGGACCCGGTTGCTTCAAGGACGACAAACTCCTCCTGGGCCCCTGGGAGGCACACTCGGAATCGCTGGTGACTTGGCTGGATCACCACACGCCGGGCAGCGCTTTGGCCGACCTCGGCCCGCAGGTGCTGAGCGGACTGCGCGACCTCGCCCACGAGGGTGATGCCCTGCTCGCGGTCTCGTTGCGGGCGGTGTTGGTGCACGGGGATCTCTCCCCGCGCAACGTCCTGTGCGACCCCGAGACGGGGGTCATCACCGGGCTGATCGATTGGGAGTTCGCCCGCTCCGGTCACCCTGTCGAAGACGCCGGCAAGGTGCTGCGGCGCATCGCCGGCACCCCCTTCGTGGACGCCATGTTGGCCGCGATGAATCCCTGGCTCCCCGTCGCCGAGCAGGCGCCGGTCGGGGACCTCAAGCGTCGGGCCCGCGCCGCCGACTTCTACTGGCTGATCGAGGTGGCTTCGCGCCGCGGCCAGTCCCCGGCCACCGAGCGGGCCTGGAAACTGCTGCGCGCGATGGGCCGCCGCCGCGATCTGTTGGGTGAGTTGGCGAGCCGATCGCGCTAGTCCGACGGCGTAGGGGCGGCTGGTGACGCGAACCGACCCTTGCGCCAGGCCAGCCACATCAACGTCGAACCCAACCCGACTCCGAGCAGCCACAGCAGGATCGAGCCCTCGGGACCGAAAGCGCCGCCGGTCAGCAGTCTCGGCCCGCTGACCGGCTCGTGCTGCACCAGACCCTCCATCCGGGGAAGTCCGGACACCGTCAACCCGAAGATGCCCTGCATGGCGAAGTTCCAGGCGAGGTGGATCCCGATGCCCAGCCAGAGTCGGCCAGTGAGGTAGTAGGCGCCGGCGAACACCAGGCTGCTGGAGACGACGATCCCCAGGATCCCGACGAGTTCGTCGGCACCGGCCCCACCCGCCGAGACCAGATGGGCCAGGCCGAAGACCACCGACGACAGCGCCGTCGCTGCGACCACGCCGATCCTGGGGGTGAGGCCGCCCAGCATGATCCCGCGGTAGGCCGGTTCCTCGACGAAGGCCGCACCCAGTCCCAGGGCCAATCCGTAGAGCACTCCCGGGGCCAGGTCGACCCCGGTCGGGCGGTAGTAGCCAAGAACTGCCAGGAGGGCAACGATCGAGCCCACGAACCCCAGACCGAGGACCAGACCCACTCCCAGGTCGCGGGCCGCGCCCGGCTGGGAGACGCTGAGTGCCACCGGCTCGTAGCCGACCCTGCGCAGGGCGAGTCGTCGGATGCGGCGATAGAGGACCACTCCGATCAACGCCTGGGCGATCATCGCCACGGTCAGCGTGGGATAGGGGTGGGCCAGCACATCGGCCGACTCCTGACCGGTGGTGAGGTTGAGCACGATCGTGCCGACCGAGACCATCACGATCGAGGCGGCCACCTGCAGTAGGAAACCCAGGCCGATCACGCGAACGACGTACTTCATCAGACCCCCGATGGCATCCAGGTACACCTCGAACCTAGTGGACCCGGGCGTGCGCAGCCCCCTAGGGGCCGAGGTCTAGACGCCCAATGCGTCGGTGATGGCGTCGGCCAGCATGTCGAGTTCGGATTCCTCGACCACGATCGGCGGCGCCAGCCTGATCGTCGATCCGTGGGTGTCCTTGGCCAGGATGCCGCGCTCCAAGAGGCCGAGGGTCAATTGCCGCCCGGTGATGCCGAACTCAGAGACGTCGAGCCCGAACCACAGACCCCGGTTGCGTACGGCGGACAACCCATGCCCCACCAGCGGAGCCAATCGAGTGGCGAGGTGGTCCCCCAACTCGGCAGCGCGGTTTTGGAATTCACCGGTCGACAACATGTCGCAGACTTCGTGGCCGATGGCGCAGGCCAACGGGTTGCCACCGAAGGTCGAGCCGTGTGAGCCCGGGGTGATCACGCTCATCACCGACGCGTTGGTCGCGATCGCCGACAGCGGCACCAGGCCGCCACCCAGAGCCTTGCCCATGATGTAGACGTCAGGGATGACCCCCTCGTGGTCACACGCGAACGTGCGGCCGCTGCGAGCAAGACCACTTTGGATCTCATCGGCGATCATCAGCACGCCGTGGCTGTCACACAGGTCGCGTACGCCGACGAGGTACCCCTCCGGCGGGATGATCACGCCGCCCTCACCTTGGATCGGCTCCAGCAGCACCCCCACCGTGAAGTCGTCGATAGCCGCAGCCAAGGCGTCGAGGTCGCCATAGGTCACGGTGCGGAATCCGGGGGTGTAGGGGCCGTAGTCCTCACGAGCGACCTTGTCGTCGGAGAAGGAGATGATCGTCGTGGTGCGACCGTGGAAGTTGCCTTCCATGACGACGATGTTGGCCTGGTCCTCGGGCACGCCCTTGACCTGATAACCCCAGCGTCGAGCAACCTTGATCGCGGTCTCGACGGCCTCCGCGCCGGTGTTCATCGGCAAGATCGCATCCTTGCCGGTCAGGGCGCACAGGGCTTCAGCGAAGGGGCCCAACTGGTCGCTGAAGAACGCCCGACTGGTCAGCGTCAAGGTGTCGAGTTGTGCGTGGGCCCGCGCCAATAGACGCGGGTGGCCGTGGCCGAAGTTGAGCGCCGAGTAGCCGGCCAGACAGTCGAGGAAGCGCCGGCCTTCGACATCGGTGACCCAGGCGCCCTCACCGCGAGCAAGAACCACCGGCAACGGGTGGTAGTTGTGAGCGGCGTAGCGCTCGGTCATGGTGATGAAGTCGGCAGTGCTGGCGGTCAAGTCGGGCTCCTAGGACGAAAGATGGAAGCGCGATGGCCTCCCCTCCAAGATTAGCCGACCTTCACCGGTACTCATCGAAGATCCTCCGCCCCCGTCGGCGTACGCCGCAAAGGCTTGCGGCCGGTCAACTGGATCGTGCCGCTCGAGTCGTGTCTGCACGGGAATCTCGGGGGGTGAGCTTGGGGTTCTTGACAAGCTGTGGTAGACTCGGTGCAATGCTTTAATCGACGTCACCGGGCCATTAGCCAGCGTCAGACTGGCGGTGCGTATCCCTAGCGTCGCAAGCACAGTCGTGAGGGTTACGTGATTCGCCCCGAGGGGGCGCTCCAGGATCGGCGATCACCAGTTCAAGGTGTCGTCGACTAGGAGTGCAGCGTGGCCCACCCCATCCTCACCGCCACCGAGCAACTGCACGCCGTGTTGACCGAGGTGGCCGAGGTCAACCCGACGTTCATGGCCACCAGCGACAAAGCTGCGGCGCTGTGCGCCCTGGGCCGCGTGCAGGCTCGCCTCGATGAACTGAGGTTGCGGGTGCTGGCCGGGGCGGGCGAGGTGGCGGCCGAGACCGGTTCGCGTGACGGGGCCGCCTGGCTGAGCCACACCACCCGCGTCCGGGTGCACGACGCCCGCGCCGATCTTCGGCTGGCGCGCTCGCTGGAGACTCGCTACCTCGCCGTCGCACTAGGGCTTCGCGAGGGCCGGGTCAACCTCGCCCAGGCGGTCGTGATCACCCAGTCCCTCGACGACTTGCCTCGTGACACCCCCGGTGATCTCGTCGCCGAGGCCGAGCAGGTGTTGGTGGGCTACGCCGAGACGTTCGAGCCGCGTCAACTCGCCCGGCTCGGTCGCCGGATCCTCGATGTGGTCGCTCCAAACATCGCCGAGGCCGCTGAGGCAAGGCGACTGGCCGCGCTCGAGGATGACGCCCGCCGGCGTACTCGGCTGACGCTGCGGCGCAATGGGGACGGCACCACCCGCCTCACCGGCCTGATCTCCGACGCATGCGCCACCAGGCTCGCGACGTACCTCGAAGCCTTCACCAACCCGCGCAAGCGAATCGATCCTCTCGATGCGGCGGACCCACTGGTGCGGCTGACCTACCCACGCCGGCTGGGCACCGCCTTCTGCCACCTGATCGAGTGTCTCGACCCGACTCGGTTGCCCCTGCATGCCGGCGATGCCACCACGGTCGTGGTCACCGTGACGTTGGAGAGTCTGCGCAGTGAGCTTGCGACTGCCACCCTGACCGGGGCCAGCACCCTGCCCGGCCCCGACGCCACCTTCGACACGATCACGGCCAGTCAGGCACGTCGGCTGGCCTGCTCGGCCGGCATCCTGCCTGCGGTGCTCGGGGGTCCCTCCGCGGTGCTCGACCTGGGTCGCACCCAACGACTCTTCTCCCCCGCCCAGCGGCGAGCCCTTCTCCTCCGCGACCAGACCTGCCGGGCCGAAGGCTGCGACATCCCCGGGACCTGGAGCGAAGCCCACCACTGGGCACCCTGGACCGCGAGCGGCCCGACCAGCCTCGACAACGGCGTGCTCCTGTGCAGCTATCACCACCACCGCGCCCACGACCCAGCCTTCGACGCCACCCGTCTACCCAGCGGGGATGTTCGCTACCACCGGCGTAGATAGACCACAGAGTGGCCATGCCTGCTGCCGCGAGTTCTCTGTCATGCTCCGTGTGTGAGCGATGTGTCCGAGGAGTTCGCCAAACGCGAAGCCCTCATGCACGCCCTTGCAGAGGAGTTCGCCCAACAGGCTGTCCTTACGAGTGAATGGTTGAAGCGGGTTGATTTTGGCTGGGGGCCTGAGCGAATCAAGGACACCGGCAAGGGCATCTGGAACCCTCGCTCATACGCAGCGACACTGACCATCGTCAGCGATCCCGCTGGGGAGTATGACGACGGCGATCATGGCAACTCGCTCTACCGCTACTCCTACGAGCGACCGCGCCTCGGGCAGGCACCCGGTGGGGGCTCAAACGCCAAGCTTCGCCAAGCGATGCATCTTGGACTGCCCATCGTGATGTTGCGCAAGGTGGCCGATGCCAGATTCGTTCCGATCATGCCGGTGTATGTCGTCAAAGAGGAGCCAGAACACCAGCGGTTCCTGCTGGCTCTGGACGAGAGCCTGCGCTTCCTGCCGGATCCCGCTCATTTGACTCTGGACCAGCGCAGCTATGCCGAGCGCGTCATCCGACAGCGACTGCACCAACCCGAATTCCGTGCCAAGGTCCTCGGTGCCTACGGCCTCCGTTGTGCTGTCTGCGACTTGAAGAAGCCCCCGCTTCTCGATGCAGCACACATCACGCCCGACAGCAACGATCACGGCCTACCCGTGGTATCCAACGGACTGTCTCTCTGCAAGATCCACCACGCGGCGTACGACGAACGCATCATGGGCATCTCCCCCGATTACGTTGTCCACATCAACTCCAGAGTGCTTGCCGAGACTGACGGGCCCATGCTCAAGCACGGCCTCCAAGCAATGAACACGAAGGCGTTGTATGTGCCCAAGAGGCGGTCAGACCAACCAGATCGCGACCGTTTGGCCGAGCGCTTCGACCAGTTCCGAAGCGCCAGCTGAGACCCGCAGAGTCAGCGAGTGCAGGAGACCGTCTGAAGGCACGCAGCGACCAGGCGTTCGGGATCGACGGTGACTCCGAAACCCACACCCGTGGGGACCTCAACCGCACCGTTGCGCATCACGATCGGCTCGGTGATGTCTTGGGTGAAGAACCGGTCCGATCCGGACAGGTCCCCCGTGATCGTGAACCCGTCCATGGCGGCCAGGGCGATGTTCGCGGCCCGGCCGACGCCGGTCTCCAACATGCCGCCACACCACACCGGCACCCCTTGGGCGCGGGCGAGGTCGTGGATCTTGACCGCCTCGAGGTAGCCGCCGACCCGACCCGGTTTGATGTTGATGATCGCCGCCGCGCCGAGATCGATGGCGTCTTGGGCCGACTGGGCCGACACGATGGATTCGTCGAGGCAGACCGGGGTGGTCAGTCTGCGGGCCAGTTTCGAGTGCTGCACCAGATCCGACTCCCCCAGTGGCTGCTCGATCAACAGCAACCCGAACTCATCGAGTCGGGCCAGGTGCTCGGCATCGTCGAGGACGTAGGCCGCGTTGGCGTCCACCTGCAGGGGCACCTCGTCGCCGAAGGCGCGACGTACGGCGCGCACCGGCTCGACGTCGTGACCGGGTTGGATCTTGAGCTTGATCCGGGCGTACCCCTCCTCGAGGTAGTCACCCACGGCCCGGACGGTGTCGGTGACCGTGTCTTGGATCCCGACCGAGACACCCGA
>CALMLL010000073.1 GCA_937868075.1 uncultured Marmoricola sp. | reverse complement strand
CCCTACAGTGTGCGCGTGTCCACATCAGCACACCACGAGAGGCGCGAAGGCGACGCCCTGTGGAATCCCCAGGCACACATGCCCACCGCCCGGGCCGAGCGCATCGTCATCACCAGCGGGGACGGGGCATGGTTGACCGCCTCCACCGGACAGCGCCTGCTGGATGCGACCGCGAGTCTGTGGCACGCCAATGTCGGCCACGGTCGGGAGTCGATCGCGAGGGCGGCGTACGACCAGATGCGCACGCTGGAGACGTTCCACACGTTCGGCCGCGTCGCCAACGAGCCGGCGCTGCGCCTGGCCGACCGGGTCGCTGCCCTCGGCCCCATCCCAGACGCCAAGGTCATGCTCACCAGCGGCGGCTCCGACTCGGTCGATCTGGCCTGCAAGCTTGCCCGGCGCCACTGGCAATTGGAGGGGCGGCCCACGAAGAAGGCGATCTTGAGCCGACACGGCGCCTACCACGGCCTGCACGCCTTCGGTACGTCGATCACCGGACTCCCCTACAACCGAGACGGCTACGGCTCAGACTCTCTGGTCCCCGAGACCGCGCTGATCGCGACCAACGACATCGACGCGGTGCGCACTCACATCGAGGAGATCGGGCCCGAGAACATTGCCGCGCTGATCGCTGAACCGGTCATCGGCACCGGAGGGGTGATCGGCCCGGTTCCCGGCTATCTCGAAGGGCTCGCGGACATCTGCCGCACCCACGACATCCTGCTGATCGCCGACGAGGTGATCACCGGATTCGGTCGCACCGGGCGCATGTTCGCCTGCGAGCGCTATGGGATCGAGCCCGACCTCATGACGATGGCCAAAGGAGTCACCTCCGGCTACGCCCCGCTGGGCGGAGTGCTGGTCTGCCAACGGGTGGCCGACCGGTTCTTCGCCGGCGCCGCAGGCGGGGATGCCCCGATGTTCCGCCACGGCCTGACCTACTCCGGCCACGCGACCGCCTGCGCCATAGCCGAAGCGAACCTCGACATCCTCGAGGAGGAGAACCTCGTGGCCAGAGCCGCCCAGTTGGAGGGTGTCCTGGCTACCGCCGTGGAACCCTTGGGCCACCACGAACTCGTCGCCGAGGTTCGCGCCGGCCATGGCTTCATGGCCGGTGTACAACTGCGCGAAGACGTGTCCGGCGACCGGATCGTGCACCTGTGCACCGAAGCCGGTGTGCTGATCCGCACCATCCACAACAACACCCTGCAGATCTGCCCGCCGTTCGTGACCACCGAGGAGGAGGTCGTGCTGATCACCACCACCATCGCCGACGCCCTCGATACCTACGCCTCCGAGAAGGACCAGCCATGATCGATCTCACCGCCGTCCAGGCCCTCAGTTTCGACTGCTACGGCACCCTGATCGACTGGGAGGCCGGGATCGCCGCGGTGTTGGCGCCCTGGGCCCGCGAGGTCGGCCTCGATCTCGACGACGAAGCCCTCCTCCTCGCGTACGCCGACAACGAAGCCGCCGTCGAACGCGACCACCCCACCTGGCGCTACCCCGACGTGCTGGTCACGGCCTTCCGGCGGACCGGGGCCGGTCTTGGTCGAGAGGTGAGCGACGAGTGGGCCGACCGCCTGGGTGCATCGGTCCCCGGTTGGCCGGCGTTTCCGGACTCCCCCGACGCCCTCGCCCGCCTGGCCCGGCACTACCGCCTGATCATCGTTTCCAACGTCCACCGCGACGGCTTCGCCGGCAGCAACCGCCACCTGGCCGGGGATTTCGCCGCCGTCATCACCGCCGAGGACGTCGGCGCCTACAAGCCGGCCGACAACCATTTCCGCGCACTCGATGCAACCCTGACAGACCTCGGCATCGAGCGAGACGGTCTGCTCCACGTCGCGCAGAGCCTCTTCCACGACCACGTGCCTGCCCGCCGCGAGGGTCTCCCCTCGGTGTGGATCAACCGGCGCCACGACCGGCCCGGATGGGGTGCCACCCCCGAACCGTCCGAGGCCTGGTCCTATGACCTGGAGTTCCCCTCGATGGGGACCTTCGCCGACGAGGTCGACCGGGCGTTCGGCACCTCGACCACCTAACCGGATCTGGCAGGCTCGGCTCATGCTGCCCGCGACGATCACCACCACCGACTACCACACCGGCGGCGAACCCTTCCGCATCGTCGCCGACCCCCCGGTGCCCATCCCGGGCACCTCGGTCGCCGACCGCCGAGCACGCGCCATCCTCGATCCGCAGATCCAGGCCCTGCGGGCGGTGCTGTGCAGCGAACCGCGCGGCCATGCCGACATGTACGGCGGCCTGATCGTGCCCCCAGACGACGACGGCGCCCACCTCGGGGTGCTGTTTTGGCACAAGGACGGCTTCTCCACCGCCTGCGGCCACGGCACGATCGCGCTCGGGGCATGGGCGGTCGAGAGTGGTCGGGTGGCGGCTCCGGTGACGGGTTCGGTCGATGTGGTGATCGACGTACCGTCGGGGCGGGTGACCGCCCGGGTCCACCGCGAGAACGGCAACGTCGTGGCTGTCGACTTCGTCAACGTCCCCAGTTGGGTGGTCGCGCGCGACGTGCCCGTGTCCACATCGCGCGGCGAGGTCAGGGCCACCGTGGCCTTCGGCGGCGCGATCTATGCCACGGTCGCGGCCGACCAAGTCGGATTGAGCGTGTCCCCCGACCATCTCGGCGACTTGATCGCAGTGGGCCGCGAGATCAAGTGGGCGCTCAACGACAGCCCCGAGGCCAAGCACCCCAGCGACCCGCGACTGGACGGCATCTACGGGACCATCTGGTACGACGACCTCGGCGACCGGCCCGGAGAGGTCCACCAACGCAACGTCACTGTCTTCGCCGACGGCGAGGTCGATCGCTCACCATGCGGATCGGGCACCAGCGCCCGCCTGGCCGTGCTGTACGCCGACGGCCGACTCCCCGAGGGCTCGCTGCTGCGACACGACTCGATCGTGGGGAGCACCTTCGAGGGCCGTGTGCTCGAGACCGTGGCCACCGATCAGGGCGACGTGATCATCCCCCAGGTCACCGGCATGGCCTATCGCACCGGCGAACACACTTTCCACATCGACCCTGCCGATCCGCTCGTCCCGGGCTTCATCCTGCGCTGAACCCGGCGGATCAACCGACGTAGCGGAACACCAAGCCGTTGGCCACAAGGCGTTCGTGCCCGTCCGAGGGCGCGTTGCGAACCTCCAGCGGTCCTCCGTCAGGGCCCTTGGCCACCATCTCGGAGGAGCCACCGCCGTCGAGGTTCATGGCGTCCTCGTCACCCAACGAGCGCATGAGCCGGGCCAACTGCAGCAGGGTGTAGCCCGAACTGGACTCCGAACGGCCATCAACGGTGACGAGGTGGAGCAGGTGCCGGTCCCGGTCGATGCCGATCGCAGTGCGCGGGTGTGCAAGCACGTCGGCCGACGTCACGAGGGAACCATCTCGCAGCAGTTCGTCGCCGCCGCCCATCGCCATCTGGACCGGCACGCTCAGGTGGGCGCCCACCCGCACCTTCGTTCCCACCCGCAGACCCGCCAACGCGAGCGCACCGTCTCCGCGACCGATCAGCACTCGGCCGACCATGGGCTTGCCGGCCGCACTCAGGGTGGCTCGGTTGGCCACCACGCGGCCGCCGTCGACGACCACCTGGCGCACGACCGACGCCGACCCGACGACATCCGGCCCGGGCATTCCACCCCATGAGGTGGTGTAGAGGCCGATGCCGTCGACAGCGACCTCGGGAGAGTTCTTGTTGGTCAGGGTCAACCGTGGGCGGTTCAGCGGGCGAACCGAGCCCGCCAGCGAGATCCGGCGCACGTCGGGAACTCCCGTGGAGGTGATCACGAACGCCAACGTTCGACCGGTCCGGGGGCCGTGGAGCACTCCGCGCTGACGGTCCTTGGCCACCCCGAGAGGGGCGTTGGTCACACCGATGTCGAAGAAGTCGCCGTTGACGCCGGCCACCCCACGATCGCCACCGACCATCGTCAAGAGCGCGGCCCGTGAGGCGACCGCGTCCGGGCTGACCTGGTCGAGCACCAGCCCTGTTTGGGTCCAGCGAGCGGTGAGGACGTGCACCCGCACGGTCCCCCGGTCGTCGGTGCGATCGAAGGCGGCGTAGGTCAGACCAGGACCCACCTGCCACGCCTCGGTCGCAACAGGTGCGGCTCCGGCGGGCAGGGCAGCCACCAGGGCAAACAGAGCCGCCAGGCACGCTCGGATCACCCGTGGTCGATGAGGCACACCGCGATTATGGGGCCACAGTCGGGCAAACCGGACCAGCGTCGGGAAAACCACGCCGGGCCGCCTATCCAGGCGCTCCAGCCCCCACTAGGTTCTCGGTGTGCCATCAACGGGGTGGCTGCTTCATCGGGCAGCCAGATGGTCATCTCCCATGACCGCTCTTGCGTTGCTGATCGCCGTCGGCGTTCCAGCAACGCCGGTGGCTGCGCTGACCCCGGTCGACTGCCCGCCGTTCTCCCGAGAGGCCCTCGAAACCCCGCTCGCCCTTCCCCCCGCCGGTGACGACCCGGAGTTGGTGATGGCCGACCCCACCGGATTGCAGTTGAGCCGACCCGATGGCAGCCGCGGCGTGGCGGCATACGCAGCGCTGGCGAAGTCGGTGAAGTACACACTGACCACCTGGCTGCCGCGCTGTTACGGCGACCAGGAGGGCACCCCCTATCTCGACCCGCGGGGAAACTTCGAGCGCACCATCCGGCCGATGGCGATGGCCGCTTACGGGTTGGCGGTGGCACTGCAGACCAATGCCTACGACAGCGCCGATGTCGGCGGGGTCAGTCGTGAGGATGCGCTCGTTGCCGCCAAGCGCCTCGTGCTCGGCGTGGTCGCCTTCCACCAGGCCAACAATCCCGGTGACTTCTCCTGGGGACATGGCTGGCAGTCCAGCCTGTGGAGTTACTACGCCGGGTACGCCGGCTGGCTGCTGCGCGACGAGTTGACCCCCGAGGAACGCCGCGCGGTGTCTCGCATGGTCGCCGACGAGGCGGCCTACCGGGTCGCGGAGTATCGCCGGGCAGGGGTGCCGTACATGCATTCGGCCAGCGGCCAACTGCTCCGCCGGGGTGACAGCCAGGCCGAGGAGAACGCCTGGAACTCCATGGCGCTCTCGTTGGCAGCCACGATGCTTCGGGGGTCGTCGAAGGTCGCGGAGAACCACGCCGTCGCGGCGCGTTATCAGATGGGCTCCTACATCCGAAAATCCGACCTGAGCCGCAAGACGTTGTTCGACGGGGCAAGGATCGGCAGCGCCATCAAGGGCTACAACCTGGAGTCCAACGGCGTGATGATCAATCACAACCGAGTGCATCCGGAGTACATGTCACTGATCACGTTGAAGACCAGCGAAGCCCTCAACACCGCCCTGATCAACCAGTCGGCCGGCCAGAGCGCGCTCTACAACGTGGTCTTCGAATACCGCGCGATGACGTCCACGAAACTGAGCAACGGGATCCCCGCCTACAGACCCAACTCGTGGCGGATCAACTACCCCTCCGGCAACGACTGGGGCACCGGCCGGATCACCAACTACGCGCTGCTGGACCTGCTGGCGGTGCAGTTCACCCGCGGCAAGGTACGCCGACAGGCCGACGCCTACTACGACCGGCACATGGGCCGCCAGATCGCGCTGATGGGGCGGTTCAGCGATGGGCGCACCTATGCGGGATCGTGGGCGGACACGAACTCGGAGTACCGCTACGTCGGTCGGGAGCAGATCACCGCCGCCGATCTGGCCCAGATCTGGTTGACGGTCTATTTCGGACGCCACGACCGCTTCCACCAGGGGGCGACCGACTACCTCAAGTGATGAGCACGAGCATCGAGCACATAGCGGCGGAAGAGGTTGGCCGAGGGTAGGTGGCGACGCTCGCGCGACCACACCATGCCCACCTCCAGCAACGCCCCGGAATCGGTTAGCGGGATCAACCGCTCCGAGGCACGCCGCTGGCGGGTCTCGGCCTGGGTGACCGGAACCACCGCCACTCCCAGGCCGGCGGCCACGAAGCCACGGACCACCGGGACGTCCTCCCCCTCGAACGCCACGCGCGGCGTGAACCCGGCGGCCCGGCACAACTCCATGGTGACGTCGTGGAGAGCCCAGTCCCGGCCGACCATCACGAAGCCGTCCTCGGCGGCCTCGGCCACAGAGACCTGCTCGCGATCGGCCAGCCGGTGGTTGCCCCAGACCGCCAGCGCGAGGGGCAGGGAGACGACGTGTTGCCAGGTCATCGCCGGATCGAGGGGGCGTTGCGAGGTGATCGCCACGTCCATCGGACCCTCGAGGGCATCGTCCCAACTGTGGGCGTCATGGGTTTGGGCGAGCCGGAACCGCACGCGGGGATAGGCCCGCCGAAAGCCGGCGATCAGCCCGGGGACCAGCCACAGCCCCAAGGAGGTGTCGAAGACGACGCTGACAGTTCCGGTCTCTGGATCGAGCAACTCCCCCACCGCCGCGAGTCCGTCGTCGAGGGAGTGCAAGGCCGCGTCGAGGTGGGCCTTGAACACCGCGCCGGCCTCGGTCAGTCGCAGCACCCGGCCACTCTTGGCCAACAGCGGGGTGCCGATCTCCCGCTCCAACCGGACCAGCGCACGCGAGACGCCGGGTTGGCTCACGGCATGGAGCGCGGCCACATCGGTGACGGTTTCACCGTCGGCGACCTGCTGGAACCAGCGCAGTGTTTCGGTGTCCACAATGCATGACGATATCGCATGGATTGACGTCATTGCGGTCATTGGACTTATGAGTAACCAGGGTTCACACTTGATCTATGACTTCCCCGAGCGCACTTGTTAACCGGCTCCGCGACGACCTCGCCGAGCTCCGGGCCGCCCGCCACGCCCGCACCGTCTTGGACCGCGAGCTGGCCACCTACACCACCACCAGCGACATCGACGACCTGCTCACCCTGATCGGTCGCGACGAGACCCGCACCGCGGAGACCATGCGCAACGTGCTCATGCACAACCGCATCCGCGCCACCCGGCACGCTTCCTGACGCCTTCGGCAACTGCGCCGAAAGCACGACACAAGCCGACCCCACGGGGTCGGCTTTGGCGTGCCCCGACGCCTTGACCCGGAGGCCATGGCTGGGGAGGTCGGCCGGAACCTTCTGGTTCCTCGAGGGGCCCGCAGGCGGAAGACGATCAGACCAGCCCGTTGCGGTGGGCCATCACCACGGCTTGAACGCGATCGCGCAGCCCCAACTTCAACAAGATGTGGGCGACGTGAGTCTTGACCGTGCCTTCCCCCACGACCAGACGCTCGGCGATCTCGGCGTTGGACAAGCCCTCCGCGAGCAGGGCGAAGACCTCTCGCTCGCGGGCTGTGAGAACAGCCAGCAGATCGGCAGCCTTCGACGGTGGACGCGGCCCGCGGGTGTACCGATCGACCAGTCGAGCGGTCGTTCTCGGACCGAGGGCGAACTCCCCAGCGGCGACCGCGCGGATGGTCGCGATGATCCGATCCGAGGTGTCTGTCTTGAGCAGGAAGCCGGAAGCTCCGGCGGTGAGGGCGTCGAAGAGATATTCATCGAGGGCGTAGGTCGTCAGCACACACACCTTCGCGCGCAGCCCGGCCCCCACGATCGAGGACGTAGCAGCAATGCCGTCCAGTCGCGGCATCCGGACATCCATGATGACGACATCCGGGTCGAGACTGCGGGTGATCTCGATCGCGGCATACCCGTCGGTCGCTTCACCAACGACCTGGAGGTCAGGCTCCACCTCCAGGAGGGTCCGCAACCCGGCGCGGACGACGTCTTGGTCGTCGACGAGCACGATGCGAATCACGCGGGGAACTCCACTCGCAGTTGCCAGCCCCTCGGCTCGCGCGGTCCGGCCTCCACCCGCGCGCCGAAGAGCCGCGCACGCTCCCGGATGCCGACCAGTCCCAGTTGCGACCCCACCGACGAGCGGGACTTCGAGCCGGACCCGTCATCCTCCACCTGCACGGTGACGACGTCGGGGTCATACCCGATCCGGATGTGACACCCCCGCGCGCCCGAATGACGCAGCGCGTTGGTGATCCCCTCCTGGGCCACTCGATAGACCGAGGCCTGCACGGCAGCCGGTACTGGTCGCGGAGTCCCCTCGATGACGAGATCGACCTCAAAGCCACGGGAGCTCGATGCCGCAGCGAGCGCATCGAGGTCCGCCAAGGTGGGCACGGGGGTGAGCCCGCCGTCGGGAGTGTCCCGGACCGCAGACAACAGGGTGTGCAGCTGATCAACAGCATCGAGCGCGGTTCGACTTGCCGCCCGAACCGCCTCGCGCGCTCGATCCGGGTTGCTGGTCCAGGCATGGTCGGCAGCAGTTGTCTGCAGCACCACGACACCGAGGCCGTGGGAGAGGATGTCGTGCAATTCTGCGGCGACCCGGCGACGCTCCGCCTCCACGGCAGCATGGGTCAAGGCGACTGCTTCCTGCTCGACAAGCTCACGCAGCGCAATGTTGGCGGCGACCAGCGCCCGCATGCGGCATACGACGAAGCCCGCGGCCGCGGCGGCACCAAGGGCCACCGCCACGAAGGCGACCGTGCCGACGAACTCGATAAGAGTCCCACCGCTGGCGGGGCCGGCCAGGCTGTCGATGACGGCGAAGCCCACAACAGCCGCGGCGACGAACCACCGCGAGGTGCCGTATGCCGCCGCCGAGAAGCTGGCGGTCAGGCCGATGAGGAGTGAACTCCCCGCCTGATAGGAGCCGAAGAACAGGCTCGGCAACGCGAGAAGGGACAACGCCAGCAGTGCGGAGAGTCTTGGATGAGATCGACGCAAGACGAGCGCGGCGCCGGCGCCCCCGACCAGCAAGGCCGTCACCGGGCCGGGACTTGGGTACTCACCGGAGGTGAGCCCGGCCAGGGCCCCGTAGGTCCCGAGCGAGCCAGCGATGCCGATGTCCAGAGCGCGCTGCCACCGGACGCCGGACCGGTCCACCCGAATCCGAGAGAGCCGCCAGATCGCGCGGCGCAGCGGTCGACCGGGGCTCTGCGCAGCGCTCACCGCGCCGGGTTCGACGCTCACCCCGTTCACGATAGAGGCCGGCCGTCCCAGGCACCTCTGCCTTGCGGCATAGACAGGTTCGCCCTCCGGGCAGACGACCAGGACGTGCCGCGTCATTAGCGTCACGCCACGGGTCTGGACAGGCACCCGAACACAGAAGGGGGCAGGGCATGGATCGCTTCATCAGGTTCACCGGGTACGCAGGCGTCGTCGGAGGTCTCCTGCTCGGCGTAGGGGCCGGGATTCAGGCCGGGGTGGGTGGGCCGATGTCCCACGCCGCACCGACCGCCTCCTTCGCCCTCGCTGCTGCGCTGCGACTGCTCGGCGTGATCGCGCTGCTGATCGGGGTCACTGGGGTGTACCAGCAGGCCAGCGACCGGGCCGGACTGTTCGGGCTGATCGGCTACGTCCTCGTCGTGGCCAACCTTGTCCTGCAGGCGGGATTCATGTGGGCCGACCTGTTCCTCTCCAGCGCGGTCGCACAGGCGGCACCTGGCATCCTCGACGGCACGGTGTCCGACGCCCGGCTGTCGGCAGGTGGGCTGATCAGCTGGTTCTTCAACGTGTCCTTCGCCGTACTCGGGATCGCGCTCTTGCGCAGTCGCCGGTATCCCCGGGCCGTGGGATGGTCTCTGGTCGTCATGGGGCTGATCACGCTGGTACCGCTCCCGTTCGACGGGCCGATCTATGAGGTGATTATCGGGGTGGCCGCCATCACGGCCAGCCTGTTCTACGCCCGCACCGTGAGTGGTGAGTTGGCCCCTTAGGACCCCTTCAGAGGCGAGCCGCGACCAACTCCGCGATCTGCACGGTGTTGAGGGCCGCACCCTTGCGCAGGTTGTCGTTGCTGACGAACAACGCCACCCCGCGGTCGTCAGGCACGCCCGGGTCGGTGCGCAGTCGACCGACGTAGGAGGGGTCGCGCCCGGCAGCATGCAGGGGGTTGGGCACATCGCTGAGTTCCACCCCGGGTGCGTCGGCCAACAGCTCGCGGGCGCGCTGCGGGGTCAGCGGCCGCTCGAACTCGGCATTGATCGCCAGCGAGTGCCCGGTGAACACCGGGACCCGCACACAGATCCCGCTGACGGCCAGGTCCGGAATCCCCAGGATCTTGCGCGACTCGTTGCGCAGTTTCTTCTCTTCGTCGGTCTCGTTGAGGCCGTCATCGACGATCGAGCCGGCCACCGGGACGACGTTGTAGGCGATCGTGGCGAGATACTTCACCGGGGCGGGGAAATCGATGGCCTCGCCGTCGTACGCCAACTCCGGGGCGCGCTCGCCGGCTGCAGCGATCCCGCGTGACAATTCCTCCACCCCGGCCACACCCGAACCCGAGACGGCTTGGTACGTCGAGGCGATCAACCGGACCAGCCCGGCCTCGTCATGCAGCGGCTTGAGGACCGGCATCGCGGCCATCGTGGTGCAGTTGGGGTTGGCGATGATGCCCTTGCGGGCGTCGGCGATCGCTTCGGGGTTGACCTCGGAGACGACGAGCGGAACGTCGGGGTCCATCCGCCAGGCACTGGAGTTGTCGACCACGATCACACCGGCCGCAGCGAACCTGGGAGCCAACTCACGCGAAGCCGTGGCACCAGCGGAGAAGACCGCGATGTCGAGGCCGCTGGGGTCGGCGGTGTTGGCGTCCTCGACGACGACCTCACGACCGGCGTAGGTCAGCGTGGTTCCCGCCGAACGCGCCGAGGAGAAGAACCTGATCGAGGCGACCGGGAAGTTGCGCTCCTCCAGGATCTGGCGCATCGCGACGCCGACCTGACCGGTGGCGCCCACCACGCCGAGGTGGACGCCTTGGCTGGCTGCGCTCATCGGCCGGTGCCTCCATAGACAACCGCCTCGACCTCTGCGGCATCCAGGTCGAACGCGGTGTGGGTGGCCTGCACGGCCGCGTCCACGTCGGCCTCGTCGACGATCACCGAGATGCGGATCTCCGAGGTGGAGATCATCTCGATGTTGACCCCCGCCGCGGCCAGCGCGGAGAAGAACTTCGCGGTGACACCCGGGTGGGTGCGCATGCCGGCGCCGATCAAGGAGATCTTGCCGATCTTGTCGTCATAGAGCAGTTGTTCGTAGCCGACCTCGTCCTTGAGCACGCCCAGCGTCTTCATGGCCAGCTGGCCGTCGCTGCGCGGCAGCGTGAAGGAGATGTCGGTCAGGGAAGTGGCCGCGGCCGAGACGTTCTGCACGACCATGTCGAGGTTGATCTGGGCGGCCGCCAGTGCCTCGAAGACGCGCGCCGCCTCACCCACCTTGTCGGGTACGCCGACGAGGGTGACCTTTGCCTCGGAGCGGTCGTGGGCGACGCCGGCGATGATGGCCTGTTCCATGGTGGGGTCCTCTGGTTGATCGTCGATGGAACCGGTGATCCAGCTGCCTTCGAGCTTGGTGAAACTGGATCGCACGTGGATCGGGATGTTGTAGCGCCGGGCGTACTCCACACAGCGCAGGTGCAGGATCTTGGCCCCCGACGCGGCCATCTCCAGCATCTCTTCGTAGGTGAGCCTGGCGATCTTGCGGGCCGTGGGCACGATCCGCGGGTCGGCGGTGAAGACCCCGTCGACGTCGGAGTAGATCTCGCAGACCTTGGCGTCCAAAGCCGCGGCCAACGCGACCGCGGTCGTGTCGGAGCCTCCCCGACCCAAGGTGGTGATGTTCTTGGTGTCCTGACTGACGCCCTGGAAGCCGGCGACGATCGCGATCGCGCCTTCCTCCAAGGCCGACACGATCCGGCCCGGGGTGACGTCGATGATCTTGGCGCGGCCGTGCTCCTCGGTGGTGATCACGCCGGCCTGGCTGCCGGTGAAGGAGCGGGCGTCGAGGCCGAGGTTGCCGATCCCCATGGCCAGCAGGGCCATCGAGATGCGCTCGCCGGCGGTGAGCAGCATGTCGAGTTCGCGGGGGCTGGGCAGCGGCGAGACCTGCTCGGCCAGGTCGATCAGTTCGTCGGTGGTGTCACCCATCGCGCTGACGACCACGACCACGTCGTAGCCGGAGCGTTTGGTGGCCGCGATGCGTTGGGCAACCCGCTTGATGCCGTCGGCATCAGCGACGGACGAGCCGCCGTACTTCTGCACGACAATTCCCATCGGACTGACCACCAGTCACCCTCTCGCTGCGCTCGTTCCCGGCCCTCGGCGAACGCCACAGGGCCCGGTCAAGGGTAATGGGTGCGGTCGCGGAACCGGCGCTGTTTCCGCTCCACGGACGCCCGGGCCCACAGTGGAAGCCGGGTCAGTCCCCCAGGACCTCGTCGGCCACGGCTACCTGGTCGGCATCGTCGATGTCGGTGTCGAGGGCGTCGTGGGCGATCACCGAGTGCAGCGCCGACATCACCCCGCAGCCGATGGATCCCCAGTTGGAGAGGTAGGAGAACTGCCACCACCACAGCGCCTCGACGAGGTTGCCGGCGCGGAAGTGCTTGAGCCCGTTGGCCACATCGGCGGCCATGCTGGTCAGGTCGTCGGACAACTGAGCGGGCACCGTGTCGGGGTCGTAGGGCTCGAAGTTGTGGGCGTAGGTGTCGAGGTCGCCGAGGATGGCGGCGAGCCTGATGCGCATCTCGTCGAGGTCGGGGTCGGGGCCCACGTCGGGCTGGAACTCCTCCTCGGGCTCGAACGCCTGCTGCACGCCGAGCCGCGCCCCGGCCGCGACGATCTGGCTGGTGCACAGCAGCAGCAGGGGGATCGCGGTGGCCGCCTGTTCCTCACGCGAGATGCTCTGCAGCGCGACCAGGAAGCCCTCGGCGGAGTCGGCGATCGACTGGCCGAAGTCCTCCAAGAAGTTGTCGTCACTCACCAGTGCTCCGCCTTCCCGCGAATGCTCGCCCGAGGGTTACTTCGTCGGCGTACTCCAGATCGCCGCCTACCGGCAGTCCACTAGCCAGGCGGGTCACCGTCAACCCGAGCGGGCGCAGTTGGCGCGAGAGGTACGCCGCGGTCGCGTCGCCTTCGATGTTGGGGTCGGTGGCCAAGATGATCTCGGTGACGACGCCGTCGGCGAGTCGCTGGAGGAGTTCGCGCACACGCAGTTGCTCCGGTCCGATGCCGTCCAGGGGCGAGATCGCACCGCCGAGCACGTGATAGCGCCCGCGGAACTCGCGGGTGCGCTCGATCGCGACGACGTCCTTGGCTTCCTCGACCACGCAGATCAGGGCCGGGTCGCGGCGGGGGTCACGGCAGATCCGGCATTGCGGGTCCTCAGAGACGTTGCCGCAGATCTCGCAGAACCGGGCCTTGGCCTTCAATGTCATCAGCGCATCGGCCAGTCGGCGTACGTCGACCGGGTCAGCGGCCAGCAGGTGGAAAGCCATGCGCTGAGCGCTCTTGGGGCCGATGCCGGGGAGTCTGCCGAGTTCGTCGATGAGGTCTTGAAGAGCGCCTTCGTACATGTCCTAACCGCCCAAGCCGGCCATGGGACCCAGCGCGCTCTGGGCGACGGCATCGGCTTTGGCCTTGGCATCGCGGTAGGCGGCCACAATGAGGTCGCCCAGGTCGGCCAGGGAGTCGGGGTCCTCGGGGTCGACCGAACCGGTCTTGATCTGCACCCCGACGAGATCCCCGGTGCCGGTGACGGTGACCGTGACCAGCCCGTTGGCGACAGTCCCCTCCAGGGTGGTCTCGGCCAACTCCTGTTGGGCGGCGACCAACTGTTCCTGCATGGCTTGGGCCTGCTCCAGCAGCGCGTTGAGGTCGAAGCCGCCCTCGCCTCCGAAGGGATTCTCAGTCATGTCGCTGGCCTATTTCTCGTGCGGGATCTCTTCGATGACGGTGGCACCGAGCTCGCGCTGCAACAGCGCGGCCCCGTGCAGCCCGTCGTCTTCGATGGTCGGGTCGTCTCGGTCGACGAATTCATCGGGATCGACCGGGGCGACCGGATCGGTGCCGATGGCTTGGCGGGCCTTGGCGACCGTCTCAGGTGCGGGCGGGCGCGGCGGCGGTGGACGGGTTGCGGCCGGTTGCGCCGGAGGCATCTCCGTGGGCGCTGCCGGGGAGGCCGGTGCCGGCGTAGGAATCGAGTCAGTTGTGGTGGGCTCGGTCGGGCGGGGCTCGATTGCGGTGGGCCCGGTCGGGCCAGGCTCAGCCGGCGTCGGCTCGGCTGGGCCGGCCTCCTCCACCGCTGGCTTGATCACCCGGGGCGCGGTGTCCCGCTCGGGATCGGTGGAGGGGTCGACGATGGCCTCGACCCGCCAGTCCGCGCCGATGAGATCGATCAGCGCCTGCCGCAGGATCTGGTCGCTGCCCCCACCCACGAAGGATTCGCGTGCGCCCGCGTTGCGGAAGCCCAGCGTCAATGTGGTGCCGTCGACGCCGACCACTTGAGCGTTCTGCTTGAGCAGGATCCAGGTGAAGCGCTTCATGGAGCGCACCCGCTCCAGCACCTCGGGCCACAGCCGACGCAGATCGGCCTGCCCGAGCGGGGAGGTGGTCGCCGTCGGTGTGGACGGGGCTGGAGGTGCGTCGGCGGGTGGCGTGGGTCGGCTGGGAACCTCGGCCGCGGTCGGGGCAGGGGGCTTGGACACGGTCGGCTCGGCAACCGGCTGGGGAGCCGCCGCGGCCTGCGCGGGTTCCTGCACTTGCGGGGGTGCCTGTTGTTCAGTGGGCACCTGGGAGGCGCTGATGGCTGCTCGGGCCGCTGCAGCGGACGAACCGGCGTCCATCGGATCCGTCGGCGCCGGGACAGAACCCATCGACGGCATCGGACCGGCATTGATACGGCGTTCCAGCCGGTCGAGACGGGCACCGAAGCCCAGGCGGGAATCGTCCGCGGCCGGGAGCAGAAGCCGAGCGCAGATGAGTTCCAACAGCAGTCGGGGGGCGGTGGCTCCGCGCATCTCGGTGAGGCCGGCAGCAACGATGTCGGCGGCCCGCACGAGTTCGGCGCGACCGAAGCGGGCCGCTTGCGCGCTCAGGCGTTCGGCGGCATCGCCGGAGACGTCGAGCAGACCCGATGAGGTGGCATCGGGGGCAGCGGCCAGGATCACCAGATCGCGCAGTCGACGCAGGAGGTCCTCGGTGAACCGGCGCGGGTCCTGACCCACCTCGATCACCCTGTCGACCACACCGAAGACGGTGGCGCCGTCCCCGGCCGAGATTGCGTCGACGACGTCGTCGAGGAGGTTGTCGGGGGTGTAGCCGAGCAGAGCGGCCGCCACCGAATAGGTCACCCCGTCGGGCCCGGCTCCGCCGATGAGTTGGTCCAGAACCGAGAGCGAGTCGCGGGCCGACCCGGCGCCGGCGCGTACGACGAGGGGCAGTGCCGCCGCGTCGATCGGCACCCCCTCGGCCTGGCAGAGCTTGGCGAGGTAGTCGCTCAGGGTGCGCGGCGGGATCAGCCGGAACGGGTAGTGGTGGGTGCGGCTGCGGATCGTGCCCAGCACCTTGTCGGGTGCCGTGGTCGCGAAGATGAACTTGAGGTGCTCGGGCGGCTCTTCGACCAACTTGAGCAGGGCGTTGAACCCCTGCGTGGTCACCATGTGGGCCTCGTCGATGATGTAGACCTTGTAGCGGCTCGAGACCGGCGCGAAGAAGGCGCGTTCGCGCAGGTCGCGGGCGTCGTCGACACCTCCGTGGGAGGCGGCGTCGATCTCGATGACGTCGATGCTGCCCGGGCCACCTCGAGCCAGATCGCGGCACGACTGGCACTCCCCGCACGGGTCGGAGATCGGCGCCTTCTCACAGTTGAGGGCGCGCGCCAGGATGCGGGCGCTCGTGGTCTTGCCACAGCCGCGCGGGCCGGAGAAGAGATAGGCGTGATTGACGCGGTTGTTGGCCAGGGCTTGGCGCAGCGGACCGGTCACGTGATCCTGCCCGATGACCTCGGCGAAGGTCTCGGGGCGATAGCGGCGGTATAGCGCCAACGACTGCTCCACGGAAGCACCCTA
>CALMLL010000072.1 GCA_937868075.1 uncultured Marmoricola sp. | reverse complement strand
AAGCCCTCGGCTTTGGCGGTCTCGGAGGCCAAGATCGCGTAGCCCTGGTCGAGCGCAGTCACACCGGCGAGAAGCTCGGCGGCCATGGCCTGACTGTGTTCGTCGGGGGTTACCCCGAGCACCTCCATCTCGCGCACCGTGGACTTGGCGTATCCGAGCAGGTGGTCCAGGGTCGCGATGGCGCGGTAAAGATCCTCGCGGTCCATCGGGGTCGAGAAAGCGCTGTTGAGGGCCTCCATGCTGCGATCGCGGATCTCATCGCTCTCCGCCTCGACCGCTTTCACGGCCTTGCCCAACTTCTTGGAACCGTCCCCCATGTACTCCACGAGCGCCTCGAAGCCGCGAACCGCCTGCGCCGACTGGTCTTGGAGAAGGGAGAAGAAATCGGGGGTCTTGGGGAAGATCCGACCGACCAGTGCGGACAGCCCGCTGGCCTTGCTGTTGCTCTCGGCTTCGGTGCTCTGTGACATGGCGGCTCCTTAGATCCAGCGGCTCAACGGGTGAAGATCCAGACGACGGCGTACGCCAGGATCGAGACCAGCGCCGCACCGGGGATGGTGACCACCCAGGTGGTCAGGATTTCGCGGGCCTTGGCCCAGCGAACCCACTTGGGGTGCTCGCTGGAGCCGATACCCATGATCGAGGAACTGACCACGTGCGTGGTCGAGACCGGCGCCCCGAGAAGTGAGGCGGCCCAGATGACACTCGCGGAGGTCAGTTGGGCGTCCAGGGCGTGCAGTGGCCGCACCTTGTAGATGCCGAAACCGACCGTGCGCACGATGCGCCAGCCACCGGACAGAATGCCCAACGTGATCGCGGTGGCGCAGGTCAAGATGACCCAGAAGGGGACCACGAAGGAGTCGAGGAAGCCGCCCAGGAGCAGCACCATCGTGATGATGCCCATGCTCTTCTGGGCGTCGTTGGCGCCATGGGAGAAGGCCAGCCAGGCCGAGGTGACCCATTGGCTGCGACGAAGGTGTTTGTTGGCCGACGGACGGGCTCGGTAGAGCAGCCGACCCATCAGGCGGTGGATCATGAACCCCGCGCAGAAGCCGATGATCGGGGAGAGCACGAGGCCGAGGAGAACCTTCGTGACTCCGGTGACTTCGCCGTGGCCGAGTTGAGCGAACCCCCACACGACGTGCTCGACGCCCGAGGACACCACGACCGCGCCCACGAGCCCGCCGACCAGCGCGTGTGAGGACGACGACGGGATGCCCAGTCGCCACGTGAGGAGGTTCCAGGTGATCGCGCCGACGATGCCGCACAGGGTGACCGACAGTGCTTTGACCGGGTCGAGGCTGGAGATGTCGACGAAGTTGCCGATGGTGTTGGCGACCGCCGTACCTCCCAGGACCGGGCCCAGGAACTCGAAGATTGCGACCACGACCACGGCCTGGATCGGCGTCATCGCACGCGAGGCAATCACCGTGGCGATGATGTTGGAGGCGTCGTGGAATCCGTTGGTGTAGTCGAACAGCACCACGAAGACGACGGCGATGATGGCGAGGACGGTCAGGGTGGTCACGAGGTAGCCCCGTCCGGCCAGCCGCGTCCATTCATCTGTGATTCACCTTCGCGTTGCGCTTTGTTCATCTGCGGTCAGGCGGAGACTAGCGCGAGGTGGGGGCGGCTGTCAGGGAGCACGGACGGATTACATGCCGCCCGAGGTCGCACCCGCAGACCGGTGGAGTGGTCGGCCAGGTGGCCCCTAGCCCTTCGTTGCCACATCGATCATGTGCGGGATGTCCCAGTCGGGAGGCTCCGGGAGGTCGTCGGGAAGGACGGCGAGGGTTCGGTCGACCTCCCGGATCGCTCCGCGCGATAACACCACGCCACCAGCGTGTGCCTGGGCCAACGCAGCAGCGAGCAAACCCTGTCCCGACGGTCGCCCGAGCCTCACGAGCGCACATCCTGAGACGACTGCGGTCTCGACGGCCAGGTTCACGATGCTGCGGGCTTGAGCGGTGCCCATGACCTGCGCTGCCAACCGCTGCGCGGTCTCGCTGTCACCGGAACCGAGCGCCGCCCAGGCTGCATTGACGGTAACGGTCGGGGTCGGCGCACTGCTTGCGCCCTTCGTCAGGGTGTGGGTCGCAAGAGCCAGGAGGTCTGCGGCCTTCTCGTGTTGATCGAGGTCGCTCAATACCAACGCGAGTTTGGGCAGCACGGCGGCCGCGGCCAGGATCGATGGAGAACGACCGACGAACGCCTCGGCCTCGCGAACGTGAGCCAGAGCCGAGGAATCCTCGCCCATTGTCTCCTCCATAACGGCCAGGGTGCCGAGTGCCTCGGGAAGTAGGTGCGGCGCTCCGGTGCGGGCCACCGACAGCATCATGCGCGCGTACGACACACCCAGCTCAAGATCCCCGCGCAGGTACGCCGCGATCGAGAGCGACAACAACCCCTGACCCAACCATTCGCTGTCCTCAGCGAGCGTGCTCAGGATGGTTGCCTCATTCCACTCGTGCTCATAACCCAACCCGGCTCTGGTGATGCGCAGGCGGGCGCGCTGGGCGGCAGAGAGCCCTGGCATCGCGAGCACGCGATCGAGCCACTCCAAACCCGGAACGGCGCTCTCCCTGAAGATCCACAGACGCGCCAAGGTGAGTGCGAGGTCCGCAGCCTGGTCGGCCCCGGATTCTTCAGCCGCATCCCGAAGTGCGGCCATGTAGTCGTCATAGCGTTCGGCGACATCGTCGATGAGTTCCTCCGACAACGGCTGACCGCGCCACCGTTCAGCGAACCAGCTCCGGTGACGTTTGCGCGCCTCCACCAACTCCCCCCGAGAGAGGAGTTCTTCGACGCCGAGGTCGCGAACCGCGCGGAGAAGACGCAGGCGCAACGTGGCTTGCGATCCCGTCCGCTCGGTATGAACCAGGCCGACCCTGATCAATCGTCTCAGCGCCACCGGCGCCTCGGCCCCCTGCGGAAGTCGGCCGATCACGGCGGCGGCCGTGGGCACGTCGAAGGGCCCGGCCAGCACCGCAAGTCGACGCAATGCGATCGCCTCCGCCTCGCCCAGCCTGGACGTGCTCCAGCGGATCGTTTCGCTGAGCGAACGCTGCCGTTGGGGTCGATCCGGCTCGTGGGAGACCAGATCCAGAGGCTGTGCGGCGGCCTCTTGCAGACCGGCTAGATCACCTTCAGTTCCTGAACCGGCGAGCAGTTCCAACGCCAGCGGGAGGCCATCTACCTGCCTGGCGGCCTCCGCCAAAGCACGCAGCGCCGCCTCCGACGTTGGTGGCGCCAGCAAGCTGGCTCGGTCAAGGAGGAGTTGGACGGCGGGTGAGGCGAGGATCTGCTCGATCGTCGCACCTCGGGGCGGCACGGAGAGCGGTGCCAGCGGGACCACCCGCTCACCGACCAGGTCCAACGGTTGTCTCGAAGACATGATGACGCTGACCCCAGGCGCGCCGGCGAGCACCGCTCTGACGACCTCGCCCACAGACTCGAGTGCCCATTCGGCCTCGTCGGCAAGGATCACAAGTCGGCTGTCGGCCAGCGACTCCACAAGTTCGCCAACGGGGTCCAAAGCGAGGGCCACCCCATGGGCCAACGCCACGGCGATCGCGATCTCCGTACTCGAGCGGCCCTCGAGTGACCCCAGCGGGACATATGTGGTGGGGCGCCCCGACAGGCGCCTTCCGACTTCGGCCAGGAGCCTGGTCTTACCAACTCCTCCCGTACCTGTGACGGTGACCAGGCGATGGCCAGCCGATACCGCAGCGAGCACCGCGGAGATCTCCGACTCCCTGCCTACCGTGGGCGAGGTCGGGGATGGTGGCAGTGGGGCCGCAGTGAAGGGCAGGTTGGGAACGGTGACCGGTTGCAGGGGCGAGGCGAGGAGTTCGGCATGGGCCGCCATCACCTCAGCACCAGGGTTGATCCCGAGTTCTTCTCGCAGCGCGCCTCGCAAACGTTCGAAGATCTCGAACGCCTCTGCCTGGAACCCAAGCCGCCGCCCGGCCGTGAGGGCCAGGGCCGCCGCGGACTCATCGAGCGGTTGGCTGGCTAACAAAGCCGTCGACCGTTCCCACGCCTCCTGGTGCTGTGCCCGTCCGGCGTCGGCGTCAACCAGTGCCCGGATGAGCCTGATGGTGACGGCCCAGTGAGCCTTCTGCAGCCGGGCGCGTTCCCCCAGGACCAAAGAGTCGGGAACGCCCTCAAACGGCTCCGGCCCACGCCATACGGCCAGAGCCGCCCGGGAGGCGATCTCCAGCTCACCCACGTCCTCGGCTCGTTCGGCATCACGGGCTGCGGCCACTGACCTCTCGAAGCCGGCGATGTCCGTCTCGACCTCTGGGCCGAGGCGATAGCCCGCAGCGTCACGAACCACGAGGTCACCACCGAACTCCCGGCGAAGCCGCGCGAAAACGGTGTGCACCACGCTCGGATCGAACTGTCCGGACTCCTCGTCCCACACCCGGTCGAGGATGGCCTCACTGGTGAGGGATCTCCCCCTGTGCGTGACCAGCAGTGCGAGCACATCTCGTAGGCGGTCACCGCGAGGAGTTCGCGTCACGGACCCCGTTGTGACCGCAATCGACCCGAGGACGTCGATGCGCACCCGGCCATGCAACCACAGCACAGCGGGGCGCGCACGAGGTTTGAATTCAGCGCGGATCGAGGGACAAGACGTAGGGGTCGGTGTGGCGCAGCGGAGCCCGGAACCCCCAGGAGAGGGCCCAGTCCCGGACGACTCGGTTCTCGGCATGGATCTCGGCAGTCAGCGTGCGTACGCCAGCTCGGCGGGCAGCCAGCACGATGCGCCGTGCCAACTCGGCTCCGATGCCGTGGCGGTGCTCGGTGTCTACCACCTCGAGGGCGACCTCGGCCGAGGTGCGGTCGTTTCGGTCGCGCACCCATCGCGCTAGGCCGACCGGACGACCCAGGAGTGAGGCAACGAGCACCTCGTGGCGCCCGGGTTCCACTGCGGCCAGAAGTCGAAGAGCGCTCGCGGTCAGGCGCGGGGTCGCGGCGTGGAAGCGCATGCGCGAGGACTTGGGCGACAAGCCGCGGAACACCTGTGCCACGGTGTCGACGTCGCCTGGACGCAGCGCGGTGACAGTGAGGCTCCCCGCCGCCGCGTCCAGCTGCTCCGGGTGCACTGAGGTTGGCGTGCGGTGCCTTCGGGCCCGGACGCGATGGTGATTTTCAAGGGCGAGAGTGGTCATGTCCGGGACGGTGTCAGCCCGATCTGTTACGGACCTGTCGCCGATGCGTCAAGCGCCGCTCGGACAGGATCTCCCCGCGTAGCCAGGGCACTACAGACCCCGGTCCCGACTAAGAGGCGAAGCCCAGGTGATCTTCAGCAGCCGTCAGGCTCGCCCGCCGGTCGTAGGCCCACCCGGGGCCCCTCAACAGGTACGACCACCGGTCGTGCCAGGTCTCGGCGCGGGCGATGTCGCGAGCAATGTCGACCCACTCATGCGATGCGATTCGAACCGGGTTGAAGGTGTCGATGTTGGTGGTCAGGCCATAGACGACGGCAGCCCTTTCCGGCTCGAATGTGCCGAAGAGCCGGTCCCAGATGATCAGGATGCTGCCGTGATTGCGGTCGAGGTATTCGCGGTTGGAGCCGTGATGCACCCGGTGGTGCGAGGGGGTGTTGAGCACCTTCTCCGGCCAGCCGATCGAGGTGATCGCCTCGGTGTGGATCCAGAACTGATAGATGAGGTTGAGTGCGCGGGCCTGCTCGATCAGCGAAGGGCGCACTCCGGCGAGGGCCAACAGCCCATAGGGCACGTGCACCGTGAGGCTGTCGGCAACGGGTTGGCGCAACGCCGTGGAGAGGTTGTAGTGCTCGCTGGAGTGGTGCACGACATGCATCGCCCAGAGCCACCGGGACTCGTGCATGAAGCGGTGGTTCCAGTAGTAGATGAGATCCCATCCCAGAATCGCGGCCACCGCGGCCCCCGTGCCGGTGCCCAGGTCGGCCTTGGAGCGGGCGAAGAGCCGTTGCCCCGATGTGTGCGCAGCCCAGGTGGTCGACATCGTCAGGGCGGTGCTCAGCACGGCCGTGGCCGCAAGGCGCCCGGTGACGGTCACAGCGGTCCTCGTCGGGGCAGTTGAGGGCTGTTGGCGCAATCGAGCCAGTTCCTCCTGCGCCTCACGCACGTGGGCCGGCACTGTCTGCGGCTCCGGGAGGGCGCCGTCGCGAAGGCGGCGCACGACCACGTCGCCCACGGTGGTCAGCGCGGCGGCTGTCGCGGAGATGCCGAGAAGGGCCTTGCCGAAACGGCCCACCCCTGGAGTGAGTGGATCGAGGAGTCGCTTGGCGACGTACGGCGCGATCAGGCTGCCCACACCCATCGACAGACTCGCCATGGTGTCGGCGAGTTGGTAGTCGCCGGCTCGGGTCCCCGGCTCGACCGGGTGTCGACGCTGCCACCAGTACTCGGCGGCCATCGCGGTCACGAAGACCGGGATCGCAGCCACGGTGAGATCGACTTTGGCGGCCTTCACCGGCGCACCATCGCGACCCAGGTGAAGGACTGTGCCGCTCCGGACGGGGTGTGGTGCGTGTGTCCGATGCTGTCGACCAGACGCCACTGTTCCCCGACAAACTCGGCCAGGCCGTCCACGCCGTATCGGGTGACCGGCAGCCCCGAGCAGAACTCCGGACCGTCGAGGGCGAACGTGCCGATGACCAGGCGAGATCCGGGGGCCGTGGCCGACTCCAGACACTCGCGATAGGCCTGTCGCTGGTCGGGGGTGCTCATGAAATGCAGCACCGCGCGGTCGTGCCACACGTCGTACGTCGACGTCGGGATCCAGGTCAGGATGTCAGCGGCCAACCACGTCACCCCAGCGGCACGCTCCCCGAGCCGCTGCTGGGCGGTGGTCAGGGCTGTGGGTGAGACGTCGAGCACCGTGAGGTCGGTGAGGCCGCGATCGAGCAGTCCATCCACCAAGGGGGAGGCGCCGCCACCAACGTCGATCACCCGATCACCGGGGGCCACGGCGAGACGATCGAGGAGTTCGAGAGAGGTCTGGGCCTGGGGTTGGAACCACGATCTGGTGTGCACCCCTTGGGCGTAAGCCCCGTCCCAGTGGGCTTGCCGGTCCGCAGTCGGCGACGGGTGGGAACTCACAGTCAAACGCTACTCCCGAAGCCTGGCCGCAGGACCGATCGGGCTGAGTAGATTGCTTCCCGAACGAAACCCAACACACCTGGAGGCACCGTGGCTTGGACCCTGCACGGCGACGGTCGATCCGTCGCCAAGAACGCGCTCGTCAAACCTCACGAACGACTCAGTTGGCCGCGCACGATCGGTTTCGGTGCCCAACACGTCGTCGCGATGTTCGGGGCCACCTTCCTGGTGCCGGTGCTCACCGGCTTCCCACCCACCACGACGCTGTTCTTCTCCGGCATCGGGACCATGCTTTTCCTCCTGCTCACCCGCAATCGGGTGCCGAGCTACCTCGGGTCCTCCTTCGCCTTCATCTCCCCCATCCTGGCCGCCAAGGAGCAGCACGACATCGGGGCCGCACTGTTCGGCATCATCGTCACCGGGCTGCTGCTCGCACTGGTCGGCATGATCGTCAACGCCACCGGGACCGGCTGGATCGACGCCCTAATGCCCCCCGTGGTGACCGGTGCGATCGTGGCCCTGATCGGCTTCAACCTGGGTGGCGTCGCGACCTCCAACTTCGCGAAGTCACCGTGGATCGCGACCCTCACGCTGGCCACCATCGTGATGGTCGCGGTGATCACCCATGGCCTGGCCGCTCGACTTTCGATCCTGCTCGGCGTGGTCGTGGGATACGTCGCTGCAGCACTGACAGGTCTCGTCGACTTCTCCCAGGTGTCCAAGGCAGCCTGGGTCGGACTCCCCGACTTCACCTCACCCACCGTGACCTGGTCGGTCGTGCCGATGTTCCTGCCCGTGGTCCTGGTGCTGGTGGCCGAGAACGTCGGTCACGTGCGCAGCGTCGCCCACCTCGTTGAGGACGACTCCATCAACCAGCGCACCGGCATGGCGCTGGCCGCCGACGGTCTGGCCACCACGCTGGCCGGGCTCGGCGGCGGATCCGCCACGACGACGTACGGCGAGAACATCGGGGTCATGACCGCCACCCGCGTGTTCTCCACCGCGGCCTACTGGATCGCCGGCGCCATCGCGATCCTGCTCAGCCTCTCCCCCAAGGTCGGGGCGCTGCTCAACACGATCCCGGCCGGCGTGCTCGGCGGCGTCACCGTGGCGCTGTACGGCTTGATCGGGCTGATCGGGGTGAAGATCTGGATCGATAACCGCGTCGATTTCGGCCAGCCGGTCAACCAGTACCCGGCGGCGGCTGCCCTGATCATCGGCATCGGGAACCTGACCTTGTCAGGCGGCCAGTTGACCTTCACCGGGATCGCACTGGGCACGATCGCAGCCATCGTGCTCTACCACGGGATGCGGGCCCTGGAGCGCTTCCGTGGGGAGCAGGCGGACCCGAACCCACTCACCTGAGCGGGAGATTCTCAGCGGTCGGGTTGGGCAGTCTCGCTGCCCACCGCACGACCGATCCGGTTCACGATCAGGGTGCGGGCCTCGCGCCCTTCGGCCGTCGGTAAGAGTGGGAACACATGCAGGTGGCCGGGCTCCTCGACGTACTCCACGTCGACCCCGGCCGCCCGCGCTCGCTCGACCAGCAGTAGTGCGTCCGGATGCAGGATGTCGTGGGTTCCGCTGAACACGGTGATGGGGCCGAGCCCGGTGAGATCGCCGAACAGTGGGCTCACGGCCGGGTCGGTGAGGTCCACTCCGGCAGCCCACTCGCGACCCAGAACCCGCCCGCCGATGATCCCCAGCCATGGGTCGTCGGATTGGACCCGCTCGACGTCCGGGTTCTCCAGCCTCAGGTCCAGGGCCGGCGAGATCAAGATCGTGCGCGGCAGCACCACGCCGGTATCACGCAGCGTGAGCGCGGTCGACAAAGCGATCTGGCCGCCCGCAGAGTCACCGGCCAGACAGGTAGGGCCGTGCGCCGCCACACTGTCCCGCACGAAATCGGCAAAGCCGACCACCACCGGGACTGAACTGCCGAAAGGCAGTTTGGGGTAGATCGGCACCGTGACCGTGACGTTCGCCTCCGCGCAGATCTGCGCCAGCAAGCGCCAGTGGTGCACGGTGATCTGGCTGACCCATCCACCCCCGTGGGCATAGACGAGGGCCCCGTGTGGGGACAGATTGAGCGGCCGCATCGTCGCGACTGGCCATCCGTGTCGTTGGGTGAGGCGCACCTCGACCTCGGGCCGAAGCCCCCAGGGCGGGGCATACGGCTCGGGTTTCAGCGCCGCCTCCGCGATGCGCCGCCGCGCCCCCTCCTCGGTGAGATACGTGCGATTGCGACCCGTCGCCGAAATCACCCATCGGACCAGCGGACTCGGCACGGTAGCCATGCCTTCATCCTTGCAGCGCCCCGGGCGGTTTCGAATGCGAAGACGCGATACCGGAGCTGTGCCGTGGTTGCAACCACGGCAC
>CALMLL010000071.1 GCA_937868075.1 uncultured Marmoricola sp. | reverse complement strand
TCGGCCAGGGCCTCGATGCGCATCTGCTGTTGGGCCCTGGCCATCTCGTCGCGGTGGGCGGAGTTGACCAGTTCATCGAGTTCTCGCGCCAGGTTGCGCAGGTCTTCACGGACCTGGCGCAGTTGGCTCTCCCGAGCGGCGCGACCGTCCTCGACGCGAGTGCGCTGCACCGTGGCGGCCACGATCGAGTCCTCCAGCCGGGCGAGTACGACGCCGGCCGCCGCCGCGACCTCGCGGCCGACCTCACCCTCCCGGATCAACCGCTCCCGGCGCGCCACCGCAGCGGCCCGGGCCTCCCGCTCGGCCTGGGCAGCGGCGCGGAGTTGGTCGGCGCGACCCTGCAACCCGCGGGCGCGCTCCTCGGCGGTCCGCAACTGCAGTCGGGCATCCATCTCGGCTTGTCGGGCCGCCCTGGCCTCGTCTGCGAGACGCTCGCGCTCGGCGGTGTCCGGTTCCTCATCGGGTGCCTCGTCGGCTGCGGCCAGCCGGGCCTCGAGTTCGGCCAACCCGGTCTCAGACTGCTCCCGAGCCGTCTGGGCGGCCTCGATCTGGCTGGACAGTCGCTCAGCCTCACCACGAGCCGAACGCGTCGTGGCGCCGTACTGGGCAAGTTCCTCAGCGACACCGGCCATGGCCGCGTCCGACTCGTGCAGCCGGCTCAACGCGGCCTCGACCCGCTGGACCGCCTCGTGGCGTCGCTGATCGGCGGCCTGGGTCTCGAACGTGAGGCGTTCCACGTCGTGATTGGCCCGCACCAGCGCGTCGGTGGCTTCGTCCACCGCCGCCTGAACCTCGATCAGACTTGGTGCGCTCGCCGAGCCACCCGCAGCGAAGTGAGCACCGATCAGGTCGCCGTCCTTGGTCACCGCCACCACGTCGGGAAGATCGGCCACCAGACGACGACCCGCGGAAAGGTCATCAACCACCGCAGTCTTGAACAGCAGCCGGGTCAACGCACCGCGCAGATCGGTCGGCACCTCGACCATGTCGGCGGCGAACACCGCCCCGGCAGGCAGGCTCGGCCAGTCGCTCCTCGAGGACTCGCCACCCCCCAGGACGATGCCGGCCCGACCGAGGTCGTCGGCCTTGAGGTGACCGATCGCCGAGATCGCCGAATCAGCATCGGTGGCGACGACCGCGTCAGCGGCGTTGCCCAGCGCAGCCGCGATCGCGGCCTCGTAGCCGGGGCGCACACTGAGCAGCGCAGCCACCGAGCCGAGCAGGCCGGGCAGCGAGCCGGCCGCCGCCAACAGCGCCCCGGCTCCGTCCTTGCGGTTGAGGCCGAGTTCGAGGGCCTCCTTGCGGGCCTGCAGTGAAGCCCGGTCACGTTCGGTGGCGGTCAGCCGCTCGCGCAAGGCGATCAGATGGTCTTCGATCTCGGAGAGGGCCTCGCTGGCCCGCTCGTGCTCGGCGTCGAGCCCCTCCTCTCCCGCATCGAGTCCGGCGATCCGCGACTCCAGGGCGGTGAAGTCGTGTTGGGCCTTCTCGGCCCGAGCCAGCGCCGACTGACGGGCCTCGACGAGACGGCCCACCTCGGCTTCGGCCGCCGAGGCACGCGAGCGCAGACCGTTGAGTTGGCCATGCAGCCGGGCCAGGCCCTCACGCCGGTCGGCTGCGGCCCGCTGAAGGCTGGTGACTCGACGCTCCTCCTCGGTGTACGCCGACTCCGCAGCCGAGCGAGACTCCAAAGCGGTGGCCAGCACGGCCGCCAAGGACTCCACCTGGGCCGCGATTGCGGCCTCCTCTGCAGCCATCGCCTCGGCGCGGCTCTCCATCTCGTCGGGATCGCGGTCGGAGAAGGTGGGTTCGGCCGCATCGGCGGCATTGCGAACCCGCTCGTAGGCCAGGGTCTGTGTGCCCCGGATCCGGTCGCGCAGCCCGGACAGGCCGAACCAGGTGTCCTGGGCTCGCGCCAGCGCGGGGAGATCCTCACGCAGGGCCGCCTCGAGTCCGGCCTCCTCCTCACGGGCGGACGCGGCCAGGGCTTCGACCTCGGTGCGGCGCTCGATCAGGACCGATTCATCGGCGATCTCCTGAGCCAGCGCGGTGCGCGCGGTGACGAGGTCGTCGGCGATGAGGCGGGCCTTCGCATCACGCAGGTCGGCCTGCACAGTGGCCGCCTTGCGGGCCACCTCGGCCTGACGACCCAACGGCTTGAGTTGGCGCCGGATCTCGTTGAGCAGGTCGGCCAGTCGGGTGAGGTTGCCGTCGGTGGCATCGAGTTTGCGCAGCGCCTTCTCTTTGCGCTTGCGATGCTTGAGGACCCCCGCCGCCTCCTCGATGAACCCGCGTCGGTCCTCGGGAGTGGCGTGCAGGATGGAGTCGAGTTGGCCCTGGCCGACGATGACGTGCATCTCGCGACCGATGCCGGAGTCGCTGAGCAACTCCTGCACGTCGAGCAGTCGGCAATGCTGACCGTTGATCGCGTAGTCCGAGCCACCGTTGCGGAACATGGTGCGGCTGATGGTGACTTCGGCGTACTCGATGGGGAGGGCGCCGTCGGTGTTGTCGATGGTCAGTTGGACCTCGGCTCGGCCCAGCGGCGGTCGTCCGGCGGTTCCGGCGAAGATGACGTCTTCCATCTTCCCGCCGCGAAGGCTCTTCGCGCCTTGTTCGCCCATCACCCACGCCAGGGCGTCGACGACGTTGGACTTGCCCGAACCGTTGGGTCCGACGATGCAGGTGATCCCGGGTTCGAACTGCAGGGTGGTCGCGGACGCGAAGGACTTGAAGCCCTTCATGGTCAGGCTCTTGAGATACAAGCTCTGGCTCCCTGCAGACGAGTTGGCCGACGGCACATCCTGCCAGTGTCTGGACCACCGACCGGACCGGGGGAAGCTCGGCAGGCTCAGGTTAGTAGCCGGGACCCCTCTAGCCGCGCAGGCGCGTCACAGCGCCACATAGACCTTGCGCAGTGTCTCGGTCACGGTCCAGCGGGTCTGCTCCCCCGCAGTGAGGCGTACGACGACTCCTGGACGCAGGTCGATGACCTCACCGTCGGTGAATTCGACGGCCCCGGAGCCGGCGACCACGACGAAGACCTCATCGACCTCTGTGTCGACGGCGGTGCCGAGGCTCATCTCCCAGAGCCCGATCTCGACCGGGCCCAGCTCGGCCAGAGGCGCGAGTGCGGTCGTGGGCGTGCCGCTGACGACGTCGGTGGTCGGCAGCGGGACATGGGTCAGTTCGTGAGTGGCCAGATCCGCGGACAAGAGGCGCATGGGCCGATCCTGCCGCACGATCAGTGGGCGGCCGTGTCTGTGGCCACCCCGGTGTCGTGCGCGATCTGCGGTAGTTGGCGCCAGATGGCGACGAGGATCAGCGCGGAGCCGGCGAAGCCGAACCAGAAGGGGGCCACGATCCCCCAGTGGCTGGCCACGACGCCGCCGATGACCTGGCCCACCAGGAGCCCGCCGAACATGGCGATCATGTAGGCCGACCCCACCCGGCCTTGGAGTTCGGCCGGGATCGCCCGTTGCCGCACTGTTTGAGAGGTCGTGCCCCAAATGAAGGCGTGGGCACCGAAGACGAAGAAGATGACCATGGCCACCCACGCCTGAGTCGTCACGGCGAGGAGGGCGTGACTCACCGTCTCCCAGATGAGGCCGACCCGCATGATGTCGCCGAGGGAGAAGCGTCGCTCCAGCCATCCGTAGCCGGCGGTGCCGACCAGGCCGCCCACTGCTGAGACCGTGGTGAGCAGGCCGAACCCGACATGGCCGAGGGAGAGCCGGTCCTGGGCATAGAGGACCAACACCGACCAGGCGGCGCCGAAGGTGACGTTGAAGGTCACGATGACCAGGGCCAGGGTCCGCATGGCCGGATGACGGACCAGCCAGCCGATCCCCTCGCCGATATCTCGACGAAGGTGACTGGTCTCCTTCGTCGGCGGCAGCGAGGGCAGGCTGACCCGCACCAGGATGAGCGCACCGGCCAGCACCAAGACGGCCTGGGCGACGAACGACCAGACCATGCCGGCTGCGAAGAGGAAGGCACCGACCGGCGGGCCGATGAGTTGGTTTCCGGTGATGTAGCCGCCGAGCAGGCGTGAGTTGGCCACGCCGAGGTCCTCGCTGGCCACCAGCATCGGGACCAGGGTGGGGCCGGTGGTGTCTGCCATGGTCTCGAAGACGCCGAGGGCGAACAGCACCGCGAGAACCACCCAGATGGTGACGTGGCCGGTGCCGATGAACGTGACGAGGAGCACCAGGAGCCCGACCCGGGCCAGGTCGGCCGACACGACCAGCATCTTGCGGTTGAGTCGATCGGCCAGAGCGCCGGCGTACAAGCCGAAGAGCACCAGCGGCAGTCGCTGGACGAAGGCCGCTGCCGCGACCAGGAACGGATCCCGGGTCTGGGAGGCGACCAGGAGCGGGCCGGCGGCCAACGCCATGCCGTCACCGAGGTTGCTCACCCAAGTGGCGAGCATCAGGCGTCGGTAAGGCTTTCCGAGGCGGTCAGGCGACAAGATGTCGGCAAGCCGCGAGATGATCACCGCGGCACCCTAGCCCGCCCCCCTCGTCGTCGTCGCCCGAATTGCTGGCTCACGCCCGGCGGAGCGGGGCCACTCGTTCAGGGCCTGCGTCGACGCGGAACCGGCTGGCACAGCGGGCAGAAGAACGAGGAGCGGTTCATGAAAGCGGTCCGCACGATCGGGGTGCCGCAGCGCGCGCAGGGGTGCCCTTCTTGGCCGTAGGCGTCCAGGGAGCGATCGAAGTAGCCACTCTCTCCGTTGACGTTGACATAGAGGTCGTCGAAGGACGTGCCGCCCTGGTCCAGCGCCGCGGACATGACGTCGCGGGCGTGGCCGAGAAGGTCCCTCACCGATGCCGCACTGAGGGCCTTGCCGGGCCGTTCGGCGTTGATCCGGGCGCGCCACAGTGCTTCATCGGCGTAGATGTTGCCGATGCCGCTGACAACGCCCTGGTTGAGCAGGAGCCGCTTGATCCCGCTCGCGGACCCCCGGATGCGACGTACGACGGCGGCCGGATCGAACGCCTCGTCGAACACGTCGAGGGCGATGTGGCGCACCTCCTGGGGCAGGTCGGCGCCGTCATCGGAGTAGGACAGTCCCCCGAACATCCGTTGGTCGACGAACTGGAGGTGCCGGTCCCCCAGGTCGAAGCGCACCCGCAGATGACGCGGATCCGGTGAGCCCGCGTCCGCGACCAGCATCTGGCCGCTCATGCCGAGGTGGGCCAGCACGGCATCGCCGGAGTCGGTGGCCAGCCAGAGGTACTTGCCGCGCCGCCGCGCCGCAGTGAAGGTCCGCCCGGTGAGCCGGTGAACGAAGTCTTCGGGGCCGGGCAGGTGTCGGCGCACCGGGCGCGGGTGCAACACCTCCACCGCCTGGATGGGGAGATCCAACACGTGGCGTTCCAGGCCTCGGCGGACCACCTCGACCTCGGGAAGTTCAGGCAACGGGCGGTTCGCTCAAGCTCAGGTAGGCCGACTCGGCGGCCTGTTGCTCGGCCTGCTTCTTGGATCGGCCACTGCCATGGCCATAGATCTGGTCCCCGACGCGCACGCGGGCGGTGAAGGTCTTCTCGTGGTCGGGGCCATCGTCCTCGATGAGGTACTCCGGCACCCCGAGGCTCTGCTCGGAGGAGAGTTCTTGGAGGCTGGTCTTCCAGTCCAGGCCGGCGCCGAGGCTGGCCGCGTTCGACAGCAACGGATCGAACAGGTCGTGGATGACTCGTGCTGCGGACTCGAACCCCGAGGAGAGATAGATCGCCCCGATCACCGCCTCGACGGTGTCGGAGAGGATCGAGGCCTTGTCTCGACCACCGGTCGCCTCCTCGCCCTTGCCGAGCTTGAGGTGCTCACCCAAGCCGATGGTGCGGGCGACGTCGGCCAGAGCACGAGCGTTGACGACCGCCGCGCGAAGCTTGGCCAGTCGTCCTTCGCTCAACTCCGGGTGGGAGCGGTAGAGGGTCTCGGTGATCACGATGCCCAGAACCGAGTCGCCGAGGAACTCCAGCCGCTCGTTGTGGGGAGCGCCGCCGTTCTCATAGGCCCAGGAACGGTGGGTCAGGGCAAGCTCAAGCAGCTCGGCGGTCAGATCCGGACCGCCGAGCTGGACACGCAACGCGTCGTGAGTCATCGGCACACCGATTCAGACGCGACGAGTGGCGAGGTGGATCAGAGCACCTGGCGGCGGTCAGCCTTGGCGCCGTACTGACCACACGAACCACACGCACGGTGCGGCAGGTGCTTGGCGTCGCACGCGGGGTTGGCGCAGTTGACCAGCGCCGGGGCGACGGCCTTCCACTGCGACCGGCGGTGACGCGTGTTGCTGCGCGACATCTTCCGCTTCGGAACAGCCACTTCTCACTCCTTCTCAGGCGACCCATGTGGGTCGTCGGGTACATCGTCTGTGTCGGCAGGCGTCGAACCCACCAGGTCCTGCAAGCCGGCCCAACGCGGATCGACCGCATCGTCATGCGCGTGACCGGGGTCGTCGTCGAGCCGGGCACCACATTCGGTGCACAGGCCCTGACAATCCGGGTCGCACAGCGGCCGGAACGGCAGTGCGAGCACCACCGCGTCACGCAGAACCGGCTCGAGGTCGAGCAGATCGCCGTCGAGCCGACGGATATCGTCCTCCTCGCTGCTCTCGGACTCGTCATAGACAAACAGTTCCTGGAAGTCCACCTCGAGGGTGTCCTCGATCGGTTCCAGGCACCGCACGCACTCGCCGTCGAGATCGACCGAGGCCGATCCGGTGACGAGCACGCCTTCCATGACGGCCTCCAGTCGCAGGTCGAGATCGACCGGCGAACCCTGCGGCACAGCTAGGACTTCGATACCGAGTTCTGCCGGTGCTGGCACCGTGAAGTTCTTCCTGCGGATTGACCCCGGGCGGCGGCCGAGCTCGCGAGTGTCGAGCACGAGCGGCGCTCTCGGGTCAAGACTGGGCAGGGTTCACTTCCGGTGCAGGCACGACAGAACCTAGGAATGGTAGCCGCGCGGAGGCATCGGGACCAAAACGAACCCGCAGTCGGGGGTGCCCGTTCAGTCGCGTGGGGGCCACACGTCAGCGGCGTGGGAGCCGGAGTCCTCCGCCTCGGCGAACGGGTTGGACGCAGTCAGCCGCTCCTGCCCCCGGCGTACGGCGTCGATGGTCTGCTCGAGCGTGATCGCGAAGCTGCTCAGCTTGCCCTCGACGTAGGCGTCGGCCTCGCGCCGAAGGCTCTCGGCCTCGGCCTCGGCCTCGGCGCGGATCTCCTCGGCCTGGCGGGTCGCCAAGCGGAAGACCTCGGTGTCGCTGATGCGACGCTCCTGCTCCAATTCGGCTTCGTGCAGGACCAGATCAGCCTTCTCCTGGTAGGTGGCCAGCACTTCGTCGCCTCGCTGGACCACCGCGTGGGCGTCGGCGAATGCGGTACGACAACTGCGTTGGACCCGCTCGAGGGCGACCAGGATGTCGCTCTTGTTGAGCACCACGCTCGCCGACATGGGCAGCGGCCGTGCCGTCTCCACCAACTCACGCAGCGCGTTGAGCTCGGTGTCCACCGAGTCGTTCATGGGCGCGGGGATGGCTTCGGTCATGACGTCCCTTCCTCTCGGGCACGTTCGGCCAGGCGGGCGGTGAGACGGTCGAGGACCAGCGGCGGCACCAGGGCCGAGACGTCACCGCCGAACATCGCCACTTCCTTCACCAGCGAGGAGGCCAGGAAGGAGTACTCCGGGCTGGTCGGGACGAACACCGTCTCCAGCCCGGGGACGAGGCTGGAGTTCATCTGCGCCATCTGGAGTTCGTAGTCGAAATCTGAGACCGCGCGAAGGCCTTTGACGATCGAGTGGATGTCGTTGGCTTGGCAAAAGGAGGTCAACAGCCCTTCGAAACCGGCCACGCTGACGTTGGGGAAGTCCGCACAGACCTCGCGCAACATGTCCATCCGCTCATCGGCGGTGAACAGACGCACCTGGGACTTGGACTTGTTGACGCCGACGCCGACAACGACCTCGTCGAAGAGCATCGAGGCGCGGCCGATGATGTCCAGGTGACCGTTGGTCACCGGGTCGAAGGACCCTGGACAAACCGCACGACGCACGACGCCTCCCGAAATGTGTAACCTCACCGCCCCGAAATGCCGGTGAACCTCGACCATCGTGGTGCCCGCATGGGCGATCTGTCGAGTTTGGGCCCTGTCAGGTTTGGTCGGCCGGGGCGACGGATAACGCCTCCGAGTTGCTCGCAGCGGCTTCCAACAGGACCAGGACGGTCTCCCCGTAGGTGCGCTCCCCCACCTCGTCGAGTCCCGTCGGGATGACCAACCGAGCCGAACGGGCGCTGCGCTCGACCACCACGAGGGCCTGCGGGCTGAGCCAGCCGAGCAGTTGTCCCAGCACCTGCGTGACCGAGTCGTTGTCGGCGTCGTAGGGCGGGTCGGCGATGACGATGTCGACGTCGCCGGCCTCGCCCTGCTGACCCAAGAAGCGCTCGACTCGGGTGTGGTGCACCTGGAGCGGAAGGCCGAGATCGTGAGCATTGGCGCGGATGATCTGCGCTGCGCGCCGGTCGGCTTCGACGGCGATGGCCCGCCCGGCCCCGCGAGAGAGAGCCTCGAGACCGAGCGCCCCCGAGCCTGCATAGAGGTCGAGCACGGTGAGCCCCTGCAACGAACCGAACTGCGAGACCAGGATCGAGAACAAGGCCTCTCGGACCCGATCGGTGGTCGGGCGGGTGCGGTCTCCGGGCGGAGTGCGCAGCAGTCGACCCTTGGCGGTGCCGCCGATGATCCGGGTCATCCCATCTCCAGATAGTCGGCGCGCTCGTCAAGAGCGCGCACCGCCGCGGCGAGGTCGGGGTGGCCGCTGAGGTCGGGGTCGCCCTCGACGTACGACGTGGCCAGTTCGCGAGCCTGTTCGATGACGTCGACGTCGCTGGCGCTGACCACGCTGAGGAGTTGAAGGGTCCGGCGCCGACCCGACTGGTCGGTCCCGAGGACGTCGCCCTCGCGACGCTGGGCCAGATCGATCTCGGAGAGGGCGAATCCGTCGCGGGTGCCGGCCACGGCCTCGAGTCTGACCATGCTCGGCGAGGTGGCCTCTGCTCGCGAGACGAGGAGACACAACCCAGGATGGGCCCCCCGGCCGATGCGCCCGCGCAACTGGTGCAACTGGGAGACCCCGAAACGATCGGCGTCCATGACCGCCATCACGGTGGCGTTCGGTACGTCGACGCCCACCTCGATCACCGTGGTAGCGACCAGCACATCGACCTGGCCGGCCCCGAACGCCCGCATCACCGCGTCCTTGTCCTCGGGACTCATGCGTCCGTGGAGGGCGGCCACCCGGAGCCCCGACAGCGGGCCGGCGATGAGTTCGGGGGCGAGTTCCTCGACCGAGGTGAGCACCGGACCGTCCTCGGGTGGCGGTTCGTCACCGATGCGCGGGCACACGACGTAGGCCTGCCGACCCGCGGCGACCTCTTCCCGGATGCGCTCCCACACCCGGTCCAGCCACGCCGGCTGAAGGAGGGTGGGCACGACCGAGGTCTGCACCGCGGCCCGTCCCTGCGGCAACTCGCGCAGCGTCGACACGTCGAGATCACCGAAGATGGTCATGGCGACCGTGCGCGGGATCGGGGTCGCGGTCATCACCAGCACATGGGGCGGCCGGGTGCCTTTGGCACTCAGCGCGGCCCGCTGCTCGACCCCGAAGCGGTGCTGTTCATCGACCACGACCAGCCCCAGATCGGCGAACGACACCTTGTCCTCGAGGAGGGCGTGGGTGCCGATCACCAACCCGGCCTCCCCGCTGGCGATGTCGAGCAGGGCCTCGCGCCGCGCCTGGGTGCCCATCGATCCGGTCAGGAGGGTGACCCGGGTGCCTCGGGGGTCCCCGCCGAGCAGGCCGCCCTGGGCGAGGTCACCCATCATGGCGGTGATCGACCGGTGGTGCTGTTGGGCCAACACCTCGGTGGGGGCCAGCAGCGCCGCCTGCCCCCCGGAGTCGACGACCCTCAGCATCGCCCTCAAGGCGACGACGGTCTTGCCCGAGCCCACTTCGCCTTGCAGGAGGCGGTGCATCGGGTGGTTGCGGGCCAGATCGGCTTCGATCACCGCAGCAACGTCGCGTTGTCCCTGGGTCAGACCGAAGGGCAGTCGTTGGTCGAAGGCCGCTAGCAACTCACCGCCGCCGGTGCGCTCCTGGGCCGGACGGGAGGCGAGTTCCACCCGCCGCTGGGCGAGGACCACCTGGGTGAGGAAGGCCTCGTCGAACTTCAGCCGTTTGCGGGCGGCGCCGAGTTGGCGGTGATCGGCCGGCCCGTGGATCCAACGCAAGGCGGTCGCCGCGTCGAGCAGGTCGTGCTCGGCCCTGATGGCGGGCGGCACCACGTCGGGGACTCGGTCGAGCAGGTCGAGGGCCAGCGCCACCGTGTCGCCGATCTGCCAGCTATCGACTCCTCCGGTGGTGCGGTAGATCGGGATCAACTCCGGGATCGCCTCGTAGGCCTGGCTGGCGTCGCCCTCGGCGGCGTACATCTTGCTTCGGGGGTTGGTCAGTTCCCAGTCGCGATTGAAGTACTTCAACTTCCCCGCGAAGAGTCCGAAGGAACCCACCTGCATCGTCCGGGCGCGCCACAGGGTGGTCTCTTTGCGTTTGTCGAACCAGGTCATGCGAAGTTCGCCGTCGCTGCCACGCACCCGCATCTCCAGGCGATAGGCGGTGCGATGCGTGCGGCGATCCAGGTAGGACTTGACCTCGCACAGGATCACCTCGCCGAACATCGTCAGGTGGTCGCCCTCGTTGAGCTGACCCAGATCCGACAGTGATCCTTTGGCGACCCAACTGCGCGGGTAGGTGCCCACCAACTCGGCCACAGTCGTGACCCCCAGGGCCTTCTCGACCTTGGCCGACTCCTTGCCGGCGACTGCGGCGACCGGAGTGTTCCAGGTGATCTGCTCGCGCATCACTCCACCGACAACAGCACCGGGTAGCGGGATTGGCCCCCGTCGTAGACCACGACGTCGATGCCGGAGTGCTCGCTCTCGACGTACGCCGCCAGTGAGTCGGCCAACGCGCGGCCGTCCTCACCGGCCACCAAGGTGACCAACTCACCACCGCCGCTGAGCATGAGGTCGATGATCTGGCGGCCCACGTCGGTCAGGTCCTCGCCGATGCGGACGAAGTCACCCTCGAGGACACCCAGAACGTCCCCGGCCTCGCAGGGGCCGGCACTGGTGAAGGCCTGCTTGACCGCGACCGTGACCGCGCCGTGGCGGGCGTGCCGGGCAGCGCTGGTCATCGCGACCACGTCGCTTTCCAGTGCCCGCCCAGGCTCGTGGACCGCGAGTGCGGCGATCCCCTGCACCTGGGCACGGGTGGGCACGACCACTGCCCGGATCTCCTGATCGATGGCGGCGCGGGCTGCGGCCTCGCACACCTTGATCGAGTCGGCGTCGTTGGGGAGCACGACCACTTCCTCCGCGGCGCACTCCACGATCGCGTCCAGCACCTGGCCCGTGCTCGGGCGGTGTCCTGGGCCGCCGGAGAGGACCACGGCGCCACCCTGCTCGAAGAGTTCGGCGAGGCCCGGACCTGCGGCCACCGCCACGATCGCTCGGCCGCGACGCCCGACGCGGCGAGCGCGGGCACGCTCGACCTGCTCGGCGAAGTGGGTCACCTTGATCCGGCGGGGTCGCCCGGCATCGATCCCGGCCTCGACAGCGGCGCCGACGTCATCGACGTGCACGTGGACGTTCCACAGGCCGTCGCCGCCGACGATCACCAGCGAGTCCCCGATGCGGCGTAGGGCGGTGCGGAGTCCGGCAATGGCGGTGTCGTCGGCGTCGAGGAGATACATCACCTCGTAGGAGGGGCCGCCCTCGGTGAGGTCGTTGGCCGGCACCGGGATCGGGATGGCGTGGCGGCCCATCGTCGGCAGCGCGTAGTCGCGGCGTACGCCGGTGATGGCCTGCTCGGCCGCGTCGAACACCACGCACAGGCCGCGCCCACCGGCGTCGACCACACCCGCGTCACGCAGCAACGGGAGTTGATCGGGAGTGCGCGCCAGTGCCTCTCGCGCTGCGGCAGCAGCCGCGGCGACGACCTCCGCGACGGTGGCGCTGTCGGGGACGGCCGCAGCCAGCGCCGCGTTGCCGGCGGCCCGAGCGACGGTCAGGATCGTGCCCTCGACGGGGGTTCCGACAGCGTCGTAGGCCGCGTCGGCGGCCACCACAAGGGACTGGGCCATGACGTGGGCGGGCCGGTCTCCGCGGCGAGACGTGGCCAGATGGCGCACCAGCGCCCCGAAGAGCTGGCTCAAGATGACCCCGGAGTTGCCGCGGGCACCCAGGAGGGCACCTTTGGCATAGGAGGTCAAAGAGGTGCGCAGATCGACCCCGTGGGCGCGCATGTAGTCCCGGGCGGACTCGACCGTGAGGTACATGTTGGTTCCGGTGTCGCCGTCCGGCACCGGATAGACGTTGAGGGCGTCGATCTCTTCGCGGGCCTCGCCGAGCCGCTGGCGGGCCAGGTCGGCGAAGGTTCGGAAGGCGGCCTCGACCAAGGCCGGGTCGACGACCGCGCCGAGGGCCGTGGTGGGTTCGCTCGATGGATCACTCATGGTCACCTCCCGGTGGTCTCGGTGCCGGTTCGCTCGTCGCGGTCCTGGTCATGACTGGGATCAGGCGCGGGAACTGATCCAGGGCTAGGGCTCGGCCGATTCACATTGTGGCCAATTCCACAGCCGGGTGCAGGCTAACCGGCCCGACCCACGATTCGCGCTCAGCCCCGCGGTTCAGTTAGTCTTATGCGGTTGTCCGGCCGAGTCCGGACCTTCGACTTGTCCAAACGTTCCAAGGAGTTCACGGTGGCTGCCGTCTGCGACATCTGCGCCAAGAAGCCCGGCTTCGGCAACAACCGCCCGTGGTCGCGCAAGATCACCAAGCGTCGTTTCAACCCCAACATCCAGCGTGTGCGCGCCACCGTCGACGGCTCCCCCAAGCGTCTCAACGTGTGCACCGGCTGCCTCAAGGCCGGCAAGGTCACCCGCTGACCTCGTTCTGACCGACCGGTTTCGGTCTGACTCTCGCGAGCGCCTCGTCCTGGACGGGGCGCTTCGGCTTTCCCGCCGCCGTGCCTCCGGATGATGAAGGGAGCTCAGAAGTGGGTGTGGCCCCGCGGCCCGGAGTACTCCGCGGAGTCGACGCTCACCCCGGAACCTTCGCCGCAGATGCCGATGACTCGCCACCCCTCGGGGACCGAGCCCGGCGGGAAGGTTGCCGCCAAGGCGTGATCGTCTCCTCCGCCCAGTACGAAGGTCATCGGATCAAGACCCAAGGCCGCCCCCACGGCAACAAGCGGCTCGTCGAGGGTGAACGCCTGGGTCTCCACATTGATGGAGACCCCACTGGCCTCGGCGATGTGACCCAGATCGGCCAGGAGCCCGTCGGAGACGTCGATCATCGCGGTGGCACCGGCCAACGCGGCCGCCGGTCCGGCGGCGTACTCCGGTTGCGGACGTTGGTAGGCGGTGACCACCGCTCGGGGTGATCGAAAGCCGCGGCTCAGGACGGCCAACCCAGCCGCCGCCCAACCCTGCCGGCCGCACAAGGCCACCACGTCGCCTGCTCGAGCTCCAGCCCGAGTGACCGGGGCGACCTCGCAACCGCCCATGACGGTAACCGCGACCATCACTTCCTCGGCGCGGGTCAGGTCACCTCCGACCACGCTGGCCCCGGCCACCGCCGCCTCGGCACCGATCCCTTCGGCGAGGTCGAGCGCCCATTGGGCCAGAAGGTCCGCCGGTGCCGCCAAGCCGACGACGATCGAGTGCGCGTGGGCGCCCATGGCGCTGATGTCGGCCAACGCTGCGGCGGCCACCTTGTGCCCGATGTCGCGGGCATCGGCCCAGTCCCGACGGAAATGCCGGTTCTCCACGGCGAGGTCTGTGGAGACCACCACGTGTCCGCGCGTACGCACCACGGCTGCGTCGTCTCCAGGACCCAGCAACACGTGATCGCCCTGGGCGAAGCCGAACCGGGAGATCAAGCCGAACTCACCGATATCGGCCAGCGTGGCATCGCGCGGCAAGGGCTCATGGGTCATGTCGCGGATTATCCGGGTACGCCGAGGATCACTGCGGCTGGACACGAGAGCCGGAATGGACGAGGAGCACAGGATCAGCAACTGACCGGGCCAGGTTCCGCCCCGCGGGGGGTTGCGTGTAAGTTCGCATCGTTCCCCCACTCGAAGGAGACCGCCATGGTCGTTCAGGCCTACATCCTCATTCAGACCGACGTCGGCAAGGCTGCCGAGGTCGCCAAGGCGATCACCGACATCAAGGGCGTTGTCATGGCTGAGGACGTCACCGGCCCCTACGACGTCATCGTGCGCGCCGAGGCCCGCAACGTCGATGAACTCGGCAAGCTGGTGGTCGCCAGGGTGCAGACCCTCGACGGGATCACCCGCACCCTGACCTGCCCGGTCGTCCACATCTGAGCAGGCTGCCAGCGACCGACCCCTCGTCGGACGCCGAAAGCCTGTGGTGACTTCTCACCTCATGCTTCGCCCCGTGTCTTGGTTGATGCGGGGCGTTGCTGTCGTCGCCGCGGCAGCGCTGCTGAGCGGGTGTGCGTCCGACAAGGTGCCCATCACCGACCCGACAGGGGCCGATCGTGCCGCCTGCGCAGCACTGATCAAAGCGCTCCCCGACACTCTCGACGGCCAACTACGTCGACCGGTCGACCCCGACGATGCTTTGGGGGCAGCCTGGGGCGACCCACCCTTCGTCCTTCGCTGCGGGGTCGGCAAACCCGAGGGCTACGACCCGACGGCCGGTTGCGACAGCGCCGACGGCGTGGACTGGTTCATCCCGGACGCGGCGGTCAACGACCCCGACGCGGAAGCCGTCCTGACCACGATGGGACGCAGCCCAGCGGTCGAACTCAGGGTGCCTGCCGCACGTCGCCCCCCGGCCGGTGCCATGGTGGACCTGGCGGCCACGATCAAGGCCCACACCACCAGCGTCGCCGGCGGGTGCCACTGACCCGGGGTACTCCCTGGGCAGGATCAGCACAGCCTCAGCGCAGCCCGGTGTCGCGTTGCAGCGCGAGCCGGATCAGGTGGTCGACAAGTTCGGGGTAGGGCATCCCCGTCGCTGCCCACAGTTGCGGGAACATCGAGGTCGGGGTGAAGCCGGGCATGGTGTTGATCTCGTTGATCATCACGCGACCGTCGGGCAGAAGGAAGAAGTCGACCCGAGCCAGGCCCTCACATCCCAGCGCCTCGAACGCGCGCACCGCCAACTGGCGGATCCGCCGCGAACTGGCCTCCTGGACCTCCGCCGGGATGAACAGGCCGGTGGATTGATCGGCGAGGTACTTGGCCTCGAAGTCATAGAACTCGTGATCCCCACCCACGGTGATCTCGCCGACGACGCTGGCCTGGGGCGCTTGACCGTCGAGGCCACCGATCACCCCGCATTCGATCTCGCGGGAGCCGCGCGGCGCGGCCGCTTCGACCATGACCCTCGGGTCGTGGGCCTGGGCATCCTCCACGGCGGCGTCGAGTTCGGACTCGTCGTGGACCTTGCTGATGCCGAAGGATGATCCGGCTCGGCAGGGCTTGACGAAGACCGGGAACCCCAGCGCTCGCACGGCCTCTCGGAACCGCTCGGCGTCCTCACGCCAGGAGGTTGCGGTGATCAGGACGTGCGGGAGCACGGGCAGTCCGGCGGCGGCGAAGACGACCTTCATGTAGTGCTTGTCCATGCCCACGGCGCTGGCCAGCACCCCGGCGCCGACATAGCGGACCTGGGAGAGTTCCAGGAGGCCCTGGATCGTGCCGTCTTCGCCCCACGGTCCGTGGAGGAGCGGGAAGACCACGTCGACGTCACCGAGTTCGTGGGGCGGATGGCCCGGGTCGCTGACCGTGATCGAGGCTCCTGTGGCCGACTGGGTCAGGGCCACGGTGGCACTGTCGGCCTCGACCTGAGGCAACTTCCCCTCAGGGCCGATCCGCAAACTGGCCGCCTCGGGGTCGATCAGCACCCACTGGCCGGTGGTGGTGATCCCGATCGGGACCACCTCGTAGCGAGTGGCGTCGATGGCTCCCAGAACGCTGCCTGCGGTGACACAGGAGATCCCGTGCTCCTCAGACCGTCCGCCGAAGACGACTGCGACCCGAGGCAAGGGGGAAGGTGTGTGGCTCATCGTCACCGACCCTAGCGGTCGACACCTGCGACCCAACCAGTGCAACGCGCTGGCCGAAGGATCCGCAAACCCCGCAACGACGGGACGGGGGTTCGCACTAGGGTGAGCCGGTGAGTGTCGAGCCTTCTGCCGCCGCATCCCTGCAGACCGTCGCCGTCACTGCGGGCCGGCCCGTTGCGGTGCCCGATGCCCCGCTCAGTGAGCCGATCATGATGGCCTCGACGTACGTCGCCGGCGGAGCCCGCGAGTACGGCCGCCTGAGCAACCCGACCTGGGAGGCTTTCGAGACCGCCGTAGGGATGTTGGAGGGGGGCCGCGCCCTGGCCTACTCCTCGGGCTTGGCGGCCGTGGCCAGCCTCCTGGACCTGGTGCCCCTCGGTGGCCGCGTCGTGGCCCCTCGAGGCGCCTACAACGGCCTGTGCAACCAGATCGCCGACCTGCAGGCACGAGGGCGCCTGGAGGGGGTGTGGGTGGAGCCCACCGACACCGAGGCATGGGTGTCCGCAGTCGAGGACGCGGACCTCGTGTGGCTGGAGTCGCCCACCAACCCGCTCCTGGAGGTGATCGACCTGCCCACGGTCATCGCCGCCGCCAGAGAGGCACAGGCCTACGTGGCGGTGGACAACACCTTCGCCACCCCCTTGCGTCAGCGGCCGCTGGAGTTGGGCGCCGACGTGGTCGTGCACTCGGTCACGAAGTACCTCTCCGGGCACTCCGATGTCGTGATGGGAGTGCTCGTGACCGCCGATCCCGAGATCGGGGACGTGCTCAAGGTGCGCCGCGATCTGCTCGGCGCGATCCCCGGACCGTTCGAGACCTGGTTGGCGACTCGGGGGCTGCGCACCCTGGGCGTACGCCTCGACCGGGCCGAGGCCAACGCCCAGGAGTTGGCGCAGCGACTCTCCGGGCACCCCGGAGTGACCCGCGTGCGCTACCCGGGGTGGGGCGCGATGGTCTCTATCGAGATCGACGGCGGCGCGACCGCGGCTGACCAGGTGTGCGCCTCGACCCGTGTGTGGGTTCCGGCAACCTCACTGGGCGGGGTCGAGTCCACATTGGAGCGGCGGCGCCGCTGGAACGCCGAACCGGCATTCGTGCCGGAATCTCTGGTGCGGCTCAGTGTCGGGATCGAAGACATCGCCGACCTGTGGTCAGATCTGGCCGAGGCCCTGGGCACGCTGGGCTGACAACGGCGACGGGGGCGAGCGGTCGTTACTCGTGCTCGGCCTTGGTAGCTCGATTGATGAAAGCATCGATGACGTCGTGGGCAGCGATGTTGCCCTGCACGACCTCGTCGACCTGCTCGGCGATGGGAGCATCGATGCCCACCCGGTGGGCAAGGTCGCGGATCGAGGCGCACGACTTGGCACCTTCGGCCACCTGCCGGGTGGAGGCATAGATCTCCTCGACCGTCATGCCACGACCGAGCTTCTCCCCGAACGTCCGGTTGCGCGAGAGCGGTGAGGAGCAGGTGGCCACCAAGTCACCGAGGCCGGCCAAGCCCATCAGGGTGAGCCGCTCGGCACCCAGGGCCTGGGCCAGGCGGGCGGTCTCGGCCAGCCCGCGAGTGATCAGCGAGGCGGTGGTGTTGTCACCGAAGCCGAGACCGACGGCGATGCCCACACACAAACCGACGACGTTCTTGTAGGCCCCTCCCACCTCGCAACCGACGACGTCGTGACTCGTGTAGGGCCGGAAGGCCCAGGTGTGGCAGGCGGCCTGCAGTCGCTTGGCGACCTTCTCATCGGCGCAGGCGACCACCGAGGCGGCCGGCTCGCGTCGGGAGATCTCCTTGGCCAGGTTGGGACCGCTCACCACCGCGATCCGGTCATCGCCGGCCCCGGTGACCTCGGCGATCACCTCGCTCATGCGCTTGACGGTGCCGAGTTCGACACCCTTCATGAGCGAGACGAAGATCGTCTTGGAGTCGATGACCGGTGCCCACTCGGTGAGGTTGGCCCGCAGGGTCTGCGACGGCACCGCCAGCACCAGGAACTCCGCCCCGGCGGCGGCCTCCTCCGGATCGTGGGTGGCTCGCACGGCGTCAGGAAGGACGATCCCGGGAAGGTATTCGGAGTTCTCCCTGTCCTGGTTGATCGTGTCGCAGACATCTTGGCGACGGCCCCAGATGGTGACGTCGTTGCCCGCGTCGGCCAACACCAAGGAGAACGCGGTCCCCCATGATCCGGCTCCGAAGACTGCGATCTTGCTCATCGGCCCTTCCCCTTCTTGGGTGCCTTGTTGGGGTTGCCGGTCTGGCGTACGCCGTGTTTGCGCGGGTCGAACCGGGTCTCCGGTGGGGTCTCTCCGCGCAGTTCGGCCACGATCGCGGTGATCGCGTCCATGATCCGGTCGGTCGCCTCATGCATGACCGCGGTCGTCATGGGCTTCCCGCGCAAGTCGTCGAGATCGACCGGGTCGCCGGCTTTGACGCGAAGGCGCTTGCGCGGGAACAACTTCAACTTCGTCGAGTACGGCGCGAGCAGATGCTGGGGACCCCACTGAGCCACCGGGATCACCGGGCAGCCGGTCGTCAGCGCGATGCGAGCGGCCCCGGTCTTGCCGGTCATGGGCCACAATCCGGGATCGCGGGTCAGGGTGCCTTCGGGATAGATCCCCACGCACTCACCGGCCTGCACCGCCACGACGGCGGCTTGGAAGGCGGTGGCGGCGTCGGTGGTGAGCCGCTTGACCGGGATCTGTCCGGCACCACCGGCAATCGTCTTCAGGATGGGGGTGTGGAAGACCTCCTCCTTGGCCAGGTAGCGCACCATGCGCCCTTGGTCGTAGAGGAAGAGCCCGAAGACCAGCGGATCGGAGTGGGAGATGTGGTTGGCCACCACGACACAGCCACCTGCGGCCGGAATCTTGTCGCCGTCGATCCATTCACAGCGGGTGAACGTGCGAAACAGCGGCTTGACCACGCCGACTGCGGTCGCGAAGGCCCAGCCACGCGGTTGCGTGACGTCACGGTGCTTGAGCACGCCGACTCCCAGTCCACTCTCAGGCCGTGCGGGCCAAACGTCAGGTCTGGCCTCACCCTAGTGCCCTCCCCCACCTGCCGGGCCAGCGACGCGGGGGCGGCAGGATGGCACCGTGCACTCGTTCGCCCTGGTGGTCCCGGTGAAGTCGCTGAGCGCGGCCAAGAGCCGCCTGGGAGATTCATCGGCGCGACCGTCACTGGCGTTGGCTTTCGCACTGGACGCGCTCACCGCGGCCAGCACGGCCGCTCTGGTCTCACGCCTCGTGGTGGTCAGCGACGAACCCTCCCTTCGGGAGCCTCTGGCCGCCCTGGGGGCCTTGAGGGTCCCGGACGAGGGTGGTGGTGACCTCAACGAGGCGATCCTCGGTGGCGTACGCCGATGCCCGGCTGGTCCGGTGGCGGCCATGTGCGCCGACCTTCCCGCCCTGACCTCGACGGACCTCGACGAGGCCCTGACGCAAGCGCTGAGGAGCTTCTCCGATCACCGCATGGCGTTGGTCGCCGACACCCAAGGCACTGGAACAACGCTGCTGGCCGCCGCCGATCCGTCGGCGCTGGAGCCGCACTTCGGTCCAGGGTCACGCGCGGCCCACCGGGCCGCGGGGGCGGTCGAGATCGGACTCCCGGTGCCCACGCTGCGCGCCGATGTGGACTCTCCGAGCGATCTCGATGCGGCCACGGCGCTCGGCCTCGGGCGGCACACGGCCGACACCGTGGCGCAGTGGGACTAGCTCGGTCGGCGTACGCCTCGAGTGCGGCTCAGATCTGGGCGCGCTTCTTGGACTTCTTCGCCTCAGGCACGGTCGTGCCGGCATCTACTCCAACCGTCTCGGTGGCGGGGAGGACGATGTCGGCTGGTGCGGCCTTCGCCGGCTCCTTGACAGCCTTGGACTTCGCTGAAGCCTTCCCCGAGGAGCCCTTCTTCGCCGGTTTGGAGTTCCCCTTGGGGTCTGCGACTTTCTGAGTCGAGGCCTTCTTCCCCGCGGTCTTTGCGGCAGCTTCCTTCTCTGCTGCCTTCTCCGCGGCCGCCTTCGCTATTGCGGCCTTCTTCTCAGCAGCCTTCTTTGCCGCAACTTTCTGGGCAGCAACTTTCTGGGCGGCGGCCTTCTTCTCAGCCGCCTTCTGGGCCGCTGCCACCTTGATCGGATCCTTGCTGGGCACGACCTTCTTAGGTCGCGGCTTGGGGGTTTCCTTCACCTTGGGGGCCGGCTTGACCTTCGGCGCCGGCGGCACTGCCGGGGGGCCAGGAGGGACGTCTCGCTTGCCGGAGACGATCCCCTTGAGCAAAGCGGCCGGACGGAAGCGGGCGACAGCGGTCGCCTGCGCCTGGATGCGTTCCCCGGTCCGTGGATTGCGCACCCACCTGGCTTTGACCACCCGACGGTCGAAGCTGCCGAACTCACGCAGCGAGACCCGATCCCCGGCCGCCAAGGTGGCGGCCAAGACGTGGGTGACGGCATCGAGGGCGTGTTCGGCGGCTGCACGATTGCCGCCATAGTGCGCAGAGAGCGCCGCTACGAACTGCTTCTTGTTCATCTGCCTTCGTCAACATCGAGCCGACCGAGCAGACACGGCCTCACCCCGGCAGGGTCACCGGTTTCCATGAGGGCCGCCCCGCCTCGAACGAGGCGATCTCGGCTTCGTGACCCAGCGTAATCCCGATGTCGTCCAGACCTTCGAGCAGACGCCACCTGGTGTAGTCATCGATGTCGAAACTGTCGTGGATCTGGTCGGGCCCGTCGCCGGCAGTGATCGTGCGAGAGACCAGGTCGACGGTGATCTCCGCCCCAGGTGTGGTGTCGATGTAGTCCCACAGCCGGGACACGACCTTCTCATCGACCTGTGCGGCGACCAGACCGGCCTTGCCGGAGTTGCCCCGGAAGATGTCGGCGAACCGGCTGCTGATCACCACCTTGAAGCCGTAGTTCTGAAGCGCCCAGACCGCGTGCTCGCGGCTGGATCCGGTGCCGAAGTCGGGACCGGCGACCAACACGCTGCCCCCGGAGAAGCGCTCCTGGTTCAGCACGAACTCGGGGTCGTTGCGCCAGGCCGCGAACAGGCCGTCCTCGAAGCCGGAGCGGGTCACCCGCTTGAGGTAGACGGCCGGGATGATCTGGTCGGTGTCGACGTTGCTGCGCTTGAGCGGCACGGCCAGACCGGTGTGAGTGTGGAACTGCTCCATCGTGGTTGCTCCTTTGAGGAAGTTCGAGTCAGCCTGCGACCGGGTCGAGGTCAGCGGGCGAGGACAACGTGCCGCGCACGGCGGTCGCGGCCGCGACCGGCACCGAGACGAGATGGGTACGCCCACCCTTGCCCTGGCGCCCTTCGAAGTTGCGGTTGGACGTCGACGCCGAACGCTCACCAGGGGCCAACTGATCGGGGTTCATCCCCAGACACATCGAGCACCCGGCACCTCGCCACTCCGCACCGGCCGCAGTGAAGATCTCGTGGAGACCCTCAGCCTCGGCCTGCATCCGCACGCGGACGCTGCCTGGTACGACGAGCAGTCGCGTGTCGGCCGCCACCGATCGCCCCTGCAGGATCGAGGCGGCCAGACGGAGGTCCTCGATGCGGCCGTTGGTGCAGGACCCCACGAACACCGTGTCGACCTTGATGTCGCGCAGCGGAGTCCCGGCAGTGAGACCCATGTAGTCCAGCGCCTTCTCACACGCCAGGGCCTCGGTGGGACTGTCGAAGTCGGCAGGCGCCGGGACCGTCGCGGCGAGGGGAGCACCTTGGCCGGGGTTGGTCCCCCAGGTGACGAACGGCGTCATCGTCGAAGCGTCCAGGACGATCTCGGCGTCGAACTCGGCATCCGCGTCGGTGACGAGTCCCTTCCAGTGCGCCACGGCAGCCTCCCAATCGGCGCCGGAGGGCGCTTCGGGGCGGCCTTCGATGTAGTCGAAGGTGGTCTGGTCGGGCGCGATCAGGCCGGCCTTCGCGCCCCACTCGATGCTCATGTTGCACACCGTCATGCGCGCTTCCATCGAGAGCGCTTCGATCGCTTCGCCGCGGTACTCCACGACGTACCCCTGGCCACCGCCGGTGCCGGTGTTGGTGATCAGTGTGAGGACGAGGTCCTTGGCGGTCACACCGTCGGGCAAGGTGCCGTTGACGGTCACCGCCATCGTCTTGGGCCGCGCTTGGGGCAGGGTCTGGGTGGCCAGCACATGTTCGACCTCGGATGTGCCGATGCCGAACGCGAGCGCACCGAACGCGCCGTGGGTGGAGGTGTGGGAGTCCCCGCACACGATCGTCATGCCGGGCTGGGTGAGCCCCAATTGTGGGCCGACGACGTGCACGATGCCCTGCTCGATGTCACCCAACGGGTGCAGGCGTACGCCGAATTCGGCCGCGTTCTTGCGCAGCGTCTCCACCTGCGTGCGGCTAACCGGGTCGGCGATCGGGAGATCCCAATCGAGAGTCGGCACGTTGTGGTCCTCGGTGGCCAACGTGAGGTCGGGGCGCCGGACTCGACGGTTGGTCAGGCGCAACCCGTCGAAGGCCTGCGGCGAGGTGACTTCGTGGATCAGGTGGAGGTCGATGTAGAGCAGATCGGGCTCACCCTCTGCCGAGCGGACGACGTGTTCGTCCCAGATCTTCTCCGCCAGGGTCTTGCCCATTGCTTGCTCCTCGTGTGTCCTGGTGCCTCGACGTGGTAGCACCACTGTGCGGGTCTCTCGGAGACCTGATCTCAGTCTCGGCTTGCTATCCCATAGTGTGAGACGGCAATATTGCCATATGGACAACAGTAGCGGAGTCGGCGTACTCGACAAAGCCGCCATCGTGCTCACCGCCCTCGAGAGCGGACCTGCCACCCTGGCCGGCTTGGTCACCGCCACCGGGCTTGCCCGGCCCACCGCCCACCGATTGGCGGTCGCGCTGGAGCATCACCGACTGGTGGCCCGAGACATGCAGGGCCGCTTCGTACTGGGTCCTCGACTTGGCGAGTTGGCTGCTGCCGCCGGCGAGGACCGGCTGCTGGCCACCGCCGGCCCCGTTCTCGCACGGCTGCGCGACATCACCGGCGAGTCCGCACAGCTGTGGCGCCGACAGGGCGACTACCGCATCTGCGTGGCCGCAGCCGAGCGCCCCAGCGGCCTGCGTGACACCATCCCGGTCGGGTCCCAACTGACCATGCGAGCCGGCTCGGCCGCCCAGGTCCTGCTTGCCTGGGAGGACCCCGAGCGCATGCACCGCGGCCTCCAGAACGCCGCCTACTCCGCGACTGCCCTCTCCGGGATCCGCCGCCGGGGTTGGGCGCAGTCGATCGGCGAGCGCGAGCAGGGGGTGGCCTCGGTCTCCGCGCCGGTGCGCTCCCCCTCGGGCAAGGTCATTGCGGCAGTGTCCGTCTCGGGCCCGCTGGAGCGGCTGACCCGACAGCCCGGGCGCATGCACGCTCCGGCGGTGCTGGCCGCGGCTGACCGGCTCTCCGAAGCACTGCGGCGGGCCGCGGCCGACTGAGACTAGAAGAGTGCGTCCTGCTCCAGGTCGAGCAGACGCTGTTTGCGCTCCACCCCGCCGGCGTACCCGGTCAGGGAGCCGTCCGCGCCGATCACTCGATGGCAAGGGATCACGATCGGAATCGGGTTGCGGCCGTTGGCCAGGCCCACGGCACGTGAGGCCGCAGGGGTAAGTCCGATGCCGCGGGCGACCTGGCCGTAGGAGACCGTGACGCCGTAGGGGATGCGCCGAAGGTAGGCCCACACCCGCTGCTGGAACTCGGTGCCGTCGGGGTTGAGCGGCAGATCGAACTCGCGAAGACCCTTGGCGAAGTAGGCCGTCAATTGCTCCCGTGCGCGAACCATCAGCGGGTCGTCGTCGGCCCGATCCCCCAACGGCCGACCCGAGGTGGGGTGGTGGGGGGCGAAGTCGATCGCGGTGATCTTGGCGTCCTTGCCGACCACCCGCAGAGTGCCGATGGGCGACTCCAGAAGCGTCCACATGGGACTCACCTACTTTCCTTGTGGCCGACTGTAGAACCCCTGGCGTCGGCGGATCGGGGGCGGGCGGCCGCGGCCGTCCAGAGGGCGATCTGGGCATAGGAGCGCCAGGGTCGCCAACGGGCCGATGCGGCGGCCAGGTCGGTGAGTCCCAGTGCAGCTGCGCCGGCCCGGGTGCCGGTGTCGCCGGTCAGGAGCACGTCGGTGTCACCCAGGGCCCGCATCGCGATGTAGCCGGCGGTCCAGGGCCCTATCCCCGGCAGCGACAGCAACGCGCTGGCCACCTCGGCGCGCGGAGCGGAACGATCCAGGGCCACCTCACCGTGGGCGACAGCGTTCGCGAGGGCGCGCAGCGCCGCCGTGCGGGAGCGCGGCATGGGCAACCAGGCGTCCGGGAGGTCGGCGACCACCTCGGGGCCGGGGAACAGCCGACCGAGAGGGGTCGGTGGTCCCAATTCGGCTAGTCGCGAGGTAAGGGTACGGGCTGCGGCGAGAGTCACCTGCTGGCCGAGGACCGCCCGGGCGGCCACCTCCCAGCCGTCCACATGACCAGGCACACGCAGCCCCGGGTGGCGCTCGACCACCGGGGCCAGGGCCCCTCGACCCAAGGCATCACGCACCGCGATCGGATCACAGTCGGCGTCTAGAAGCCGTCGGGTCCGTTCCAATGCCGGGGCGAGGTCGCGCATATCGGTCAGGTCGAAGGCGCATTCCACCGCCCCGACCGGACGTTTGCTCAACCGCATGGTGAGGCGCGCCGGACCGTGAGGAAGCCCGAGCAGCCGGGAGTACGTCGTCGAGTCGGCCGACTCCAACCCGGGAACCGCCCTGGCCGAGAGGTAGGACAGCAACGCCTGGGCATCGAAGGGTTCGCGAACGCCAACGCGCGTGTGGATCGCGCCAGTCGTCGTCATCCGCGGGTGGCGGCGGCTTCGCAGATGGCTGGGCGAGACGGCGTACACCTCGCGCAGAGTGTCGTTGAACTGCCGCAACGATCCGAAGCCCGAGGCGAAGGCGATCTCGCTCATGCTCAGCGAGGTGGAGTCGATCAGGATCCGGGCCGTCTGTGCTCGGCGGGAGCGGGACAGTGCGAGTGGCCCGGCCCCCCAGGCTGCGGTCACGATGCGGTTGAGATGGCGCACGGAGTAGCCGAGACGGCGGGCGAGCCCTTCGATGCCCTCTCGATCCACCACTCCATCGGCGATGAGGCGCATGGCGCGGTCGGCGGTGTCGGCACGCAGATCCCATTCCGGAGACCCCGCGGCTGCGTTCGGCAGGCAGCGTCGGCAGGCCCGCAGTCCCGCCGCCTGCGCGGCGGCGGCGCTGGGGAAGAAGCTCACGTTGGCCTGCTTGGGCGTTCGGGCTGGGCAGGAGGGTCGGCAGTAGATGCCCGTGGTCCGGACGCCGGCGATGAAGACGCCGTCGAAGCGGCGGTCACGACTGGCCATCGCCGCGTACTGCTCCTCGAACGACAAGTCCACGTCCCGAGTCTGCCGCTTCCCGAGACCCAGCACTAGCGGAAATCGGCCACCACATTGGGCGCGGTTCTTCAGGGTGATCTCCCGACATGAGCGGGCGCGGTAGGTGAGACTGGGCGCCATGAAGACGTTGCGACCCGTCGCCCTTCGCGCGGGGATCATCATCGCGGCTTGGTACGCCGGCAAGGCGCTGGCCAACCTCCTCGCCGGCAATGACGCCGACCCGCTCGGTCTCGGCCTGGCCGCGTTCGCCGCCCTGGTCGTCATGATGGGTCTGGGCGGTGTCTACGACGGCTGGCATCGGGGCATCCGATGGGGCCTGTGGATCTGGCTGCTGTCCGGACTGGTGGTGACGACCGCGGTCTTCCTGATTCCGGGAATCGTGGATGCGGTGAGATACCCCACGACGTCGCGGTCCGTGGCCGCTCAGATCCGGGACTCGCTCTTGATCGCGGCGATGTTCACGACGCCGGGCATGGTGGGGGCTCTCATCGGTGGCGGGTTCGCGGCTAGGTCGTCCACCGACACCACCTGAGTACTTCTACGGATGCGGCGGTTTCGCTCCGAACGCGAAGGTGAGGCCATGAAGACCACACTCCAGATCCTGGTTCGCGCCGCCATAGTGCTCGGCTTGTGGCACGCCGGTCAGGCCGCCACCGACGCCCTGGCCGGACCCAAGGCGGACGCGCTCTACCTCGGGCTGACCGCCTTCTTCCTACTCGGCGCCATCTTGGCTGTCGGAGGCTTCCTCGACGGGTGGCGCCGAGGTTCACCCTGGGCGTGGAGAGCCTGGCTGGGCGTCGGATTCCTCGCCGGCTTGGGCGCGTTCGTGATTCCCGCCGTCGTGAGTGCCATCAAGTACCCGGACCAGTTGGTGTCCATCTGGGACCAGTCCCCATTCCTGGCGTTCGCGACCGTGTTGTACATGATTCCCGGGGTGCTCGCCGCGCTGGTCGGTAGCGCCTTCCACCGCCCCGACGTACCCAGCAACGGCTAGGACCTGGGGGGCCAAACGCCGAAACGGTCCCTCCCAGCATTGCTGCTGTTCAGGACCGCTTCGTGTGATGAGTACCCCCGACGGGATTCGAACCCGCGCTACCGCCTTGAGAGGGCGGCGTGCTAG
>CALMLL010000070.1 GCA_937868075.1 uncultured Marmoricola sp. | reverse complement strand
TTCGCCACTGATCAACGGCGCCACGACCGTGCTCTTCGAAGGCAAGCCGGTGGGCACTCCCGACGCCGGCACCTTCTGGCGGATCATCGAGCAGTACTCCGTGCGTGCGCTCTTCACCGCCCCCACCGCGATCCGGGCGATCAAGAAGGAGGACCCGCACGGGGAGCTCATCACCGGCTACGACCTGTCCAGCCTCGACACGCTGTTCCTCGCCGGAGAGCGCCTCGACCCCGACACCTGGCAGTGGGCCGGGGAGCAACTCGGCGTACCCGTGGTCGACAACTGGTGGCAGACCGAGACCGGGTGGCCGATCGCGGCCAACCTGCGCGGTCTGGACCCGATGCCGATCAAACCGGGCTCGCCCTCCGTCCCCGTCCCCGGGTACGACGTCCAGGTGCTCGACGAGCGCGGCACCCCCCAGGGCCCGGACACCGAAGGGGCCATCTGCTTGAAGTTGCCGATGCCACCGGGCACGCTGCCCACCCTGTGGGGGGACGACCAGCGCTACGTGTCCTCCTACCTGTCGGCCTTCGAGGGCTACTACCTCTCCGGTGACGGCGGCTACCTCGACGCGGACGGCTACGTCTACGTCATGGGCCGCACCGACGACGTCATCAACGTGGCCGGCCACCGACTCTCGACCGGGTCGATGGAGGCGGTCATCTCCACCCACCCCGATGTCGCTGAGTGCGCGGTGATCGGGGTCGCCGACTCGATGAAGGGCCAGTTGCCACGCGGCTTCATCGTGCTCAAGGCGGGCGTGGACACCGACCCTGAACAGATCCGTGCCGACCTCGTGCGCATGGTCCGCGACCAGATCGGTGCGGTCGCGTCCTTCAAGGAGGTCGAAGTGGTCAGCGGGCTGCCCAAGACCCGGTCCGGCAAGATCCTGCGCAAGACGATGCGTGAGATCGCCGACGGCGCGGACCCGGCAGTGCCCTCCACCATCGAGGACGCCGGAGTGCTGGATGCGCTGCGACCGGTCTTGCGCAAGCAGGAGTGAACCGCGCCCGGCAGTAGGCTCCACCCGTGCCCGAACTGCCTGAGGTGCAGGCGCTGGCCCACGATCTGGCCAGACGTCTGGACGGCCGTGCGATCAACCGCATCGACCTGACCCACTTCGCCGCGCTCAAGACGTTCGACCCGCCGATCTTCTCCCTCAACGGACAGTTCGTCAGCGGAGTCGGGCGACACGGCAAGTTCCTCGACATCGACGTGTCCGGCACCCACCTGATCCTCCACCTGGCCCGTGCCGGGTGGGTGCGCTGGCGCGACGAAGTGCCCGCCGCCCCGGCCCGCCCCAACCCCAAGAACCCCCTGGCCGCCCGCATCGTGCTCGATGACGACTCCGGGCTGGACATCACCGAAATGGGCACCAAGAAGTCATTGGCGATGTACGTCGTCAACGACCCCCGAGACGTGGAGGGCATCGCCCGTCTCGGTCCGGATCCGTTGGCTGAGGAGTTCACCAGCGAGTCGTTGCGCGAGATCCTGACCGCGGCCGGCCGCGCCCAGATCAAGGGAGTGCTGCGCCACCAGGGCACCATCGCCGGCATCGGCAACGCCTACTCCGATGAGATCCTGCACGCGGCCCGGATGTCGCCCTTCAAGCCGGCCAGTTCCCTCGACGACACCGACCTCGACGTCCTCTACACCGCGATCCGCACCACGCTGGGTGAGGCCATCGCCCGCAACGAGGGTCTGGCCGCCAGCGAACTCAAGGGCGAGAAGAAGTCCAACATGGCCGTGCATGGTCGCACCGGCCAGCCCTGCCCGGTCTGCGGGGACACCGTGCGCGAGGTGAGCTTCGCCGACTCCGCGTTGCAGTACTGCGCCACCTGTCAGACCGGCGGGAAACCGCTGGCCGACCGGCGCATGTCACGACTACTCAAGTGAGCGGTCCAATGCTGCCGGGAGCGGCAACGCCAGCGCGTCCTTGAGCCTGGTGAGGTAGTCGCCGCGCGACATCTCGACGACGCCCAGGCTGGCCAGGTGTGGGGTCTGCCACTGCACGTCGAAGAGTCGCCCGGTGACGCCGTCGTCGAGGAGATCGACCAGCGCCGCCAGCGCGGCCTTGGACGCATCGCTCTCACGGTGGAACATCGACTCCCCTGCGAAGAGGCCGCCGATGCTCACGCCGTACACCCCGCCGACGAGACGGTCCTCACGCCATGCCTCCACCGAGTGCGCCCAGCCCATCTCGAAGAGGCGCCGATAGGCGTCCGTGATCGGGCCGTCGATCCAGTTGCCCACGGTCCGCGAGGTCGCGCATCCGACCATCACCTCGGCGAAGGCGGTGTCGACCCTGATCTCGAAGCGCCGCCGCGAGGTCGCCAACCTCCGCGAGATCCGCATCCCCCCGATGGGCATCACCCCGCGAACCTGGGGCGACCACCAGTCGATGCGATCTCCGGGGCCGGGCATCGGAAACAGCCCGGCAGCGTACGCCGCCAGCAATGTCCCCGGCTCCAGGTCGGCTCCGGAGGCGACGTAGTCGGACGGCAGGCGAGCCAGATCACGTTCGCTAGGGAACAACCACTGGGTGGGGGGTGGTTTGATCTGCACAAAGGTCATCAAACACCCCACCTTGACCACAGCAGGAGCACCCATGAGCATCGGCAGCAAGATCACCAGCGCACTCACCCCCAGTGTCGCCGAGATCGCCCCGGGCCTGACCGCACGGTTCATCCACGAAGCCCTCGACCGGGCCATCCATGGAGTCGGGCCGTTCCCGCCGGCCGCCAAAGCCGCCGAGACCCAGCTCAAGGAGCAGCACGGTGACGTGCAGGCCGCCATCCACGAAGTGATCGAGAACCACGTCCGCTGGTCCGGCCTTCAGGGTTTCGCCACCAACCTCGGCGGCCTGGTCACCATGGCCGCGACCATCCCGGCCAACATCACCGGCCTGGCGATCCTGCAGTGCCGCATGGTGGCCGGCATCGCCCACCTGCGTGGCTACGACTTGACCGACCCCAAGGTCAAGAACGCGATCCTCGCCTCGATCCTCGGTGAGGAGTCGGTGCTGGCCCTGATCAAGAAGAAGGAACTCCCCGGCACCCCGATGGCCATCGCCACCGCACCGGCCTACGACTCCAACCTCGACAAGGTGATGGCCGCCCAGGTCGCCAACACCTTGATCCAGAAGGTGGCCGGCAAGCGCCTGGCCGTCACCGCCAGCAAGCGGGTCCCGATCGTCGGCGGCCTGGTCGGCGCGGGCACCGACGCCTACTCCACCTGGAAGGTGGGGCGCTACGTCGAGCGCGAGTTCCTGCCCAAGCGCAGCTAGCGCCCGAACCTCTTGCGATAGCGGTCCAACCCGGCTTGTCCCCACGGGTTGGTGTGCAGCAACGCCACCAGGCGCTTCTTGAAGCGGTAGTCGGGCGCGGATTCGATGCGAGCGATGGCTCCTTCGAGGTCGGCGATCCGCTGCCGCAGTCGATCCTCCTCCTCGCGCAACCGGGCGCCCTCGAGTGCCAGCGCGGTCAATCCGGCCATGGCCGCGTCGGCCACCTCCGTCTCGTCGGGTCGGTCGGGGTCGGCGAAAGCCTCGATCGGGGACGGGTTGAGTTCGTCGAGGTCTCCGACGACGTCGTAGCCGCGGGCCGCGATCTCCTGAGCCCATCCTCGAGACAGTCCCGCGGCCCATTCGTAGGCGTCGGGCGGCAGCGCCAAGCGCGCCGAGCCGCGACGTTTGGAGAGGTTCTGGTGCACCAACACCTCACGGATCAGGTGTCGGTAGTGGTGGTTGGGTAGCACCGGTTTGAGGAGCACGTTGAGTCGGCGTACCAACGCTGTTTCGGGTACGCCGAGAGAGGGGTTGGCGCGCTCACCCTGCGCGCTGAACTCGGTGTCATCGACGCCCAGGACCGCACAGAAGCGCTGCCAGAGCAGGTCCTTGGTTGCGCCGGGCGGCGGAACCGTCACCACGTGCACCTGTTCGGCCGGGAGCCCGGCACCCCATCGCTCCAGCACGGCCGGCACGTCCTGGACGCCCCAGAACCACCACCCCAGCACGCTGTCGCGGGCCGGGTCCTGGATGCGAGCGAGGAAGTCGGCGTAGGTGAGTTGGCGGCGGTGTTTGACGTTCTCCTGCCACTCCGCCGGGATCTGGCGCACCAGGTCCCGCACGCTCATCACCACGTCGAGGCGCGCCCCGCCGAGGTCGGCGC
>CALMLL010000069.1 GCA_937868075.1 uncultured Marmoricola sp. | reverse complement strand
GGCGGGGTCAGGTGGCGGCCGCCGAGGTCGGGACGTAGGCGGTCAGGCCGTCGGCGTAGTCCGCGAAACGCTCGAGGGCGGCGGCCAGGTCACGCGCCAGCGCGGGGGTGAGGCGGGCGCCTTGCCCGGCGAACACCTCGAGCGCGACGCCGGTGTCAATGAAGGTGAAGTCACGTCCTCGGTCGTCCATGAAGACGATGCCGAGACCGGCCCGGTCGTAGACGACCCCGGGGCCGGGCTTGAGGACCCCTTCAGCGTCCTTGTCGATGAGCCACAGGTCGAGGTTGCGGTCGGTGGGGTGGGTGCTCATGGGCGCGTCTCCTCTGGTGGTGTTCAGGCCGGGGTGAGTGCGGTCCACGCCCGGGCCTTGATCCGGGCGGGCTCGTCGGTGGTGAGCAGGCGCAGCGCGCGGGCCGTGGCGGCGTCGGCCTTGTCGCGGACCGGGGCGAAGTGGTCGACGTACTCGACGACGCTCTGGTAGGCCGCCCACGCGGTGCCTGCGATGCCGGACTGGGTGGAGGCGTCGTGCCACAGGTGGGCCAGGCTCGCCTGGCGGCGCCGTGCGGCGTTGCGGGTACGTGCCGGGGCCTCCGGGGAGGGCGAGGGGAACAGGTTCTGCACGAGCTCGAAGAAGGCGGCGTCGGTGACGCTGGTGTTGATCATCCGCTCCGCCTGGGCCTCGAAGGCCTCGACGTACGCGAAGGTCAGGCCGAGGGTGTCGCGGGCGGCCTGGACGGCGGCCTTGGCGTTTCGGGTGTGGCGGATCGACCACGACGAGAGGTGGTTGCGCAGGGCCGCGTGCTGGGTGTTCGCGCAGACGACGCGCACGGGCGTGATGAGCACGCGGAACGCGCTGGACCCGTCGTGGCTGTTCAGGGCCGCGATGTTCAGGTCCACCCGGTCGCTGCCGCCGATGCTCAGGTGCTCCGGCAGGCGCATGGTGACGAACACCTGGCGGCCGCCGCGCAGGCTGCCCGCCGTGTCGAAGGTCGCGCCGGAGACGTCGGCCAGGTGGTTGAGGAACGCGGCGTGCTCCTCGTTCTGTAGCGGGTGGTATCCGCCGCCGACGATGCCCAGGGGTTCGGTGGCTCCGGTGAACGGGTTGGTGCGCACGGTGGCGAAGGCGCCCGGGACTTCCAGCGAGGTGACGCCGTCGTCGTGGATCTCGGTCGCGGTGACGGGTGCCTTGCGCACGTTCCAGCCGCCCAGGTGGCCGAGGGTCATGGCGTCCTCGGCGGTGAAGGCTGCACCCGCGACCGTCGTGCCGAGCCGGTGCCAGGGGTCGGTGCGGGCGAACAGGGCGGCGGCTCGGGTGCCGTGGGTCTCGATCTGGTGGGCCATGGTGCTCAGTCCTTTCGGGGTGGGGTGCGTCTACTGCAAATCTATTCGATCTATTCGACTCGCGGGAGTTGTCCACAGTCAGGGCAACTCCCGCGAGCCGGGGGAGAGGGTGTGGAGGGATCAGCGGGCCGCGTCGGCGGAGTCGGAGCGCAGCAGCAGCCGCTCGACATCGCTGGCCGGGTAGCCCCAGCCGATGAGCGCGGTCATGATCGTGTCGTCCCACTCGGTGGGGTTGCGCCAGGTGTGGGTGTCGGCCCGCTGCTCCCACGCCGCGACGACAGCGGCCAAGGTGCGCATGAGGGCGGCCTTGGGAGTGGTGGCCTGGTCGAGGACCTGGGCGCACATGGCGCGGTTGCCGTAGTAGCAGGCCGCCTCGCGCTCGACTGGCACGACCCCGAGCAGGTTCATCAGCACCTCGTGGCCGTGCTCCAGGGCGTGGATGAGGGTGTACTCCCGCCCGACGACGGCGCGGGCGATGAGGACCTCGGTCCCGGCCGGGACGGTGCGACGAGCGAGCAGCCCGGTCAGCCACTGGCGGCGCACGACCTCGGCGGCCTTCCACGCCTTGTTGTTGGCGATGACCCGGCGCCGCTCGGCGCTCTCGGCCTCCCGGCGGGCCTCCGCTTCTGCGGAGCGTGCCGCGATCTGCTCGTCCGTCAGCGGGCTCGTGGTGACGGAGTGCTCACGCCCGAGGTCGTGGACGTAGTGCAGGTTGGCGGCGGCGGGGTCGGTGCACACCCAGACCGGGACGTAGACCTGCCGATTTTCGGGCTCGCCGTCGTCGTCGGTCTCGGGCTCGTCGGCCTGCACCCACTCGACCGTGACGGCGACGCCTGCCCCGGTGACGGCGGCCCAAGTCTCCTCCGGAACGGTCCCGCCGTCGTCGGTGCGCAGATTGGTCATAGCGTGACGGTGCAGGTCGGCGGGAACCTCTCCGGGGTCGAGCACGGGCAGACCCTCGGCTCGCAGTCGGTCGACCTCGGCCTGGAGAGCGCGAGCCTCGGCACGCTCGTCGCGCAGCCGCTGGACGATGTGCGGAATCTGGCGGCGACGCCAGGAGTCCTCCCACGCGGCCGTCAGGGTGTCGATGGCGTCGGGGTCGTCCTCGAACTCAGCGAAGATCGCGGCCTCTTCGAGGGTCATGCCGGTGGCGTCCATCCGGTCCTTGGTGGCGGGGTTGCGGGTGACGTTCAGCGCGGCGTCGACGGTGGCGCGGGGGAGTGCCACCCGCTTGGCGATCTGAGCAGCCGAGACGCCGAGCATGGCCAGCTGCTCGACGGCGTCGCGGGTCTCGCGGGTGTGCATGGCCTCGCGGTGCAGGTTCTCGCTGGCCTGGTCGATGATGCGGTCGGCCTCCTCGGGAGCGGGCACCACCCGCACCGGGACGGTGCCGGTGGGTGTGCCGACCTTGGCGGCGACGAGGCTGCGCCGCTGGCCGCGCAGGACGGTGAGGCCTCCATCGGGGTCGACGTAGGCGCTGATCACCTCCAGCACGCCCCGGGTCTTGATCGACGCGGCGAACTCCTTGGCGTCGGGTCGGGGATCGCTCCGCACGTTCGCGCCGATCTTCAGTGTGCCGGGGTCGACCTCGTAGAGGTTGCCCACCTCGTAGGCCGTGGCGGTGGTGTGACTCATGGCTTCGACTCCTTGTCGAATAGATGGAACTGACGATTGCTATCCTCGTCGCGTGAG
>CALMLL010000068.1 GCA_937868075.1 uncultured Marmoricola sp. | reverse complement strand
AGGTGATCTCGCGGACCGAGGGCTCGTCTGTGCTCGTGGTCTGAGTGCTCATGGGTTCTGGGCTCATGGGGTTGCTCACCTCGTCAGGACGCGAAGACGGCGTCGAGTAGGTCGGTCGGGTCGGCGTCCGGGGCAGCGTTGGCGGTGAGGACCGCGTGGCGAATGTCGGCGGTGACCTCGGCATGGATCTGGTCGATGTCGTCTTGAGTGAGCAGCCCCCTCTCCAGCGCCTCGTGCTCGAAGCGGCCGATCGGGTCTCGAGATCGCCACTCGGCGATCTCCTCCTTGGTGCGATAGAGGTTCTTGTCGGACTTGCTGTGACCCTTCCAGCGGTAGGTCACCGCTTCCACGAATGTCGGGCCCTCGCCTGCGCGGGCCCGCTCCACGGCGGTGTTGACCGCGTCGTACACCGCGGTGACGTCGTTGCCATCGACGGTCACGCCGGGGAACCCGTAGGCGGCCGCGCGCTGGGCCAGGTGCTCGATGGCGAAGGCCTTCTCGGTGGAGAACGACATCCCGTACAGGTTGTTCTCGCAGATGAAGATGACCGGGAGTTTCCAGATCGCGGCGAGGTTGGCGGCCTCGTGGAAGGCGCCTTCGTTGGTCGCGCCGTCGCCGAAGAAGCAGGCCACGACGCGATCCTCTTTGCGCAATTGGAAGGCCAGGGCGGCCCCTGCTGCGATCGGGATGCCTCCGGCCACGATGCCGTTAGCGCCGAGGTTGCCGGTCTCGACATCGGCGATGTGCATCGAACCGCCGCGGCCGCGGCAGTAGCCGGTCTCCTTGGCCAGCAGCTCCGCCATCATGCGCACGAGGTCGGCACCCTTGCCGATGCAGTGCCCGTGGCCGCGGTGGGTCGAGGTGATCGCGTCGTCCTCGCGCAGGGCCATGCACGCCCCCGTCGCGCTGGCCTCCTGCCCGATCGAAAGGTGCATGGTGCCGTGCATCAGCCCCCGAGCGAAGAGGTCGTCAACGGCTTCCTCGAATCGGCGCGTGGTCCACATCGTGCGCAGTGCCCGCCGAGCACTCGAGGCAGAGGCGATGGGTGATTCCGTCATGGCTCCGGGAGGTCCTATCTGCACATATGTGCACGTCGTCTGCACGGATGTTCCGATAGTAGGTGATCTGACTCACTCGCGCAATGTGTGGGGCGCGCCGGGGTCGGTTTCGTCAGCGAAGACGCGATACCGGAGCTGTGCCGTGGTTGCGACCACGGCACAGCTCCAACATCACGTGTGCAGCGATGTGATCAGCACGGGTGCGGCTAGGAGGAGGCCTCGATCACGATCGCGGTCGCTATGGCGGCGACTCCTTCGCCACGGCCGGTGAGACCGAGTCCGTCGGTCGTCGTGGCCGAGAGGGAGACAGGTGCGCCGACGACCTCGGCGAGCGCCGCGATTGCTTCCTCTCGACGGCCAGACAGTCGCGGACGGTTGCCGATCACCTGGATGGCCACGTTGCCGATCTCGAATCCAGCGGCACGCACTCGACGTACTGTCTCGGCCAGCAGGGCGGTGCCGGCGGCGCCAGCCCACTGCGGCTCGGCCACCCCGAAATTGCTGCCCAGATCGCCGAGCCCGGCCGCAGAGAGCAGCGCATCGCAGGCGGCATGGCAGGCCACATCGGCATCGGAATGCCCCTCCAGTCCCGCTGCCTCCTCGGGCCAATGGAGGCCGGCCAGATGCATCGGAACCCCCGCCACCAGACGGTGTACGTCGGTGCCGATTCCGATCCGCGGCGTCATCACACTCCGATCCTGCCCGAGAAGATGGCGAAGAGACATGTTATGGAGTTCTTTCGGTTCTTCGGGTTCTGATGCTTGTTGTGCACCCAGGTGTCACGATGGCTCCCATGCGGAAGCCGAGCCCCACCACCACGCGCGTGGCGTTGTCCGGAGCGGTGACCGCGGTGGCCGGTGCCCTGGTCGCCGAAGCCAGTGCCGCGGTCTTGATGTTGGACGCCGGCCCGACCCGGGCGGTGGCGGCCGCGATCCGCGATCTGACCCCTGGGTCTTGGGCAATCAAGCTGGTGCACCTCGTGGGTCACTGGGACAAGCCTCTCCTGGTTCTGGGCACGCTCGCCGGACTGGCGTGCGTAGGTGGCCTCGCCGGTCTGGCAACCCGCCGATCGCTGACTCGCGGGCGAGCGGTGTTCGCTGTGCTTGCCGGCATTGGCGCCCTGGCGACCGCGACCTCCGGGTCGACCGGGCTGAGCGCGTTCGTGCCGGTCCTCATCGGCCTCATCCTGTGGTGGTCGCTGCTCGGCTGGCTCACCACGCCCACGGCGCAAGCCGAAGGTCGGCGGGCCTTCCTGCTGCGCACCGGACTGGTCGCGGCTGGAGCCCTCGCGGTGGGGGCAGGGGGCTGGGCCTTCGGTCGCCGACGTCGGCGACTCGAAGAGGCCCGTGCCCTGCTGCGCCTCCCGGTGAAGCCGGGCGTGGTTCCGCCCGGAGCCGACGTCGGGCTCGAAGGCGTCGCCCCGTGGCGTACGCCGAACGCGGACTTCTATCGCATCGACACTGCCCTCTCGGTGCCCAGCCTCACTCCCGAAGAGTGGCGGTTGCGCATCCACGGCATGGTGGACCGAGAGATCACTGTGACCTATGAGGACCTCGTCAGCGCCGAACTCCAAAGCGCGTGGGTCACCCTGTGTTGCGTCTCCAACGTGGTCGGCGGGGATCTGATCGGCAACGCGTATTGGAGTGGCATCCCGGTCCGCACGCTGCTCCAGCGAGCCGGAGTTCAAGAAGGCGCCGACGCGGTGAAGCAGACCTCGGCCGACGGCTGGACCTGCGGCACCCCCCTGGAAGCGCTCACCGACGACCGCTCCGCACTGCTGGCCGTGGCCATGAACGGCAAGCCACTGCCGGTCGAGCACGGTTTCCCGGTGCGCATGGTGGTGCCCGGTCTGTACGGCTACGTCTCTGCGACCAAGTGGGTGGTCGACCTCGAGGTGACCCGGTTCGCCGACTTCAGCGCCTACTGGACCGGTCGAGGCTGGGCCGAGCGCGGCCCGATCAAGACGCAGTCGCGCATCGACGTACCCCGCGATGGAGCGACCCAGGGCGTCGGGCCGGCGCGTTTCGGCGGCGTCGCCTGGGCTCAACACACAGGGATCGCTGCCGTCGAGGTGCAACTCGATGGTGGTCCGTGGCTCCCGGCCGTCCTGGGCGAGGGGTACGCCGACGACACCTGGGTCCAGTGGAGTGTCGCTGCCACCCTGACCGAGGGGGATCACGTGTTGGTGGTGCGCGCCACGGACAAGTCCGGGCGCACGCAGACCGGAGTCCGCACCGACGTGGCGCCTGACGGCGCTACCGGTTGGCACAGCGTTCGGTTCACCGCTTCCTGAGCCGACCGGCGCGGCGACGGCCACCGACGCGTCGCAACCGGCGGGCAGGTGCGAAAATCGCCGTCATGGCGTCGACCCACTCCCCAGACCCGGCCGCAGACCCAGACTCGATGGAGACACCGGAGACGGACCTGAGGCGAGACTTCGCCGGGCGCGACGGAGCGGCCGTGGTCGTCGGCGCCAGCGGCGGACTTGGTCAGGAGATCGCCCGGATGCTGGCGCGACGTGGCAGCGACGTGGCGCTGACCTATCACAGCAGTCCCGCCGCCGTGGACAGCCTGGTCGCAGAAGCCCGCGGCCTGGGCGTGCGGGCTCGAGGCTACGAGATCGACGTCGAGGACATGGTCGGCAGCGCGGCCGTCGTCGAGGAGGTGGTCGACTACTTCGGCGGCATCCACACCGTGGTCTATGCCGCGGGGCCACACGTACCGATGAACTACCTCTCCGCGGTGCAGCCCTGGCATCTGCAGAGCCAACTCCACACCGACGTCGCCGGCTGCTACGGCGTGCTGCACGCTGCGCTTCCTCATCTGCGCGGCTCGGCCGGCTCGTTCGTCGCGGTCACCACGGCCGCCACGTCCCGCTACCCCTCCCGGGACGGGTTGTCGGCGATTCCCAAGGGGGCCGTGGAGCAACTGGTCAAGGCCGTCGCCGTGGAGGAGGGCCGTTTCGGGGTACGTGCGAACTGTGTCGGACCGGGGATGCTCACCGATGGGATGGCCGAGCGGCTGATCACCTCTGGAGACCTGGACGAGAAGGCACTGGCGGTGGCCGAACGCAACATCCCGTTGCGCCGCTTCGGCCGAGCCCGCGACATCGCCGAAGCTGTGTGCTTCCTCGCCTCGGACCGAGCCGGATTCATCAGCGGGCAGAAACTCGACGTCGACGGCGGGTACGGCGCCTGACCCGACCTGGATTCACCGAGGGCAGGTCACGGCGCCTGTGGTGGTTCCCATCGCTCCAGGGTCGGCCGCTTGGGATCGATGAGGTCTCCCGATGAGCGGCCGGTCAGCCGGCGGTGGACCCACGGGGCGGCATGTTCGCGGGCCCAGGCGATGTGTTCGCGGCGAGTCTCGGCCGCTGTTCGCTCGGGCGGCGGTGCGATGGTCGGTTCAGGAAGGTCGTGTCGCACACCGAGGCGACTGAGCACGGCACGTGCCATGTAGTGATGCCCGGTGGCGTTGAGGTGCATGCGGTCCTCGGCCCAGATGGCGTACGCCGGCACGTCCCGCATCCGCCACATGTCGACGATCCACGCGCCATGACGGTCGGCGATCTCGCGGACGCCCTCGTTGTAGATGGCCATCCGTCCTCGGATGGGGCGAAACAGAGCCGAGACCCCAGGGTCGTAGGCGGTGAACAGCACCACCTGGGCGCCGGTATCGGACAGTAAGGACACCCCGGTTTCGTAGGTGGCCAGCAGCGCGTCGATGTCGACCTTGGGTCGCAGGATGTCGTTGGCTCCGGCGTAGCAGGTGATCAGGTCGGGGGCCATGGCCACCGCAGGTGGCACCTGGTCGTCCATGATGGCGCGCAGTTTGCGCCCTCGCACTGCGAGGTTGGCGTAGCTGAAGTCCTCGCTGTCGGCAGCCATGACATCGGCGACGCGATCGGCCCATCCGCGAAGGCCATTGGGTCGGGCCGGGTCCGGATCTCCGACACCCTCGGTGAAGGAGTCGCCGATGGCGACGTACCGATGGAAGCTCATGGGGCGAGCGTAGAAGCCCTACTCCTGCTCAGCGGCGGCGGGCCTTCGTGCTGGCCCAAGGTGCCGGTAGCGGGTGCCCGGCATCGTGCATGACGTAGACCGCCCCGTGGGACCTGCCCAGCCAGGCGCGCTCGAACTGGCCACGTGAGTAGGTGCGGCGAACCGTGGTGTCGGTGGCCGCTGCCGGATCATTGACGATCACGCGGCCCGTGCTGGTGGTGCCGATGATCACGACCAGGTGCCCGGGGGAGGAACGCAGCGGGGACCCGGTGAGTTCGCCGGCGCCGAAGCTGATCGAGGCGACCAGCGGGATGCCTGCGGCCAGGAACTGCTCGGCCTCGCGCATCGACGTCAGTCGGGTCACGAACGCGCCGGGCAGGGTGCGGGCGGCATAGGCGGTGTTGAACGACCAGTTCCCGGTGCCCTGATAGCGGTAGTCGTAGGTCATCCGGGCGGCGTTGTCGACCCACGGTGCGAGATCGGTGGGTGCCACCCAGGACCATTCGGTGGGGTCGGGCTGGGCGTGGAAGTAGGAGAGCACCATGGCCACAGAAGTAGGAGAGCACCAGGCCTCGCCGCCCCCGCCGTACGCCGGGTAGTGGCCCTTGTGGCGCATCTGGGAGTAGGCCGGCACCCCGAGGGTCGACCCCACGAGACTGCTGGGCGCCGATGTGCCCGGCAGACTCCCGATCCGGGAAGCCACGGCACCGACGGTGCTGATCACCGGGGTCAGGGCCTTGGCGGTCTTGAACAGGCGGATCTGCACCTGCCAGCCCGAGAGCGGGCGGGCGTTGTTGCTGAGCAGGGTGTCGACGTCGATGCGGGCGAGGTCGTCGATCTGCCTGGCCGCCGAGGCGCGCTTGATGTCCTTGTCGCCGCGGGCCCAGGAGGCGACCGTGTCGAAGCTGGAGACGCGTCCCGCAGCGGTCTTCACCCGCAGGGACACCTTGAGCCAACTGCCTCGAGGGGTCAGTGCCGTCCAGGATGGGACGAGTTGGGTGAAGGTGTGTCCGGGTGTGACCCACGCCGAGGTCCAGGTCGCGGTCTGGTAGGTGACTCCTCCCACCACGGCCGTGCCCGTCGGGGCGCCCATGACCAGTTTGTCCATGCGAACGACGGTGCCGTCGTTGGTCCCGGCCTTCCAGGCGCTCGCACCGGTCAGTGGCGTGTAGGTGTGTCGCGAGGGGTTCGCGGCCACCATGCGGATCCCGGCGTGGGCCTTCGTTGACCCTCCCTGACCGCTTGATGTGGTGGTTGCCGTGACAGCCAGCGCGATCGCGGTCGCGACACCGAGCAGTCGTGCCGCCGTGGCCGCAAACGCCGACGATCGAGGGGTGCTCTGGGCTGCTGACATGGGGTCAGTATGAATCACATGAGTCACATTGGTCACACCAGCCACTCCGTGTCGGCCGTGCGCCACTGCGTGATCGTGGTCGGGCCCTGCCCCACGGCCCGATAGAATCCGCAGGTGTCTGCCCTGCGTATCCATGACTCCCTCACCCGACAGGTCCGCGACTTCACGCCGCTGATCCCCGGTCGCGCGAGCATCTACCTGTGTGGGCTGACCGTCCAGAGTGAGCCGCACATCGGGCACATGCGTTCAGCGGTGAACTTCGATGTGATCCGCCGTTGGCTCCTCGCCCAGGGGTACGCCGTCGATTTCATCCGCAACATCACCGACATCGACGACAAGATCCTGGCCAAGTCGGCCGAGCAGGGTCGGCCTTGGTACAACCTGGCCTACGAGATGTCGCTGGCCCTCTCGTCGGCGTACGCCGCCCTCAATGTGCTGCCGCCGACCTATGAACCGCTGGCGACCGGGCATGTCCCGGAGATGATCGAACTCATCACCGAGTTGATCGACAAGGGGCACGCCTACCCGGCCCCGGACGGATCCGGGGACGTCTACTTCGACGTGCGTTCTTGGCCCGCCTACGGAGAGGTCAGCGGGCAGCGTCTCGACGACATGGAGGCTGCCGCGGATGCTGATCCGCGCGGCAAGCATGACCCGCGCGACTTCGCCCTGTGGAAGGGGACCAAGCCCGGCGAACCGGAGAGCGCCAGTTGGGCATCTCCGTGGGGGCGTGGGCGCCCCGGTTGGCACATCGAGTGCTCGGCGATGGCGGGCAAGTATCTCGGCGACTCCTTCGACATCCACGGCGGCGGGGTCGACCTGCGCTTCCCGCATCACGAGAACGAGCAGGCCCAGTCCCGGGCCTCCGGGCGCGGGTTTGCCCGCACCTGGATGCACCACGCCTGGATCACGACCTCCGGGGAGAAGATGAGCAAGTCCCTGGGCAACTCCCTGGTTGTGTCGGAGGTCATCAAGCGGGTCCGCCCGGTCGAGCTGCGTTACTACATGCTCAACCCGCACTACCGGTCGATGGTGGAGTTCAGTTTCGAGGCGCTCGACGAGGCTGGTGCCTCCTATCGTCGCGTCGAGGGCTTCCTGGCACGTGCTGGCCGTCCGGCGACGCCGGGGTCGATCCCTGAGGCATTCGTCGACGCCATGAACGACGACTTCGGCACGCCGGCAGCGATCGCGGTCCTGCACGACACCGTGCGCGCGGGCAACAAGGCGTTGGCTGCCGGGGATTCCGCCGACGCGGAGGCCGCAGCCGTGGTCGCCATGCTCGACGTCTTGGGTCTCGACCCTGCCGACCCGGCGTGGGGCGCGGCCGAGGCCTCCGACCTGACCGGGGCCGTCGACGTCCTGGTCGCCAACCTTCTCCAGCAGCGTGCCGAAGCCAGGGCCGCCAAGGACTGGGCTGCCGCCGATGCGGTTCGCGACACCTTGAAGCAAGCCGGCATCGCCGTTGAGGACACCCCTGACGGTCCGAAATGGAGCGTGCACTGATGGCTGGGAACTCCGCGCGACGCGGCGCGATCAAGAAGACCGGCAAGGGCAACCCGACCGCCGGCTCCGGCGGACGAGTACGCCGCGGCCTCGAAGGCAAGGGCCCGACCCCCAAGGCCAAGGACCGCGAGGGCCACAAGGCCTACAAAGCCAAACGCCGTGCCGAGCAGACCTCGGCGACCCGACCCAAACGGCGCACCTCCGGTGAGGCCGAATGGGTCGCCGGTCGCAACTCCGTGGTCGAGGTGCTCAGAGCACGCATGCCGGTCACTGCGGTGTACGTCGCCGAAGGGGCCGAGCGCGACGGGCGGCTGCGCGAGGTGTTCGCGCTGACCTCGGAGCAAGGCGTGGCCATGCTGGAGATCCCGCGCCACGAGATGGACAAACTGACCGGCGGGGCGGTGCACCAGGGCCTCGCGGCGCGGGTGCCGGCCTACGAGTACGCCCACGCCGACGACCTGCTGGCCGCGGCGGCGGCCAGCGGTGAGCCGCCCCTGATCGTTGCTCTCGACTCGGTCACCGACCCGCGCAACCTCGGCGCCGTGGTCAGGTCGGCCTCCGGCTTCGGCGCACACGGCGTGCTGATCCCCGAACGCCGTGCGGCCGGGATGACCGCCAGTGCGTGGAAGACCTCGGCCGGGGCCGCATCCCGGGTTCCGGTGGCACAGACGGTCAATCTCGTGCGGCAGTTGAAGGCCTACCAAGCAGCCGGCTGCATGGTCGTCGGTCTGGCCGCGGATGCCGACGTGTCGTTGCCCGACTTCGACCTGGCCACGGGACCGCTGGTGCTCGTGGTCGGCTCCGAGGGCAAGGGACTCTCCCGACTCGTGGCGGCCACGTGCGACCAGTTGCTCGGCATCCCGATGGCCTCGGGTCTGGAGTCGCTCAACGCCTCGGTCGCGGCCTCGATCGCGCTCTACGCCATCGATCAGGCGCGGCGCTAGGCGCAGCCACTCAGCGCGCTCAGCCCAACAGATCCTTGGCGATCACCAACCGCTGGATCTGGTTGGTTCCCTCGAAGATCTGGGTGACCTTGGCGTCGCGGAAGTGCCGCTCGGCGGCGTACTCGGCGGTGTAGCCGTAGCCGCCCAACACCTGAACGGCGTTGGTGGCCACCGACATGGCGTTGTCCGTAGCCACGAGTTTGGCGATGCTCGCCTGACGCGAGAACTCCAGTCCGGCGTCCTTGAGTCGCGCCGCGTGAAGGTAGGTAGCCCGTGCAGATTCGGTCGCGGCGGCCATGTCGGCCAGGAGGAAACCAAGCCCCTGGAACTGTCCGATCGGGCGGCCGAACTGCTCGCGTTCACCTGCCCAAGCCACTGCCGTGTCCAGGGCCGCCTGCGCGATCCCGGTCGCGACAGCAGCGATGCCCAGTCGACCCCGGTCGAGCGCTCCCAGAGCGATCCGCATGCCCTGGCCTTCGGCGCCGATGCGCTGAGCGACCGGGACGTGGGCACCCTCGAAGATCACCTGGGTGGTGACGTCGGAGTGCAGCCCCATCTTCTTCTCCGGAGCCCCGAAGGACATGCCCTCGGTGCCGGCCGGGACGATGAAAGCGCTGAGGCCGTTGCGCTCGTCGCTGGTGCGGGCGAAGAGGATGTAGTAGTCGGCGTGCGAGCCGTTGCTGATCCACTGCTTGACGCCGGTGATCACATAGTCGTCGCCGTCTCGCACCGCTCTCGTGCGGATCGCGGATACGTCGGAGCCGGCTTGGGGTTCGGAGAGGCAGTAGGCGCCCAGCCAGTCGCCGCTGAGCATTCTGGGCAGCCAGGTCGACCGCTGCTCGTCGCTGGCGAAGTCGGCCATCACCACACACGTCAGCGCATGCACGCTGGCCCCCACCCCCACACTGGCCCAGGCGCAGGCGATCTCCTCGATGACCTGGAGGTAGGCCTCGTAGGTGACGCCGGCGCCGCCGTACTCCTCGGGGAAGGGGAGACCGAGCAGCCCGGCCCTGCCCAACGTTCGGTACGCCGAGGCAGGGAACTCGTGCGCCGCCTCTGCAGCAGCGGCTTGCGGGGCGAGTTCGCGAGTCGCGATCTCGCGGGCGAGGTCGAAGAGGGCCTCCTGGTCCTCGTTGGCGGGGATTCTGCGCACGGCCATGGCCGCGACGCTACCGCTCAGGCCTCGTCGTCGGCGCCGGCGGACTCGACGAGATCGGCCACCGGCTCGGGGATCGCCTCCTCAGGGCGAGCACGCAGGTGGGTGGCGATGAAGTCGCGAGCGGTGTCGAAGATGTTCACCTCGTGTCCGGCTCGCTCGGAGAGGTACCAGCGGTGCACCAGGATCTCGTGGAACAACTCAGGTCCTTGCAGTTTCCCGCGCAACTCCGGCGGGACCATGGCCACCAACGGTTCGTAGATGTCGTGCAGCCATCGCTGGGCGACCAGTTGACGGTCCTCACCGCCCTGGCCGGTGTGGGCGGTGTAGGAGGCCAGATCGTTGAGCAGGACCCGAGCCTGGTTGTCCTCCACGTCGAGTCCGGTCAACGACTGGAACTCGCGCGTGTGGTGGCCCAGTTCGACCACGCGCGGGGTGATTCGGACCAGATCGCCGTCGAAGTCGGTGACCACGTCGAGTTCCTCCACGTCGAACCCGAGATCGTTGAGCCGGGCCACTCGCTGCTCGATGCGCCACAGCTGGTCGGTGCCGAACTCCTCGGTGCTGGTCAGTTCGTTCCACAGCTCCCGGTAGCGGCACAGGATCATCTCCACCACGTCTGCGGGGTCGACGTGGTCGACCAGATGTGCGGCCTCGAGGTCGAGGAGTTCGGCGAAGACGTTCTGGGTGCCCACTTCGACGTCGTACTCACGTAGCGGCGCGGAGATGCTGGAGCGCAGTTCGCCGGTCTCGGCATCGACCAGATAGGCCGCCAAGGCACCCGCATCGCGGCGGAACAGCACGTTCGAGAGCGACACGTCACCCCAATAGAACCCGGCAAGGTGGAGGCGCACCAGCAACACCACGAGGGCGTCGATGAGGGCCGGGAGGGTGTCGGCGCGCATTCCGTTGGCGAACAGCGAGCGGTAGGGAAGGGCGAACTGCAAATGGCGGGTGATCAGCGCCGCCGGGAGTTCTTCCCCCGCCTCATCGACCCGGCCGGTCACCACTGCGTGCGCGACCACCGCGGGCAGGTCGAGGCGGGCGAGATTGCGCAGCAGGTTGTATTCGCGCCAGGCCATCTCTTCGGTGGTCTCTTTGATCGCATAGACCGCCGAACCCAGCCGCACGATGCGTACGACGTGGCGAGACAACCCGCGCGGCAACGGCACCACGTGCTCGGTCCACGACTCCAGTGGCTGATTCCAGGGAAGGGTCAGCACCGCCGGGTCGGGACGGCTGGACACGATCCGCATGGGCACCGCTTCAGGTTAGGTGCCACCAGGGCCTACCGCGTACCCTTCACCAGGCTTTGGACACGTGAAGACGACTGTGAGCAGATGACAATATGAAGGCGATCGCGACGCTGCTGGTGACTGCCAGCGCCGCGACCTTGCTGGCGGCACCCAACGCGGTCGCTTTGCCGCAGGAAACGGCTGTGACCAGGCCGAACGTACTGGTGATCGAGACCGACGACATGCGTGCCGACGATGTGCGGTTCATGCCGAACGTGCGCCGACTGATCGCGCAGCGGGGGCTCACCTTCGCCAACTCCTTCGCGCCCAACCCGCTGTGCTGCCCCTCGCGGACCAGCTTCCTGACCGGGAAGTACTCCCACAACCACCGTGTTCTCAGTCACGTCGAGCCCTACGGTTTCGGGGCCTTCAACGACGCCACCACAGTGGCCACCCACCTCCAGGACGCGGGCTATCAGACCGCCCTGATCGGCAAGTACCTCAACGGCTACGGCAGCCAGCCGGTCTACTCCACCGGTCAGCCCTCCTTGACCTACGTGCCTCCGGGGTGGACGCAGTGGCACGCAGCCAGCGACTACGGCAGGTTCCCCTCGGACTCTGCGCTATGGGGCGGGACCTACAACTATTCGGCCATCACCCTCAACGTCAACGGTGATCTCGTGGGCAACCGCGGTCGCTATTCGACCAACGTGCTGGCCCAACACACCCGGTCGGTGATCTCGGGATTCTCGACCACCTCCAAGCCCTGGTTCGTGTGGTGGACACCGGTGGCGCCTCACTTCGGAAGCCCTGTGGAGAAGGACGATCCGCTGCCGGTTCGACGCAGTGATGGCACCATGTCGACGTTCGAGACCCCGGCCCGGCCGGCATGGGTGCGTGGGAAGTTCAACAAGGTGATCCGCCACGGCATCGGGGTGCGTCGCAACGGCACCACCGAAGCCGATATCAGCGACAAGCCCGGTTTCCTCCAGACCCCAGAACTCAACGCCGCCGAGCGCCGCGCGGAGTTGAAGTCCTCACGCCAGCGCGCCGAGGCGCTGTTCGTGCTCGACAAGGAGATCGGTGCCACGTTGGCCCAGTTGAAGGCGCTGCGGGCCCTGGACCGCACCTACATCGTGTTCACCTCCGACAACGGCTACTTCCTGGGTGAACACCGCAAGCGCTACGGCAAGATCCTCAGTCACGAACCGTCACTACGAGTGCCCCTGATCGTGGCCGGGCCGGACGTTCCGCACGGAGTGCGCTACGACCCCGTCATGACCATTGACATGGCCCCGACCATCAGCGACTGGACCGACACCGGCCCGATGCCGCGATGCGACGGCGAGTCGTTGCGCGATGTGATCGCCGCCGACCGTGGTTGGGACCGCGTAGTCGTCACCGAAGGGCTCGACGCCGCGGTGTCCAACGGCGTTCCGATGACCAAGTTCGCCTCGGGCCTCAACATCAGCGGCATTCGGGTGGCCGGTTGGAGTTACATCCGCTACGGCAACGGCGATGCCGAGATGTATGACCTTCGCGCCGACCCGCTCCAACTACGCAATGTGTACGCCGACCCGGCGTACTCGGCCATGCGCGAACGCCTCCAAGAGGTCTGGAGCAACTATCAGAACTGCGCAGACAAGTCGTGCCGGACCCCGCTGCCGGCGGACTTGCGGGCCACCCCCGCCCAGGAGCGCGACTTGACCCTGCATCAGCGGCAGGCCACTGCCGATTACTACCGCTGAGCCATCCCGCGGCGCGGTCTAGGATGTCCGCGCGCGTCGATGCGCGAGGCCGGTGTAGCTCAGTTGGTAGAGCGCCTCACTTGTAATGAGGATGTCGCGGGTTCGACTCCTGTCACCGGCTCGTTTGTGTGGGGACCGCGATCGCGGTCCGTGGTCGTCCGAGACGACGCACACCCGACCTCGGGAGGCAGGCCATGACCACTCCGAAACGCCGAGCGCGCCCGGAGGTACGACGACCATGAGCCAGGGGCTCGTCGATCTCGCAGACGCCTTCGGAGTCGCCACCCACTACTGGGATTGGCAGGGTCAGCACCAACAGGTCAGCGAGGCCACCTTGACCGCGGTGTTGGCCGCGCTGGGAGTCGACACCACCGACCCGGAAGCCGCGCTGATCCACCATCGACTGCAGCGGTGGCGACGGATGCTGCCGCCGGTGAAGGTGGTGCGCCAAGGGCAACAGGCCACCGTCGACGTCCACGTCCCGCATGGATCGCCGGTGGAGATCTGGCTCGATCTCGAAGATGGGGCCCAGCGTCGAGACCTGGCGCAACAGACCAACGACACTCCGGCGCAGGACGTCGATGGGCACCTGGTGGGGGAGGCCACGTTCGCGGTCCCGAGCGACCTTCCGCTCGGCTATCACGTGCTCCGGGCCCGCTCCGGTGAGCACGACGCCGCGATGGCATGGGTGGTGACTCCGGCCTGGCTGGGCCTTCCGGCGGACATGTCTCCCGCTCATGGCTGGGGACTGGCGACCCAGCTCTACAGCGTCCGGTCGCGCGACTCCTGGGGGGTCGGCGACCTGGGCGACCTGACCGATCTGGCGGTGTGGTCGGCAGTGGAGCACCAGGCGGCGTACGTCTTGGTCAACCCGATGCACGCGGTCCAGCCGGTGCCACCGATGGAGCCCTCGCCCTACCTGCCCACGACGCGGCGCTTCGCCAACCCGCTCTATCTGCGGGTGGAGGCCATGGAGGAGTACGCCGGACTCAGTGGCCGCGACCGGACCCGGGTGGCCAACCTCCGGAGGAAAGTGAAGGCTGCGCTCGACGGCGTCGATCGGATCGACCGGCAGACCGCGTGGGGGGCCAAACGGATCGCTCTGCGACTCATCGCGGCGGTGCCTCGACGCGCCGGACGCGAGTTCGCCTACCAGGCCTTCTGCGACCAGGGCGGGGTGATGCTCCAGCGGTACGCGACCTGGTGCGCTCTGGCTGAGGAGCACGGCGCGGACTGGTGGGCATGGCCGCCCGAACTGCAGGACCCCACCTCGCCCGCCGTCGCTGAGTACGCCGACCGGCACCCCGACGTGGTGGATTTCCACCGGTGGATGGCCTGGCAACTCGACGAGCAACTCGCCATGACCCACGACAGTGCCCGCCGCGCGGGAATGTCGCTGGGGATCATGCACGACCTCGCTGTCGGGGTGAACCGTCGCGGGGCCGAGACCTGGAGCATGCCGGAGGTCTTCGCTCAGGGGATCAGCGTCGGCGCTCCTCCAGACGCCTACACCCAACTCGGGCAGGACTGGGGCCAGCCGCCGTGGCGTCCCGACGCTCTGGAGGCCTTGGAGTATCAGCCGTTCCGTTCCCTGGTGGCCACGGTCCTCAAGCACGCAGGAGGGGTGCGGGTCGACCACGTCCTGGGGCTCTTCCGACTGTGGTGGATCCCCGACGGCGCAGCGGCCACCGAGGGCACCTTCGTGCGCTACGACCACGACGCGATGGTGGGGATCTTGGCACTGGAGGCCCATCGAGCCGGTGCCGTGGTCGTCGGCGAGGACGTGGGCACCGTCGAACCCTGGGTCCGCGACTACCTGCGCGAGCGCGGCATCCTGGGCACCTCGATCCTGTTCTTCGAGCGCGACTACGCCGGCGACGGCTCCGCGCTGCCGCCCGAGCGGTGGCGGGAGTGGGCACTCGCCTCGGTCACCACTCACGACCTGCCGCCCACCCTGGGCTACCTGGCCGGAGACCATGTCCGACTGCGAGACCGCCTGGGCATGCTCACTCGCCCCCTGGCCGAGGAGTTGGCGATCGACTCGGCCTCGCGGGAGGACTGGCTGAACCTCCTGCTCGAGCGCGGGCTGACCGCGCCCGATGCCAGCGCGGAGGAGGTGCTGATCGGGTTGCATCGGCTGCTCGCGCAGAGCCCGGCCCGATTGCAGTGCGTGGCGCTGGTCGATGCAGTCGGCGATCGGCGTACTCAGAACCAGCCGGGAACTGTCGATGAGTACCCCAACTGGCGGGTGCCGCTGACCGACTCCGATGGCCGCCTCCTGACGTTGGAGGACGTCTTCGAGTCACCCAGGGTGCGCGAGGTGCTGGCCGCGATCGGTCACTGACCGATCAGTCGATCCTGGTGGCGCTGAACTGCATCCGGGGATGGGCCAGGGTCTCCTGCGACTGCACGATCTGGAGTTCACGACGTCCCGAGTCCAGAGTCATCTGCAGCAGGTCGTAGACGCTGGACACGGTGCGCTCCAGCGACAGCTTGGCGTCGTCGGTCTGAAGCAGGTGCGCGGTGAACAGGGCAGCAGTCACGTCTCCGGAGCCGTTGGCCTTCATCGGCAGCAACGGGGTCTGCACGATCCAAGCCTCGTCGCGATGCACCGCGAGCATCTCCACCGTGTGTGGGGGAGCGTCGGGGCGATGAACGCTGGTCACCAGGACCGTCGAAGGTCCCATCGCACGCGCGGCCTCGACCGAGTGCAGGGTGTCCTCGAGGCTGCGTGGTTCGGTGTCGGTCAGGTAGCCCAACTCGAACTGGTTGGGCGTGATCAGATCGGCTTGGGGCACCACCTTGTCGCGCAGGAGCACCGGGATGTCGGGGTGCACGAAGCAGCCGGACTTGGCGTTGCCCATCACCGGGTCGCAGGCATAGATCGCCCGAGCGTTGGCCGCCTTCACGCGAGCGACCGCGTCGAGGATCACCGCGCCGATGTCTGCTCCACCCTGGTATCCCGACAGCACTGCGTCGACTTCCTCGAAGGCACCGCGCTCCTCGACTCCGGCGATCACCTCGGCCACGTCGGCCGCAGGCATCACCGGTCCGCGCCACTGGCCGTAGCCGGTGTGGTTGGAGAAGTTCACCGTGTAGACCGGCCACACCTCGACGCCGAGGCGTTGCATGACGAAGACGGCCGCGGAGTTGCCGACATGTCCGTAGGCGACCGCCGACTGGATCGAGAGGATGCTCACCTTCGGATGCTATCGAGCCGTCCTCGGCGCCTTGGCGGGAGCCGACCGCCTCTGGGTCTGTGCCACCAAACTAGAACGCGTTACAGTTGGCCGCGCCGGGGCGGACATGCCCTCGGCACCCAGCGCCACAGTGGCTCTCACGTCGGAGGAAGTCCATGTCCAAGGCCAGCGTCGCGAATCTCAACGAAGCCGACTACGTCGTCGTCGGTGCCGGATCGGCAGGGTGCGCGGTAGCTGGCCGCCTGGCCGACTCGGGCGCCAGCGTGATCCTGCTCGAAGCCGGCGGCGGGGATTCGTCGGTGATGTTCCGCAAGCCGGGCATGATCACGATGATCCACTCCGATCCGAAGATGAAGGCCAAGTTCGACTGGGGTTGGTACCACGCTCCGCAACGGGAACTGTTCAACCGCAAGATCCCGGCCACCCGTGGCAAGTTGATGGGCGGGTCCAGTTCGGTCAACGGCATGATCTTCGTGCGCGGCAACAAGGCCAACTTCGACTCCTGGGAGGCCGACGGCTGCCCAGGTTGGGGGTACGCCGACGTCCTGCCCACCTTCCGCAAGATGGAGGACTGGGAGGGTGGCTCCTCCGACTTCCGCGGCGCCGGCGGACCGGTGAAGGTGATCGAGAACCACGACATCACCGACGTGGCCAAGATGTTCATCGACTCCGCATCCAAGGTGCTCGGCGTTCCGGTCAACCCCGACTACAACGGTGAGCAGCAGGAGGGCGTCCACGCGATCCAGGAGAACACCCGCGACTCGGTGCGCTACTCCTCCTCGCGCGCCTATCTCGACGAGGCCGCCCAGCCCACCCTTCAGGTGCAGACCGGTGTTCTCGCCGACCGGGTGATCATCGACAACGGACGTGCGACCGGAGTCCACGTCATCGATGCCGACGGCTCCAGTCGGGTCGTCCGAGCGGCCAAGGAGGTCATCGTCTCCGCCGGCGCGTACGCCGCCCCGACGCTGCTGATGCGTTCAGGCATCGGCCCGGCGGCCCACCTGGCCGAGCATGGGATCGACGTTGTCGCGGACCTGCCGGTCGGTGACAACTTCCACGACCACCTCTTCGTGCCCAGCACCTGGTTGGTCGACAACTCTCCGCACAAGTCCTCTCCGCTCTACTTCGGCATGGCTCTGCTCAAGGACCGACTGCGTCCGGGTAGCAACTTCATGGCCCACTCGGTGTTCGAGGCGGGTGCGTTCTTGCGCACCTCGCTGGCCGGGCCCGACGATGCCCCGGACATGCAGTTGCTCGGTCTGCCGTGGTCCTACCCGCCCTATCAGGACGAGCCGAAGCGCCTGGCTCCGGACAAGCGGCCCTCATGGTCGGTGTTCTCGACCCTGATCCAGCCGCGCTCGCGCGGCACGATCCGGCTCTCCGGCGCCGACCCCAACGCCACACCTGTGATCGACCCGGGCTATCTCACCGAGCCGGACGACCTCAAGGTCATCTTGGAGGGCTTCCAGATCATCCGAGAGGTGATGAACGACTCGGGCAACGGCTCGCACGTCAAGGCCGAAGGTGAGCCCGGCAAGCACATGGTCGGGGAGGAGTTGGCCAACGAACTTCGCCGCCGCCTCACCACGGTCTATCACCCGGTCGGCTCGTGCCGCATGGGCAGTGATGAGCGGGCCGTGGTCGACCCGACGTTGAAGGTGCGTGGGATCGAGGGGCTCCGGGTCGCGGATGCCTCGATCATGCCCACGATCACCTCCGGCAACACCAACGCACCGGCGATCATGATCGGCGAGAAGTGCGCCGAGTTCATCCTGGGGGCCTGATGCTTCCGGTCTCGATCACCACCGAACTGCTGCGTCGCCTCACCGCCCAGGTTGCCGGCACCAGGGCTGAGACCTGGCCGTTGACCGAGGTCTACACCGGCGAGGTGATCACTCAGCTGCCGCAGTCCTCACCCGATGACATCGTGGCTGCCTTCGCCGCAGCGCGAGCAGCCCAGAAGACCTGGGCGGCCTGGTCGGTCAAGCGCCGGCTGGAGGTGTTCAAGCGATACCACGCGCTCTTGTTGGAGCGTGCCGAGATCACCACCGACCTGATCCAGGCCGAGTCCGGCAAGGCTCGGCAGATGGCCTTCGAGGAGACGTGCGACGTGCCGATCGTCGTCTCGCACTACCTCAAGCGCGCCGCCAAACTGCTGGCGCCGGCCAAGCACGGCGGTCCGGTCCCGTTCATGTCGTATTCGACGGAGATCCGGGTGCCCAAGGGGGTCGTCGGCATCATCTCGCCGTGGAACTTCCCCTTCGCCACCGGCATCTCGGACGCGATCCCGGCGTTGATGGCCGGCAACGGTGTCGTCTTGAAGCCTGACAACAAGACCGCTTTGTCTCCGTTGTACGGCGTCGCGATGCTCTACGAGGCCGGGCTCCCCGAGGGGCTGATGCAGGTCGTGTGCGGTGAAGGGCCCGACGTCGGCCCGACGCTGGTCGACAACGCGAACTATGTGATGTTCACGGGGTCGACGGCCACGGGTCGGATCATCGGCGAGCAGGCTGGACGCAACCTCATCGGCTGCTGCCTGGAGCTGGGTGGCAAGAACCCGATGATCGTGCTGCCCGATGCCAACCTCGACGAGGTGGTCAAAGGGGCGCTGTTCGGCTGCTATGGCAACACCGGGCAGATCTGCATGCACATCGAGCGGTTGTACGTGCACGACTCCATCTACGCCGACTTCCGCGACCGCTTCGTGGCGGCCACCTCGGCGCTCCACCTCAGTGCTGCCTACGACTACACCGCTGACGTCGGTTCGCTGATCTCACCCGACCACCTCCAGCGAGTCTCCAGCCACGTCGAGGATGCGGTGGCCAAGGGCGCCACCGTCCTGGTGGGCGGAAAAGCGCGTCCCGACATCGGGCCGGCGTTCTTCGAACCCACGGTGTTGGAGGGCGTCACCGCCGACATGCTGGCGGGCAGTTGCGAGACGTTCGGCCCGGTGGTGGCACTGCATCGCTACACCTCCGTCGACGAGGCGATCGCCCTTGCCAACGACACCGACTACGGGCTCAACGCCTCGGTCTGGGGTGGCGATATCGCCGCCGCCGAGGCGGTGGCGCGGCGGATCGAGTCGGGCAACGTCAACGTCAACGACTCCCTCGCGACGGCGTACGCCTCCAAGGGCACGCCCTCAGGTGGGGTCAAACAGTCCGGGGTGGGTGCACGTCACGGCGACCAGGGCCTGTTGAAGTACACCGACTGTCAAAACGTCGGTGTGTTGAAGAAGCAGATCATGGGACCGCAGCCGAACCAGGACTACGCGGCGTACGCCAAGCAGACGCTGACCTCGTTGAAACTGATGCGGCGCACCGGCCTGCGCTGATCAGGCGACCAGCAGACTGCGTTTCGACAACCCCATCCAGAACCCGTCGATGACCTGATCGGCCGGGTGGCTGGGGTCGCTGGCCGCACCGAGGGTGATGAACAGCGGGGTGAAGTGCTCGACCGTGGGGTGGGCGAACGGCATGCCGGGGGCGAGGTCTCGATAGGCGGCCAGGGTGTCCAGGTCACCTGCCGCGATCGCCTCGTGCGCCCACTGGTCGAAGTCGGTCGACCAGGAGGGGGCGGCCGCGTTGATGCTCCAGTCGGTCAGATACGGCAGGCCGTGGGTCATGAATCCGGACCCAATGATCAGCACGCCTTCGTCGCGAAGGCTGGCCAGGCGCGCACCGATGGTGAGCAGGGTGCCCGGGTCGTCGGTGGGCAACGACATCTGCAGGACTGGTATGTCGGCGTCGGGATACATGATCTTCAGCGGCACCCATGCTCCGTGGTCGAGCCCGCGACTGGCGTGCTGGTGCACCTGCTGATCGCTGAGCACCGCCGACACCCGGGCTGCCAGGGCGTGGGCCGCTGGAGTCGAATACGTCATGTCGTAGAAACGCTGCTCGAATCCCCAGAAGTCGTAGACCAGGCCGACGCCGGGACCAGAGGCGCTGAGGGAGATGGGGGCCGCCTCCCAGTGGGCGCTGACGATCAGGATTGCGGTCGGGCGCGCCATGGAGTCGGCGAGGCCGCGAAGCTGTGCCGACCAGGTTGCATCGTCGAGGAGCGGCGGGGCTCCGTGCCCGAGGTAAAGGGCCGGCATGCGTGACATATCACCAATCATACCGGGCCCGACAATCCCCACTCGACCGCGGACCCGCCCAAGGACTCCACCATCTGATTGACGCGCGAGAACGGGCGGGAGCCGAAGAAGCCCCGGTGCGCCGACAGCGGGGAGGGGTGCGCCGATTCGACCCACGGGACCTGGCCGAGAAGCGGCTTGGCCGCGGCGGCATCCCGTCCCCACAGGATTGCCGCCAGCGGCCCACCTCGGCGTACGACGGCGCCGATGGCGTGCTCGGTGATGGCCTCCCAACCTCGCCCGCGATGCGATCCTGGCTGGCCGGGCGAGACGGTGAGGACGCGGTTGAGCAACAACACCCCCTGGTCGGCCCACGGGCTGAGGTCACCCGAAGCCGGACGAGGAACCCCGAGGTCATCGACAAGTTCGGTGAAGATGTTGACCAGTGATTTCGGCAGTGGTCGCACGTGCTCGGCGACCGAGAAGCTCAATCCCACCGGGTGTCCCGGGGTGGGGTAGGGGTCCTGGCCCAGGATCAGCACCTTGACCTCGCTCAGGGGGCGGGCGAAGGCGCGCAGGATGTGGTCACCGGCGGGAAGATAACCGCGTCCTGCAGCGATCTCGGCGCGCAGGAAAGCACCCATGGCGGTGATGTTGGGCTCCACCGGAGCCAGTGCTTCGGCCCAGTCCGGGGCCATCAGACCGCGCTGGACCAGCGTGTCGAAGGCACTCATGAGGTGGGTGGCACGGCGTAGTCACGCCGAGAAACGCTGAACAGCATCATGATGAACCAGATCACGACCGCCAGGGCCGCCAGGCCCAACACGACGATCACCGTGGGGCCGCCGGCCAGAACCGCCAGTGGACTGACCAGGCCGAGCCCGAGGGTCACCCACCGCAGAATGTTGGCCATCGAGGCCACCCCCGGGTCGGCATCCTGGGCCAGCGCCATGATGCCGCTGCACGTGCCGAAGACCATCAAGACGGTGGCGATCTGGTCCAGCATGCTGATCAGGGGTGTCGGCTCAGCCGAGAGGTGGAACATCGAACTCGCCGCGCCCAGGGCCGCCCCGGCGACGCCGATGCCGAACCACGACGACATGCGCGACATCTGCAGGAGCGCCCAGAAACACGCCAGCCAGCCCAACACATCAGTCAGGACGTCGAAGCCGCCGTAACGGATGTCGACCACCACCAGGATCAGCCCGACTGCGATCACGGCCAGAGGTTTCACGTCGTGGACCCTACTCGGCGCGCACGAAGGAGTCGGTCGATGAACACGGTCAGCAGCGCCTGTCTCATCGCGGGGGTGGCCAGGTCGAGCAGCGCGTTGATCGGGCCCATCTGCTCGGGTAGCCCGATGTGTTCGCCGCCGGACATCCCGACGGCGTCCAGGAGCCCATCGAAGTCCTCATCACTCAGTGCCGCCGGATCCAGCGCACGGACGAAGTCGACGATGCCCGGCTCGATCACGATGGGTCCCCGCTCGACGGCTGCGGCCACCGCGCCTCGCAGCGCTGCGGTGAACGCAGCCGCGTCCGTGGCCGCGCTCAGGGTCAGATGCAGGTTGGCCGGGGATCCGCCGTATGAGAGTTGGGCCTGCACCCACCAGTCGGCATCGTGCATGAGGTCGGCGATCGTGAACACGTCACACGTGGCGTCGGTCTCGAACGCCACCAGTGTGGAGTCGGGAGCCGCCACCAACCGCAAGGCCGGCAACGCGTTGACGGTGTCGACGATGAGATCGACCCCGGCGAAGGTGGTCTCGGCCAGCCGCAGGTAGCCCTCATCGCCGATCGTGTTGATCACCGCCCAGGCTCCAGCCAGGGGTCCGCCGGACTTGGTCGACTGCATCGTGGGATTGACGACCGTGTAGCCGGGCCAGTCCGCGGTGGCGAAGATCTGGGGGCGCCGCACCTGCGGGTTCCGGTGCAGCAGCAGCGAGGTGCCCTTGGGGGCATAGGCGTATTTGTGCAGGTCGAGGCTGATGCTGCTCACCCCTGGCACATCGAAGGTCCAGGGCGCGACCGGTCGGCCCAGTCGCCGAGCGAAGGGCAGCACGAACCCGCCGATACAGGCATCGACGTGACAACGGATTCCGTGGCTGCTGGCCAGCGCGGCCAGTTCGGTGATGGGGTCGATCACGCCGTGGGCGTAGGAGGGCGCGCTGCCGACGACCAGCACGGTGTCCTCATCGACAAGGGCCGCCATCGCGTCCACGTCGGCTCGATGGTCCGGTCTCACCGGCGCCACTCGAGCCTCCACCCCGAAGTAGTGGGCGGCCTTGTGGAAGGCCGCGTGCGCGGTGCTGGGCAACACCATGTTGGGGTGTTGTCGGGGGTCGGCGTCACGCGCACCTTGGACCGCGAGCAACACCGACTCGGTGCCGCCACTGGTCACGGTGCCGACCGCCTCAGCGGGCGCACCGATCATGTCGAGACCGAAGCCGACGACGTCGTTCTCCATCTCCAACAGACTCGGGAACGCGGTCGGGTCCAGCCCGTTGCTGCCGGCGTACGCCGCGACGGCGGCGCGTCCGACCCGGTCGGCCTCCTCGATCCCGGAGTCATAGACGTAAGCCAGGGTGCGCCCGCCGGTGACAGGTACGTCGGCGGCCTGCATGCGGGCCAGTCGTGCCAACACATCGCTCATCGCCATGCTCCTTCGACCTCGGCCGCGCTCAGGGAGTAGCGGCGCAACCACAACAGCGATACCAGGGTCAAGGTTGCCGGGAGGAGGGAGAACCCCAACACGATGGCCTTCACGGCCGAGTCGGGTTGAGCAACGGTCCCGCTGGTGGAGGAGACGTAACCACCCAGGGACAGGACCAGCGCGAACACCCCGGGTCCAACGGCCAGTCCCAGGGTCTCCCCGGCGGTCCACACCCCGGTGTAGAGGCCGGCGCGATTGTGGCCGGTGCGTCTGGCATCGACCGCAGCGGCGTCGGGGAGCATCGCCAGCGGGAAGACTTGCGCGCCGGCGTACCCGCATCCCACGAGCGCGGTCGCGACATAGGTGGTCCAAGCAGGCGCCACCCCGGCTCCCACAAGGAGCACCGCGCCAGCGGCGAAGACCACGGAGGAGAGCACGTAGCCGCGCTTCTTGCCGATCCGCTGTCCGAGGGAACTCCACGCGCCGGTCAGCAGGAGGGCAGGCCCCACGAAGCAGACGAACAAGATGGTCGCTGCCCCTGGGTTGCGCAGAACTGTGCGGGCCACGTAGTCCACGCCCGCCAACATGGCCCCGGTGCCCAACGCCTGGATCACGAACGTGGTCAGCAGCAGGCGAAAGTCCTTGGCCGCGGCGACGATGCGCAACTGATCGCGCAGACTCGCTGAGTCCGCATGCGGGGTGCCGACCGGGGCCCGGCGGGTGCCGAAGTAGGCGCCGAGCACCCCGGCCACCAGCAAGCAGGCGACGAAGAGTCCCATCACCCGGTAGCCGGTGCGACCCTCGAAGGCATTGCGGATCATCGGAGAGGTCGCCCCGCTGAGCATGATCGCCAGTGCCAAGATCGCCACCCGCCAGGTCATCAGGCGGGTGCGTTCGTCGTAGGAGTCGGTGATCTCGGCAGGCATCGCGACATAGGGCACCTGGAAGAACGCGTACGCCGTCGCGCAGCCCACGAACATCACCAACACCCACAGCCCGTCTCCGAGTCGCGAGCCCATGGGGGGTCCGGCGAAGAGGAGCACGAAGCCCAGGGCCAAGAGCAGGCCTGCCTTGAGCAGGAACGGGCGACGCGGACCGCGAGGGTCAGCGGAGCGGTCCGAGATCCGACCGGCGATCGGGTTCAAGATGACATCCCAGGCCTTGGGGGCGAAAACGATCACCCCGGCCACTCCAGCCGCGATCCCGAGTGTGTCGGTCAGGTAGGGCAACAGCATCAGACCCGGCACGGTGCCGAAGGTGCCGGTGGCCACCGACCCCAGGCCGTAGCCGATCCGCACGTCCCGGGGCAGCGGCGCAATGTGTGATGCGGACTCTGACATGCCGCGACGATAGGCCAGCCGAACCGATTTGGGATCAGGTTCGAGGCGGTTTTCGCGTCCGCGTCCGCGGCAGGGTGTCGTGTTGGGTCAGCCAGTCGTCGATCACCAGCCAGGTGCTGGTGCGAGCCGCTCTGCCGGTGAGCATCCCCAAGTGGCCTCCCGGCACGATCTCGAAGCGCACTTCCCGGGCGTTGGGAAGGAGCCGAACCAGCGACTTCACCGAGGCCACCGGAGCGATGCCGTCGGTGTTCCCGGCCAGGACCAGCACCGGGTTGGTCAGGCGGTCCAGGGAGATCTCACGCCCCTCGATCTCGATCCGCCCTTCGCGCAGTTGGTTGCCCTTGAGCATGCGGTGGTAGAGCTGGCCGAACGTGCGACCCGGGTAGGCGATCATGTTCGCTCCGAAGCGGTCGACGGCTTCGAGTTGGGCCAAGAACTCCCGGTCGTCGAGGTTGCGCAGTTGCACCAGTGGCTTGGTGATCAGTTTGTTGACCGAGGAGAGCTGGAAGGCGCGGCGGACCAACGGTTTGGGCGCGCCGCCGGCCGCGCGATAGAGCATCGTGATCAGGCCGCGGCCGTCGGTGAGTTCCAACAGCGGGCGCAGGGGCGCCACCAGCGGCACCTTGCTGGTGTCGAAGGGTGAGCCGAGCACGCTCAGGCTGCCGATCGGCAGGTCGGGTTCGCCGGCAGCGACCAGGGTCGCGAAGATCCCGCCCAGGCTCCAGCCGACGAGGTGGACCGGCCGACCGCCAGCGTGTTCGCTGACCTCGCGGATGGCGGTCGGGATGACGTCGTTGATCCAGTGCTCCATGCCCATCCGACGATCCGCGAACACGACCTCGCCGTACTCCACGAGGTAGGTGGGGCGTCCCGTGCCGACCAGATGTTCCACCAGTGAGCAGCCGCGGCGCAGGTCGAAACACAGCGACGGCGCGGCCAGCGGGGTGATCAGCAGGACCGGATCGCCCTGGGAGGCGATCTCGGGGTCGGGGCGGTAGTGGTAGACCTCGCGCAGAGGGCCGTCGTCGATGAGGGTGCGAGGCATGGTGCGCAGGTCGGCCAGACCGCCGTACAACGTGGCGTGGGTGAGGTTGGCCGCAGCGTTGACCAGTTGCGTGGGGGTCGGGATCAGATCCATGGTCTCGCGTTCTGAGTCTGGGGGGTACGTCGAGACCCTAGCCCCGTCCGGAAAGCCCCGTCCGGAAAGCCCCGACCGCGACGTGTGCCGCGGAGCGGCACTAGTCGTCCGGGTCAGTTCCGCCCTGGTAGTGGCGAGACTCGCGCGCCTGCGCCAGCAACCATTCCCGCATCCCCATGGGCTGCGCCACCGCGGGCAGCAGCGCCCAGACCCACCCTTCTTCATCGGTCCGGGTGGGGTAGAACGAGCACACCTGGTTCGGTTCATCGGTTCGGTGCCCGTCGGTGAGGTCGAAGCGCCAGAAGTGCCCGGGGCAGGTCAGGAGCCCATCTCGGACGAGCCCACCGGAGAGTCGGATGTCGCGGTGGGGACAGCGATCGAGCATGACCTGCGGGCGGTCGCCGTCGAGCACCGCGCAGACCAGACGCCCGTCGACCTCCCCACCCCACGCAAAGCCCTGGGGGATGTCCTCGACCCGACAGATGCGGGCCCAGTGCTCCTCGTCGGTGTTGCTCATGTGAGGTGTCCCGATCGGAGCCAACCCAGGTTGCGGCTGATGCGACCGGCCGTCTCCAGGAGTGAGGGCAGCAGCGCACTGATCGTGTTGTCGGTGGCACGCTCGGCCTGTCCGGCGATCGAGACCGAGGCGACGACACGACCGGTCCGGTCTCGAACCGGAGCCGCGATCGAGATCATGCCGACCACCGATTCGAACCGGTTCTCCCCGTAGCCGAGTCGGCGGACCTTGGCCAACTCGGCGACCAATGCTCGCCTGCTGGTGATCGTGTGCGCCGTACGCCGGGTGAGCCGGATGCTCTCGACGATGCGTCGCTGCTCCTCGGGTTCGAGATGTGCGACCAGGACCTTGCCGGTCGAGGTGACGTGCACGGAGTTGCGACCCCCGACCCGTCCGAACAGTTGGAGGGCGCTGGGGCTTTCCCGGCGCTCGACGTAGAGGACATCGGTGCCGTCGAGGATCGCCAGGTGGGTGTGCTCGGTGGCCGAGCGCAGGTCTTCCAGGGCCAGGGTCGAGGCGCGGTGCAGCGACTGAGCGGTCTCGGCGCTGATCCCGAGGTTCCGCATCGTCGTGGTGAGCCGGAACAGCCCGGTCTCATCGACCTTCTCCAGCAGACCCTCGCTGGCCAGCGTCCGCACGACCCGGTGGGCGGTGCTCTTGGTGACCCCGACCCGCCGCGCCAACTGGCTGACCCCGAGTTGGGTGTCGCCCTTGCCGAACTCCTTGAGCACCGCGGCTGCAGTGGTCACGCTGCTGAGGTTCTGGGAGCGCCTTTCCAGTGGTTGCGCCACCTCAGGTGCCCTCGCTGTCCGCAGTCCGGCCCTTGGCCAGAGCCAGCAGGTGCTGGCGAGCCTCCTGAGGGCTGGCGGTCGGGGAGAGTTCGCTGCCGCCGATCACGCCGGCGAGGAGTCGTGCCGCCTGTGCCATGCCCAGCCGCTCGGCCACCACGAACTCGTCGACGGCCGCCTCATGGGCCGGGTAGGCACGGCGCAGCGACTCTCCGTCGCGCACAGAACTGGCGTGCTGGTTGGCCAGGGCGACACCCGCGTGCTGGGCATGGTGGGCGGTCAGACCTCCGCCGAGGGAGACCGAGATGTGATAGACGACGTCGGCGACGCCCAGGATCCGGCGTACGGCGCCGGCGTCGTCGTGCGTCCCGCCCAACACGCCGAGTTCGGGCAGGATGCTGGCGTCGTAGAAGCGAACCCGCCACGACACTCCCTCGACCTCGTCGATCTCCTCGACCTCCTGGCCCCGAGGAGGCGGGAGCGTTTCTGGGGTGGCGATCAGGTGCAGTTCCCGCGCCGCCGCCACGATGACGGTCAGTCCCTGCTGGCTGGCCAGCGGCATGGCGGCGCGGACGGCGGGAGGGAAGTGCTGCAGATGGGTCAGGTAGGCGCGGTGCAAGGCGTAGACGTGGTCGCGGAGCCGATTGCGCATCGCCTCCGGCCCGGCAGCCGCCCAGTCGGTCTCGTGCTCGTGCCCGCCCTGTTCGTTCATGTGACTCAGGCTACATATTCGCGTCCCGCATAGAGGCACGGTCTTCCCTCCATGCGGGACGCGAAACCTAACGTCTGGTCATGGGAATCCTTCGCCTGGCGCATGTCGACGTCGCCGTGACCGACCTCGACCTGGCGACCGCGTACTACACCGAGGTCATCGGGATGCTCGAGGTGGCTCGCGACGAGGACTCGGTCTACCTCAAGTGCTGGGACGAGGTCGACCACCACTCCCTGCGTCTGCGCTACGCCCCGCGTGTGGGCTTCGACCAGGTCTCCTTCAAAGTGCAGAAGGAGGATGACCTGGCCGAACTCGAGAACGCCGTGGCCCGCTTCGGACTGCCGGTCCAGCGCCAGAGCAAAGGGGATTCGCTCGGGCAGGGCGAGAGCATCCGGTTCGCCAGTCCGAGCGGCCACGTGGTCGAACTGGTTCATGACGTCGAGAAGATCGGCACGACCCGTGGCCTGCTGAACCCCGAGATGTGGCACCCCGACGGCGACCCGGGTCGCCCTGGAGTGATCTCGCCACCGCGCATGGATCACCTGCTGCTGACCGCCGAGGAGGTCGGCGAGGCCACCCAGTTCTACATGGATGTGCTCGGGTTCCGGATCACCGAGCAGTTGCTTGACGGCAACGGCCACCAGATGGCCACGTGGATGGAGCGCTCGCACTCACCCCACGACCTGGCCATCGTGCACGGACCCAACGGAGGCCTGCACCACTTCGCCTACTGGCTCGATGACTGGGACGACGTGCGGGATGCGGCCGACATCTTGGCCTACAACGGGATCCAGCTCGACGTCGGCCCGACCCGCCACGGCATCACCCGCGGGTCCACGATCTATTTCTTCGACCCCCTGGGCACTCGCAACGAGGTGTTCACCGGCGGCTATCGCCCCGACCCCGACTTCCCCACGATCACGTGGACCGAGGACAACATCGGGCGCGCGGTCTTCTACTACGAAGGCGAACTCAACGAGCGCTTCATGAAGGTGCACACGTGATGACCGCGCCCATGAGTCACCTTCACCGCGCGACCCGGATCGACACCGCGACCAGCAAGGAGAACCGATGAGCATCCTGCGTCTGTCCCACGTCGAGATCCGCGTCCCGGACCTCGAGTTGGCCACGGCGTACTACGTCGAGGTCGTCGGGATGATCGAGACTGCCCGTGAGCCCAACCGGGTGTTCCTCAAGTGCTGGGACGAGCATCAACACCACTCGGTCGTGCTCACCTTGGAGCCGACCCATGGGCTCAACCACGTCGGTTTCAAGGTCACCGACGCCTCCGACCTCGATCTGTACCAGGCTCGGTTGGAGGCCGCCGGCGTCGCCGTCAAGCGGTACGCCGACGGGGACTGGGCGCCCGGGCACGGCGAATCGATCCGCTTCGACCTCCCCAGCGGGCACACCATGGAGTTGGTGCACGGGATGCAGCAGGTCGGCAACCTGTTGCCGCAGACCAACCCGCCGCCGCGGCCGATGGGGCTGACCGGCATGGCGCCGCCCCGCATCGACCACATCTTCTTGACCGCCGAAGAGGTCGACCACGTCACCGCCTTCCTCGTCGACCATCTCGACTTCCGGCTGACCGAGCAGGTGCTGGCCGATGACGGCTTCAAGATCGCCACCTGGCTCGAGGTCTCCCACCGCTCCCACGACATCGCCTTGATCACCGGCCCCAACCACGGCCTCCACCACTTCGCCTTCTGGGTGGACGGTTGGAACGACCTGCGCACCGCCGCCGACGTGTGCGCCTATCACGGGGTCAACATCGAGACCAACCCCACGCGTCACGGGGTCACCCGTGGTCAGTGCCTCTATTTCTTCGATCCGGTCGGCAACCGCAACGAGATGTTCACCGGTGGTTACTGGGTCGACCCGGACAGTGAGCCCGTCACCTGGACGGAGGCGGAGATGGGTCGGGCCCTCTTCTACTACGACGGAGTGGTCAACCAGAAGTTCTTGACGGTGCACTCATGAACGACGTCAACCTGCCGCGCACCGAGCGTCCAGACGCGCCGGCGTACCTCCAACGCCACCAGGCGCGCCAGAAGAGTGCGGCCGATGCATCCAAGGCCGATGCCCATCTGACTCGCGACGAGGATGACCTTCCGCTCTACCTTCGTCGGTTCCGCTCCCGTGAGACCACGATCCACCCCCAACTCGACGCACCGCCGACCTTCCACGGCCAAGAGGTCGGCACCAGTCGGGCATGGGCCGAGGTCACCCGCACCAAGGAGATCGTCCCGGAGCGCCGCGACCAACTGGCCTCGGTGAAGACCGACGTCTATCTGATCCGGCACGGTGAGACTCAGGGCTACTCGGCCGAATCCGGTCTCACCCCGCTCGGCGCCTGGCAGGCGCATCGACGCGGCCAGGAACTCGCCCGCCGGGTGATGACTGGCATGCACGTCGAGTTGGTGTGTGCCCCCACCAACCGCGCCCGCCAGACCGCCGAGCATGTGCGGCGGGGACTCCTGGACAACATCCGCCTGTTCGGTCGTGAGGCCGACGTCTCCGAACTCCACGACGACGCCAACTTCCGCAACTTCGCGGTGATGACTCCCGACGGCCCGCGCGACGTCACCTCGGCCTTCCGGCTCTACCACAAGGTGATGGAGAAGTACGAGCGCATCGGCCTGGGCGAGCGACCCGGCTGGCTCGTCGACGTCGACCGGTTCTGGGGGATCCAGCAGGCCGGCGGTGATCCGATCACCCACTGGTTGACGATGCCGATGCTCCACTTCGAGCCCCCGGTCACCTGCGTGCGCCGGTTCTGGCGAGGACTGCTGACCTTGCAGGCCAACACCTCGGCCGACCAGATCGTGGTGGCCACCCACTCGGGTCCGATCCGGGCCTTCGCCACCACGGCATTGGGCTACGACCCTGGTGAGCCTTTCAACACCGAGTTCGTCCGGATCCGGTTGCTCGAAGGCGGCCACACCGCCTTGATCCTCTATCGCAACCGTGTCCAAGAGGTCGCCATCCCCGACCTCGACGCACTCCCACCGAACCTTGATCCCCGATTCGACACCGCATCCCCTGGGGAGGATTGATGAGTACCGCCCGACCGCACGTGGTCAAGTTCAGCACGATGCCCGCCGAGCACTACGCGATCGTTGGTGGCAAGTGCGCCTCCCTCGGCATCATGAGCCAGGCGGGGCTGCCGGTCCCGCCGGGGTTCGCGGTCACGATCGCCGCCTATGAGGCTGCACGGGCGGCCGCCACCGACTACGGCGAGCTGACCGACATGCTGGCCGCGGTCGAGATCGGTGACACCAAGGGCCTGCGCAAGGCCGGCAAGCAGGCCCGCAAGATGGTCCGCCGCTGGGAGATCCCCGAGGACGTCCAAGAGTCGATCCGCGTGGCTTACGCGGCCCTTGAGGAGCGGTGCGGGATGAAGGACGTTCCCGTCGCCGTACGCTCCTCGGCCACCGCCGAAGACACCCCCGATGCCTCCTTCGCCGGTGAGCACGACACCTTCTTGTGGGTGCGCGGCGCCGACGAGGTTCTGGAGAAGGTCCGGGCCTGCTGGGTGAGCCTGTTCACCGACCGGGCGATCGCCTACCGCACCGAGATGGGGTACGACCACCCGCAGGTCGAGATGGCGGTGGCGGTGCAGAAGATGGTGCATCCGCGGGCGGCTGGTGTGGCCTTCACCCTCGATCCGACCAGCGGTGACCGGTCCAGCATCTGCATCGACGGTGCCTGGGGCTTCGGTGAAGGCGTCGTCTCCGGCGACGTCACCCCGGACAACTACCTGGTCGACAAGGTGATGTGGCACATCACCCGGCGCACGATCTCGCCCAAGGCCCACGCCTACCTCCTCGACGGCGACCACATCGAGCGGGTCGAACTGGACCAGGAGAAGGCCACGGCTCCGTGCCTGAGCGATGGTGAGATCGTCCGCATCGCCAAGTTGGCCCGGGCCGCCGAGAAGCACTACGGGCGACCCCAGGACATCGAATGGGCCGTCGACCTCGACCTTCCCGAGGGCGACAACATCGTGCTGCTCCAGGCCCGGCCGGAAACGGTGTGGAGCAACAAGGCGAACACGGTGGGGGCACCCAAGAACCTCATGTCCAGCATCGTCGACACCCTCGTCAACCCGTTGTATTCACGAAAGGGGTAGCGCTACTTCGAGAACTCGTCCCGAACTCGGCGGGATTGTTGATCCTGGTCCGTCGCGGACCCACCACTTGGAGGACTTGCATGGCTGATCGTTTCGCTAGCCCCTTTGACATCGAGACCCCGGAAGGGGCAGATGGCTGGGAGGAGCTCTATTCCTATTCGTCACTGTTCACCGAGGCTCGGCGTGACTACGAGGACTCGGGGTTCTGGTTCCAAGACGGGGTGCACTGGCCCGAGGCGTTGACCCCGTGGGACGCCTCGATCTTCGAGGTGGCGATCGCCTCGCTGGGTCAGTACAACACCCGCCACTACCTCATTCCCCCCGCCTACGGCGTCGACTACCGCATCCTCAACGGCTACGTGTACCTCTCCCCGGTCCCGGCACCTGTCGAGGACATCGAGGGTCGGGTTCCGCACTTCATGGAGCGCGCCGGTCACTACTTCGCCAACTGGGACGCGTTGTACGCCGACTGGCTGGTCAAGCTGCGTGCGCTCGTCGGCACGATGGCGGATCTTGAGTTCTCCTCACTGCCGGAGATGGAGCCCATGGAGGTCATCACCTCCGGCGCCGGCAAGGGCTCGGGTGCCGACCTCATCGCCAACTACCACCGGCTCCTGGACTCCGTGGTGACGCTGTGGCAGCACCACTTCGAGTTCCTCAACCTGGGCTATGCGGCCTACCTGGACTTCTTCGGGTTCTGCAAGGCCGCCTTCCCCAACATCCCGGATCTGGCGATCGCCAAGATGGTGGCCGGTGTGGATGTCGACCTGTTCCGTCCCGACGACGAGCTGAAGAAGCTGGCTCGCCTCGCGGTGAGTTCGGGCATCGCCGACCGCTTCACCTCCGGTGATGTCGACACCACGTGCGCCCTGTTGAAGGAAGACGAAGTCGGTCGAGCCTGGATCGCGGAGTGGGACAAGGCGGCTGAGCCGTGGTTCAACTTCTCGACCGGATCGGGCTTCTACCACTCCGACAAGATCTGGATCCAAAACGTCGAGGTGCCCTTCGGCTACATCGGCAACTACATCACCAAGGTTCAAGAGGGCGTCGACCTCAACCGCCCCGTCGAGGCCCTGCACGTCGAGCGCGACCGAGTGGTCTCGGAGTATCGCGACCTGCTCGACAGCGACGAGGACCGCGAGGCCTTCGACGGCAAGCTGGGGCTCTCCCGCACGGTGTTCCCGTACGTGGAGAACCACAACTTCTACGTCGAGCACTGGGCCCACTCGGTGATCTGGCGCAAGATGCGCGACATCGGCGAAGTGTTCGTCAAGGCAGGCTTCATCGCCAAGGTCGACGACGTCTTCATGATGAAGAAGTACGAGGTCGCCGAGGCGATCTTCGACCTCTACTCGGGTTGGTCCGTGGGTGCCCCCTCGGCCGGCCCGGGTCGTTGGCCCGCCCGGATCGACGCCCGTCGAGCCACCCTTGACGCGCTCAAGGCCTGGACCGCGCCTCCGGCCCTCGGCATCCCGCCGGAGGTGGTCACCGAACCGTTCACCGTGATGTTGTGGGGGATCACCTCCGACTCGGTCTCGGCGTGGCTGCGCTCGGGCGACGGCGAAGGCCAAGAGGGCGTGCTCACCGGCTTTGCGGCCTCGCCTGGTCTGGTCGAAGGGCCGGCTCGGGTGATCTTCAGCGCCGACGAGATCGCCGACCTGGAGGAGGGCGACATCTTGGTGGCACCGCTGACCGCGCCCAGTTGGGCGCCGGTCTTCGGCAAGATCAAAGCGACCGTGACCGATGTCGGCGGAATGATGAGTCACGCCGCCATCGTGTGCCGTGAGTACGGCCTGCCTGCTGTGACAGGCACGGCCTTCGGCACCGCGAAGATCAAGACCGGACAGATGCTCCGCGTCGATGGCAACACCGGGACCGTAACGATCCTGGAGTGAACGGGTGACGGGTCGGCCCGGACCCCCGACCGGGTCGGCCCCGATCTCCCTAGCAGAGGAGCGACGCACGTCGCTTCGGAACCGACACATGACAACGACAGATCACGAGAGAGAAGAAGAGACCCATGCTGACCGTCGAGCAGAACGAAGAACTGACCCAGGTCGGGCCCGGCACTCCGATGGGAGAGTTGTTGCGCCGCTATTGGTATCCCATCGCCTTCGAGCAGGACTTCGACTCCCGGCCCAGCAAAACCGTGAGACTGCTCGGTGAGGACTGGACCCTCTACAAGACCCCCTCGGGTCGCTACGGCATCATCGGCGAGCGCTGCCCGCACCGCCGCGCTTCGCTGACCTACGGCGTCGTACACGAGGACGGCATCCGCTGCGGCTACCACGGATGGCGCTTCGACTTCGACGGGCAGTGCATCGACCAGCCCGCCGAGAACGACAACACCACCTTCCGCGACAAGATCAAGGCCAAGAGCGGGCAGGCCCAGACGATGGGCGGCATGGTGTGGGTGTACGTCGGCCCGGCGCCGGTCCCGGAGTTGCCGCGCTTCGATGTTTATGTGCTCGATGGTCTGCGTGATGTGGGTGTGGCCACGCTGCCGTGCAACTGGTTCCAGATCATGGAGAACTCCGTCGACCCTCACCACGTGGAGTGGTTGCACGGCTACTACTTCGACTTCGTCGGCAAGACCGAAGGGTTCGAGGCGCCCAAGTCGTTCCAGAAGCGGCACATCAAGGTGGCCTTCGAGGAGTTCAAGTACGGCATCATCAAGCGCCGCGTCCTCGAGGGACACAGTGACACCGACGACGACTGGGCCATCGGCCACCCCCTGATGTTCCCCTACGGCATGCGCGTGGGCGGGCAGTGGATCGACCAGATGCAGATCCGGGTGCCGATCGACGACACCACCACCTGGAAGCTCTTCTACTCCCTACACCACCCCGAAGGCGGCACCTGGGAGAAGCAGGAGCGGCCTGTGGTCTACAACTACGAGTGGCTCGACGAGGACGGCAACTTCATCACCAACTACGTCGAAGGCCAGGACGTGATGGCGTGGGTGTCGCAGGGTGCGGTCACCGACCGGTCCCAAGAGCACCTCGGCCGCTCCGACCAGGGCATCGCGATGCTGCGCAAGATGTTCAAGGAGGCCATGCAGGCCGTCGAGGACGGCGAAGACCCCCCGGGTGTGGTTCGCGAGAAGCACGACGTCATCCACCTGCCGTGTGAGAAGAACAAGTTCGGCGCCGGCGTGGCCTTCACCGACCAGTGGATCACCGGCGGGTCGATGCGCTACAGCCCGATCAAGGACACCCTGCTCGCCCTGCACCGCGACGCCGCGGTGGCGAGGGAGAAGGCCGGTGCCTGATCGCCACTCCGTGGCCGGTTCGTCGGAGTCGACCCCGTTGACCAGCCTCCCGCCGGATCCGCACAAGTTGCCTCCGGCGGGGGACTGGTTCGCCCCGGACGCGGCCCGCCACCTCCTCGACCGGCCCAAGTTCTGTCCGATGTGCGGGCACGGGCTCGAGCACGGGCTGACCTCGGAGTGGTGGCTGGCCCACGACCGGATCTTCTTGACCTGGTGTGCGGGCTGCCACTGGACCGGCAACGTGGTGCTCTTCGAGCGCGCCATCATCGAAGAGCCCGAGCACTAGTGGGCGCACCTGTGGGAGTCGGGCGTGCGTTGGTGCTCGACTTCGGCGGCCCGGTCCTGCTCACCCCGTTCGAGTTGGCCACCAACACGGATCCCGCTTCGCCGGCGTACCAACTCCTGCATGAGCGGGGTCCGTTCGCGCCACCGGAGCATCCCGACGCCGAATGGGAGCGGCTGCAGGCCGGGGACATCACCGAACGGGACTACTGGCACAGTCGCGCCGAGGCCTGGGCCCGGGCACACGAAGGCGAACAACCCGACGGGAACATCCGCGAGATGATCGCCCACCTCTACGACCCGCCGCATCCGGGTCTGGTGCGCCCCGAAGCGCGTCGCCTCATCCACGACGCGAGGGCCGCCGGGATCCCCGTAGGAGTGCTCACCAACGACCTGAGCGCGTTCCATTCGCGGGAGTGGATCGACAGCATCGAGATCCTGGGCCACGTCGACGTGATCGTGGACGGCTCGGTCGAAGGGGTGCTCAAACCGCACCCGCGTCTTTACGACCTGATGCGTCAACGACTAGATGTTGACTACCCGCAGATGGTGTTCGTCGATGATCAGATGACCAATGTGAGGGGGGCCGAAGCGTTGGGCATTCCGACCATCGCCTTCCACCCTCGCGACCCGGCCGGCGGGTTCCGTCGAATCCGCGCAGTTGTGGGACTGGAGGAGTAGAGATGTTGGAGCAGCGGGAACTTCGCGTGCAGCAGATGTCCTGGGAGTCCGAGGGCGTCATGTCGATCCGCCTCACCCGGATCGAGTCCAACGACCCGCTTCCGGAGTGGACCCCCGGTGCGCACATCGACGTCTATGTGCCCGACGGCTCCACCCGTCAGTACTCCCTCTGCGGTGATCCCCGGGACCGGTCGGGGTGGCAGATCGCGGTCCTCAAGGAGCCCGCATCCAAGGGCGGCTCGGTGTTCCTCCACGAGCAGTTGCGCGTCGGTGACCGACTGCTCGTCACTCGCCCCAAGAACCACTTCAACCTCGAAGAAGCGCCCTTCCACGCCCTCGTGGCCGGAGGCATCGGGATCACGCCGATCATGGCCTTCGCCGAGCACCTCGACCGCGAGGGGCGCCCCTTCTCGTTGACGTACGGCGGGCGCACGGCCGACACGATGGCGTTCACTGCAAGGCTCGCCGCGCTCGGGGATCGGGTGACGCTGGTCCGCGAGGACACCGAGGGCCGGCCCGACCTGATGGCGATCATGAGGTCCTTGCCCGCGGGTGGGCTGGTTTACGTGTGCGGCCCGCTTCCGTTGCTGCGCGCAGTCGAGGCGGCTGCCGAGGAGGTCTTCGGCCCCGACCAGGACGTCGTCCGCTTCGAACTCTTCTCCCGAGCCGGGATCGAGGTCCCCGACGTACCCGCCCCGGACGGGGCGACCTACGAACTGGTCTTGAACAAGTCGGGGCACACCCTGCGGCTGGCCCCGGACACCAACATCCTCGACGTGGTGCTGGCGTTGGGGATCGAGATCGAGAACGACTGCCGCGACGGCATCTGCGGGTCCTGCATCACTAGGGTGCTCTCCGGCACCGTCGAGCACCGGGATCTCGTGTTGACCAAACGCGAGCAGGCCGCGATGGATCAGATGCTGATCTGCTGCTCGCGACCGACCTCGGAGCGCCTGGAGTTGGAGCTTTAGCTCGCCCCCGGGTAGCGCACCCCCACCAGCCTGCGGATCTCGTCCATCTGGCGCATGATCGACAAGGTCTGCTCGTGCGGCACCAGCGGGCTCTGAGTCTCCCCGGCACGCAGGCAGCGCATCACTTCGGCGGCCTCGTTTGCGAGACCGCGGCCGAGCACCGGCTCAGGAGGGTCGATGCGTCGAGTGCTCCCAGAGGCGTCGGTCCACAGCGCGTGGGTCGGGTGATGGAAATCGGCAGGGACGTCGAGACGGCCCCGATTGGTAGCGATTGAGGCCGACCGTGGACTGAGACTGGTCATCGAACCAGTGAGGGCGGCGACCGCGCCGTCGGCGTAGCGGGCCGAGATCGCGATGTCGAGGTCGACGCCGGCGTCGGAGAGTTCCGCCACCGCGGCGAGCGCGGTCGGCTCGCCCAGCAGGAGATGGGCGATCGTCAGCGGGTAGATACCCACGTCCAACAGGGCGCCGCCACCCAGAGCGGGGTCCAGGAGTCGACTCGTGGGCGGGGCGTCGACGACGAAGCCGAGATCGGCGACCAGTTGTCGGGGCCGGCCGAACTCGCCGTCGTGCAGGAGTCGGCGGAGGTGTCTGATCAGCGGATGGCAGGCCATCCACATCGCCTCCATGAAGAACACACCCTTGTCCTGGGCCAACCTCACCAGGTCGGCGGCCTGGTCGGCGTTGAGGGTCACGGCCTTCTCGCACAGAACCGGTTTGCCTGCCTCGAGGAGCATCCGGGCGTGGCGGTGATGCAGCCCGTGTGGGCTGGCCACATAGACGATGTCGAGGGAGGGATCCTCGGCCAGACGTTCATAGTCGGCGTACGCCGTGGGGATGGCGAAGGCGGCAGCGAACTCCTCGGCGCTCTCCTGGGTGCGCGAGGCGACCGCGCCCACGCGGGCGTCGGGCAGCACCTGCAGGTCACGGGTGAAAGCCTTGGCGATCTTGCCGGTGGCCAGGATCCCCCACGTGATGTCCGCCATGGACCCAACCTAACCGCCCTCGGATTCTTCCAACCCGCGCGCCCGGACGACTCGCCAGAGGACCGAATGACATCGATGTGATTCCTGCCTTAGACTCCGAGCACCCGTACTCCCGCCGAAGGAGCAGTCCGATGTCCGCCGAGCATGCCCTCAAGCCCGCCCTGGGCGGCAGTGAGCTGTCTGAGCGCGATCTGGCCATCCTCGATTTCGAACGGCAGTGGTGGAAGTACGCCGGTGCCAAGGAGCAGGCCATCCGCGAGCGTTTCGAGATGTCGTCGGCTCGCTACTACCAGGTCCTCAACGTTCTCATCGACAGTTCGCACGCCCTGGCTGCCGACCCGTTGTTGGTACGTCGCCTTCGTCGGTTGCGAGCGACCCGACAGCGTGCCCGTCAGGCACGTCGTCTCGGTTTCGACCTCTGAGATGTCTCGCGCAGGTCGCACACGCGGCATCCACGCGCTGGTGACCTCGTCACGGGCCTTTGCCCTGTTGGCCACCGCAGTGGTCCTTGCCGGGGTGGGCCTGGTGATCCGTGGACTGCCGTCAGCACCGGCCGCGACCCCGGCCGCTTCCCACGCCAACCCATCTGCCACGCCCAGCCAGGCGAGCCCGACCGCCAAGCCCAGACCGGCGCCGTCGTTCAAGCGTGGCGAGGTCGCCGTGGAGGTCTACAACAACTCCGGTGTGCACGGCCTGGCGGCGGCGGTGTCGGCCCGGGCACGGGATGCCGGCTGGAACGTCGTGGGCTCGGACAACTGGTACGGGACGATCCCGGCCAGCACGGTCTACTACCCCGCCCGCCTCCGTTCGGCGGCGACGGCACTGGCCCGTGACCTGGGGATCTCTCGAGTCAAACCTGCCGTCGCCCCGATGCGCGGGGACCGGTTGACGGTGGTCCTCACCGGCGACTACGCCTGAGATCACCGCTCCGTCTGAAAGCCATCCCGGATGGCGGACCAGGTGTGCACATAGTGAGACGCCTTGCGTAAGATTGCGCCAACTCATCGAGAGGGGCAGAGGGACACGGCCCGCTGAAGCCCCGGCAACCACCGCGATCTAACCCATCGTCGGGAAGGTGCCAATTCCGTCTCCGCCGAAGGTCGGCGCGAGGAAGATGAGAAGGAGGTTTCCCGTGTCGACAGTGGTGCTTCGCGAAGGCGCGTTCGGCAACGCCACCGGGCTCGCGTGCCGCGAGTGTGGTCACACCCAGGAACTCGGCCCTCACTACGCCTGTCCGGAGTGTTTCGGCCCCCTGGAGATCGCCTACGACTTCCCGACGCTGACCCGCGCCGACATCGAGGCCGGTCCGAGCAACATGTGGCGCTACAAGGCCCTGCTTCCGGTGCCCGCAGACATCGAGGCCAGTCCCAACCTCGAACCCGGCTTCACCCGTCTGCTCAAGGCCAACAACCTCGGTCGGCAGTTGGGGATCACCACCTTGTGGGTCAAGGACGACTCCACCAACCCGACCCACTCCTTCAAGGACCGGGTCGTCGCGTGTGCGCTCAGCGCCGCCCGCGAGTTCCACAGCAAGGTCTTCGCCTGTCCCAGCACCGGCAACCTCGCCAATGCCGTGGCCGCCGCCGGCGCCCGCGCGGGCATCAAGACCGTGGTGTTCATCCCCAGCAACCTCGAGCACGGCAAGCAGGTCAATTCCGCGGTCTACACCGACTCCCTGGTCGCTGTGGACGGCAACTACGACGACGTCAACAAACTCGCCTCCGAGATCGCCGGTGAGGAAGAAGGCTGGGCCTTCGTCAACGTCAACGTGCGTCCCTTCTACGCCGAGGGTTCCAAGACGTTGGGCTATGAGATTGCCGAGCAACTCGGCTGGCGGCTGCCCGACCAGGTGGTCATTCCGGTGGCGTCGGGCTCGCAGTTGACCAAGGTGGACAAGGCGTTCACGGAGTTGATCAAACTCGGTCTGGTCGAGGACAAGCCCTACCGCATCTTCGGCGCTCAGGCGACCGGGTGCTCGCCGGTCTCCCAGGCCTTCAAGAACGGTCACGACGTGATCCGGCCGGTCAAGCCCGACACCATCGCGAAGTCCCTGGCCATCGGCAACCCCGCTGACGGCATCTACGTCCTGGACATCTGTCGCCGCACCGGCGGGGCGATCGAGGACGTCACCGACGACGAGGTTCGCGAGGGCGTGCTCCTGCTGGCTCGGGCCGAAGGGATCTTCACCGAGACCGCCGGTGGGACCAGCGTCGCCGTACTCAAGAAGTTGGTGGAGACCGGTCAACTCGACCCCGAGTTGGAGACCGTGGTGATCAACACCGGCATGGGTCTGAAGACCCTCGAGGCGATCTCGGGTCAGGTCGGTCCTGCGGCCACGATCAAACCCACCTATGAAGCCTTCGTCGAGTCAGGAGTGAGCTGATGAGCGTTTCGGTCCGCATCCCCACGATTCTGCGCACCTATACCGGTGGCTCCTCTGAAGTGTCCGCAGCCGGCGAGACGCTGGGCGCCGTCCTTGACGACCTGGAGGCCTCCTTTCCCGGAATTCGGGCACGGGTCCTCGACGACACCGGCGCGCTGCGGCGTTTCGTCAATGTCTACGTGGGCAATGAGGACGTGCGGTTCCTCGACGGTCTCGCCACTACTACCCCCGCTGGGGCCCAGGTCAGCATCATCCCGGCGGTTGCCGGAGGCTGATCAGCGCTCCCGTACCTCGACCAGGTGTGTGTGTCCCCACCGATCCACCTTGATCACTGCGACGAACTTCTTGCCTGACTCGAACTGGGAAGCGGTGCGCTCGGAGACAAACCAACTGTCGATGCCGCAATCCAAACGGCCGTAGTTGTTCTCACAGGCCAGATAGGTGCCGCTTGCGGGCCGGTCGTTCGCCACGGAGGTGGCCGTCCAGACATCGCCATCCCGACGCAGGCTGACATAGACCTGGCTGCTGCCGGAGTCGTCGGGGTGAAGGGCGTCCAGCGTCTCGTAGCCCACCTGCACGTACGCCCCGCGGAACGGATCCATCGGGTCCACAGGAGCGGTGACGAGGCGGACCTCGGTGCCGGTGGTGGCGGCGGACAGTTGACCCCAGACCGCCACCCCTACTGCGAGGGCCTGCCCGATACCGACCAGAACCAGTGGCTTGTTCATGAGGTCACGTCCTTACGCTCGTCGCTGAGATTCTCGGCAAGTTCGCGGCGACCGCGGTCGGCCAAGAGGCCGGTGATCACGAAGACGGCTCCCACGACCACGAACAGCCAGCCACCGTCGATGAGCCGGGCGAAGACCGCGAAGCTCTGGAACGTCACGAACGCAGCCAAGGACAACACCGCGACCAGCATCAGCGGCGGCGAGTTGCGCAGCGTCGCGATCACCGCGTACGCCGTGGCGGCGGCCACGAACACGACCACGGCGATGGCCGAGTGCGCCCAGTCGTTGAGGCTCACATCTGCAGGGTCGGAAGCGCTGGTCCAGGCGGCCAGAGCCGAGCCAGCCAGGAGCATGGCGACAGGGATCAGGGGTTCCCAGCGCAGCAGTCCTCGCGCAGGAGCGATGAACAAGGCCACCAGTGCGGCCACGACGGCCACGACCGCGCAGACGATCGCCCCGGTCTGCCAGGTTCCTTGTTCGCTGGAGTTGGGGACAGAGGCGATGAACAGCCCCAGCAGGCCGGTGACTCCCGCGGCCAATCGCCACGGCGCCGCGAACTGCGTCGGTGCGAACCGACCATGCACTGCCGCCGCGGCCGATGCCAGAGCGCCGACGCTGAGCAGGGCAACCGCGACCGGGAGCGGGCCGTTGGCGTGTTGGCCCAGGGTCCAGGCCAGCCACACCACGCCGGTGATGATCCCCACGATCAGGGCTCCGCGAGCCTTCACCGCGTAGGCCAGTCCCAGGGCGCCCAAGGCCCACCATCCGACCAGCGCGGGCCGGTACGCCGGCACCTGCAGGCTTTGCGCGGCCTGCATGATGAGGGCCCCGAAGGCCAACGCGGAGACGACTGCAGCCGACTCCACGAGAGGAACGCGTGGTGGGGTGCGCCGCAGCAGCCACCCCACGACCACCAGAGACCCGAGCCACAGCAGCGCCACCAGGGCGAAGCGCAGCAGCGGGGAGAGGTTCTCGAGGTTGGCCGCCACCAGCCAGATCAAACCTATTCCGGCGAAGGTGCCACCCAGGCCGAGGGCCAGGCGCACCAGGGAGAAGCGCGAGGTTTCGACGTACCCGGAAACGATCGCGTCCGCGACTGCGGGGTCGACCAGTCCGTCGGCACGCCACTGCGCGACCTCCCCTCGAAGCCAGTGCAGGCGCGAGGGGGTGATGGGACGTGGACCAGAGTTGGTTGCCATAGGTCTACCGTTTCACCTCGACGCGGCGCAGTCATGAGCAGATGTACTCAACTGCGCAACTTCTTCCACGACGAGAGGCGGCAGGCATGGTCGGCAATCTGCATACGTACACCGCCACCGTGACCTGGACCGGCAACCGTGGATCCGGGACCACCGGCTATCGCGACTACGACCGGGCGGTCCGGGTCGAGGCCGACGGCAAACCCCGGCTGGACCTCTCCGCCGATCCGACGTTCCGCGGCGATCGAACCAAATGGAACCCCGAGGAGTTGCTGCTGATCGCCCTGAGCCAGTGCCACCTCCTCAGTTACCTCCATGTCGCGGTGCGCAATCGCGTGGTTGTGGTCGACTACGCCGACACCCCGCACGGCGAGATGGCTACCGAAGGGATCGGCGGGCGTTTCATCGGCGTCGTCCTGCGCCCGGTGGTCACGATCACCGATCCGGCTCAGGCCGACCTGGCCCTACGCCTGCATCACGATGCCGCTCAGGCGTGCTTCATCGGCGCTTCGGTCAACTTCCCGGTCACTCACGAACCCAGAGTGGTGATCAAGTGACGGTGCTGCTGGTCACCTGTCAGGAGATGCCCACCGGGGAGCCTGGGGGTGAGCACCTCGTCACCGCCTGTCGAGCACGGGGCATCGAGGCCACCTGGGTGGCGTGGGACGACTCGTCTGTGGATTGGAACTCCGGGCTGGTCTGCCTGCGATCCCCCTGGGACTACGCCGCCCGGCGCGAGGAGTTCGTGGACTGGGTCCGGGGCGTCCCGTGGTTGCTGAACTCGGCGGAGATCTTCTCCTGGAACCTCGACAAGTCCTACCTTGTCGCGCTGTCGGCGTACGTCGCGACAGTGCCGAGCGTGGTCATCGACAGCGCCGGTGACCTGCCCGAGGCACTACAGACGGTGGGCACTCCTGCGGTTCTCAAGCCCGCCGTGGGGGTGGGCGGTGCCGGGGTGAGCATCGTGAGGGACGCCGAAGAGGCGGTCGCGGCGCTGAGCCCACCCTCGGGCCGTTGGCTGGCGCAACCGCTGCTGGACTCGGTGAGGAGTGAGGGCGAATGGTCGGTCTTCGTCTTAGACGGGAACGTGATCTCGGCCGCGCTCAAGCACGCGGCGCCGGGGGAGTTCCGGGTCCATGAGCACTTCGGCGGACACATCGAACACGTCGGGCTGAGCGCCGAGTTGAGTGAGTTGGCCACCGCGACGGTGGCAGCCGCCGAGCACCTGCTCGGGCTCAGGTTGGACTACGCCAGGGTCGACGCGCTGCGCGGTCCCGAGGGCACCTTGTTGGTCAGCGAGCTCGAGGTCATCGAGCCAGGTCTCTATCTCAACGTGATCCCGGAGAACGCCGAGGTGTTCGCCGACCTGGTTGCGTCCCGTCTCGCCGTGGGGCGGATGGACGTGTCATAGGTCGGATTCGTTTGCACTCGCTTGGTTCGAGTGCTAATACTTGGTTGGCACTCTCGCCCTGAGAGTGACAGATTTCAGGACTTGCCGAGCCCGGTGAGTCGTCCATCTGACGCGTGAGGAACCGCAGAAGAGATGTCGAAGCTGATTGCTTTCAACGAGGAGGCCCGTCGCGGTCTGGAGCGTGGCATGAACACGCTCGCCGACGCGGTCAAGGTGACGCTGGGCCCCAAGGGCCGCAACGTCGTCCTCGAGAAGAAGTGGGGTGCCCCCACTATCACCAACGACGGTGTGTCGATCGCCAAGGAGATCGAGCTGGAGGACCCCTTCGAGAAGATCGGGGCCGAGCTGGTCAAGGAGGTCGCCAAGAAGACCGACGACGTGGCCGGTGACGGCACGACCACGGCCACCGTTCTGGCTCAGGCGATGGTCCGCGAGGGCCTGCGCAACGTGGCCGCCGGGGCCAACCCGATGGCGCTCAAGCGCGGCATCGAGCAGGCCGTGGCCGCGGTGAGCAACGAACTCCTTGGCATGGCCAAGGACGTTGAGACCAAGGAGCAGATCGCTTCCACCGCCTCCATCTCGGCTGCCGACTCCACCGTCGGCGAGATCATCGCCGAGGCCATGGACAAGGTCGGCAAGGAAGGGGTCATCACCGTCGAGGAGTCCAACACCTTCGGGCTGGACCTCGAACTGACCGAGGGGATGCGCTTCGACAAGGGCTACATCTCGGCGTACTTCTTCACCGACCCCGAGCGCATGGAAGCGGTCCTGGAGGACCCCTACATCCTGATCGTGGAGTCCAAGATCTCCAACGTGAAGGACCTGCTCCCGGTCTTGGAGAAGGTCATGCAGTCGGGCAAGCCGCTGCTGGTCCTCGCTGAGGACGTCGACGGCGAAGCGCTCTCGACGCTGGTCGTAAACAAGATCCGCGGCACCTTCAAGTCGGCTGCGGTCAAGGCCCCCGGCTTCGGTGACCGTCGCAAGGCCATGCTGCAGGACATCGCGATCCTGACCGGTGGACAGGTCATCTCCGAGACCGTCGGTCTGTCGCTGGAGTCGGCCACCATCGACATGCTGGGTCAGGCCCGCAAGGTCGTCGTGACCAAGGACGAGACCACGATCGTCGAGGGTGCTGGCGACGCCGACCAGATCCAGGGTCGCGTGAACCAGATTCGCGCCGAGATCGACAAGTCTGACTCCGACTACGACCGTGAGAAGCTGCAGGAGCGGCTGGCCAAGCTGGCCGGCGGCGTCGCGGTGATCAAGGTCGGCGCGGCCACCGAGGTTGAGCTCAAGGAGCGCAAGCACCGCATCGAGGACGCGGTCCGCAACGCCAAGGCCGCCGTCGAGGAGGGCATCGTCGCCGGTGGTGGCGTGGCGCTGGTCCAGGCCACCGACAAGGCGTTCGCGACCCTCTCGCTCGAGGGTGACGAGGCCACCGGTGCTGCGATCGTCAAGCTGGCCGCTGAGGCTCCGCTGAAGCAGATCGCGATCAACGCTGGTCTCGAGGGTGGCGTCGTGGCGGAGAAGGTGCGCAACATCGAGCCCGGCTTCGGTCTCAACGCGGCCACCGGTGAGTACGTCGACATGATCGCCGCCGGCATCATCGACCCGGCCAAGGTCACCCGCTCTGCGCTGCAGAACGCGGCGTCGATCGCGGCCCTCTTCCTGACCACCGAAGCCGTGGTCGCCGACAAGCCCG
>CALMLL010000067.1 GCA_937868075.1 uncultured Marmoricola sp. | reverse complement strand
AACAAACCCGAGGCCCCGGCCGCGGTATAGGTCCGGGCGGCCAGTTCGACCAGCGTCCGAGCTTGGGCAGCCTCGCCGTGGCTGAGGTGATCGGACAAGAGCCATGCGGCTCTAGCCCTCAGCGTCCAGGCACTGGGCTGGGACGACAGGTGCGTCGCTCTGGCGAGGTCGGCCTGGGCGTCGGGGTCGTCCATATCCAGTAACCAGCGACGCCAGGACCGCGCGACAACGGACCCGGGAACCTCGTCAGGGGGGTCGGGCAAGGCCTCGGCAAGGGCTCGACCCGCCGCATCACCCTCGAGCAGGAGGGCGGTGGCCAGTTCGAGGGTGTATTCACTCGCGAGCCCCGAGACGGCGCCGCCTCCTTCGGTGACCAGCAGGTCGAGCAGTCCCCGCCATGCCGACGCATCGCCCCTGACGAACTCCACTGCGACCGCGCACTCGACGACTCCGTGGGCCACGTAGTCCGACCCACTGTCCGCGGCCAGTCGTCGAGCCCGTGCCAACGCCGCATCGGCCCCAGCCAGATCGCCGCGGAAAGCCAGCACCTTGGCCAACAGCGCCGAGGCCTGACCCTCCACCTCAACCTCCCCGGCCACCGCGGCGAGGGTCACCGCCTCGGCCAGCATCGTCTCTCCGCGCACGAGGAAGCCCGCCCACGCATCCCCGGCGCCGGCCAGCGTCAGCACCTGACTGGCAGTCGACGGCGTCAATGTGCCCGAGCGCAGCGGCTCAGCGGCGAGATCACCTGCCCGCTCGGGTTCGTACGTGCCGATGGTGGCTAGGAGCATCAGCTCGACGCACTCAGGATGGGCCGCCAGCGAGGCGTTGTACGACCGTGTTGCCGCCAGCATTCGCGACCGCGCTTGCGGCTCGAACCGACGAAAGGCGACCAGCCCACCACCGGCCAACCAGACGAACCGGCAGACCTCGTCCGGCTGGCCGTCCAGCGCTGATAATGCCGTCCCAAGGTCGCGCCCGAGGTCTCCTTCGACACTGCGGAACGACCGACACACTGCCTGCGCCAACAACAGCGCCTGCGCGCGCGGGTCCACCGCGAGAGCTGCCTCCGCGACGAGAGCGCGCGCCTGCTGGTCGGCGTTCACACCCCAAGACTAGGGATTCCCCTAGCGACGCTGGGGCATCGAGGACTCCATAGTGAGGAAGCAAACCGACGACTCGACCAGGAGACCCCCGAGATGCTCAGGTTTTCCACGTACGCCGTTGCCGCCTCGCTGATCGTGACCGCCATGACCGGTTGCGCCTCCAATGACACCCCGTCGGCGGATGGCTCCACCCCGGCATCCGGCCAGACCTCATCGACCAAAGCGACTCCCGCGCCCAGCGACACGGCATCGTCGTCACCAGGCACGTCGGCTGCGGGCCTGCCTGATGACCACAGCGTCTGCACGATCATCTCGGTGCAAGACGCCGGCGGAATCATGGGCGGGTCCGGGAAACAGTTGCAGGTCCCCGACACCAGCGACAAGGTCGTCACCCACGTCGACCGCTGCACCGTGCAGACCGCCAACGCCTCCCTCGGCTACCAGGTCGATCGCTACTCGAAGCCGTTGCCCATGATGATGATCCAAGCCATGAAGGCGAAGGCGAAGCAAGGAACGCCCTTCCCGGTGCCCGGTGGCAGCCACGGCATCGGCTTCGTGATCAATGTAGGTGGCAAGGCCATGGCCCGCGTGTTCATTGCACTGCCCGGCAACAAGTCGATCGATGTGAGTGCCACTGCCGGAAGCCCCGCCCAGGCGCGCAAGATCGCCGAGGCCGTGACCGAGCGGCTCTACTCCGCCGCTGGCTGAACCGAGACTGTCGTGGTCGGCGACTAGAACAGCGCCGACGCCAGGTCCCGGCGCGCCTTCAACACCCGTTGGTCCTCGTTGCCGACCGCGGCGAACAGCCCGATGAGGTGGTTGCGAGCACGGTCGCGCTCGGCTCCCGACGTACGTCGCACTAGGTCGATCAACCGAACGAACGCGTCATCGACGTGACCTCCGAGCAGGTCGAGGTCGGCACACAACGTCTGGGCCTCGATGTCGTCCTGGTCCGCCGCAGCAGCAGCCCGCGCGGCGTGCAGGTCGACCCCTTGGGTGCGCTGAAGAACCTTGGCCATGGCCAAACCACCCGCGGCCTCGGTGTCATGCGGGTTGGCGGTGACCAACTTCTCGTACTCGGCCACGGCACCGTCGATGTCGCCTCGCTCGAGGGCGTCCTGGGCCGGCGCGTAGCGCGGGTCGACGTAGTCCTCCTCGGTGTTCTCAACAGCGCTCACCCGCGGCTGGTGCTGGCCGGTGAACCCCTGCACGGTGAGTTGTTGGAGTACCTGGGTCAGCGCGGGTCGCAACTCAGCCATGGGCGGTGCGTCCTGGAACAGCGGCATCGGGCGTCCCTGCGCCACCAGCGCGACCAACGGCACCGAGGGGATCTGCATCGCCTGGGCGATGGCGGGTGCGGTCTCGATGTCGACCCGACCGAGCAGGAACTTGCCCTCGAACTCGTTGCTCAACACCTGCAGGTCATCGGCCAACTGGACGCTGGCCGGGGAACGGGTGGAGGAGTAGAACACCAACAGCACCGGCGCCTGCATCGAGGCTTCCAGGAGTCCCTGGAAGTTCTGCTCGTCGACCTGGAGGCAGTACGCCGAACTCACCTCGCCCGCCAGCGCGCCGGGAGCACTGCTGGGCGCGGGCTGCTTGAGCGCAGACAGGTCGATGGCACCGGGGCGCGAGAAGGGTCGCTGACTCATGAGCGCCATTGTGGCAAGAGCCCCCAGCATCACCACATCGTGGGGGACCGGGCCGGACAGTCCAGGGTGTCCTCAGGGGGTTCACCGATGGCTCAGCGCAAGGCCGGTCAGCACCCTTGACCCATGACCTCACGTGCCATGGACCCACGGGCCAAGATCGCCGCAGCCTGGGCAGCCACGATGTTCATCTTCGCCTACGTCGACCTGTTCGCCTTCTACCGCGCCGACTTCCGAGCTGAGGTCGAGTCGGGCACTGTGGCCGGTTTCGACATCGGCCCGGGCTTCTTGATGTTCACCACCGTCTACGCGATGCTGCCGAGCCTCATGGTCTACCTCAGCGTCGTCCTCCCCCGGCAGTCCAGCCGATTCCTGCACCTCGTTCTGCCGGTGCTCTACGCCGCCTCCATCGTGGTGGCCGCGCGCGGCGAATGGGCCTACTTCCTCCTCGGCAGTGCGGTCGAGATCGCCCTGCTGGCCGCCATCGTCGTCCACGCGTGGAAGTGGCGCCCCACGACCGAGCCCAGGTAGAGCCCCTCAGGCGAGGGCCAACGACCGCGCGTCCTCCCACAACTCATCGCGTACGTCGGGGTGAGCGGCGTGCTCGATCAAGTGGGCGGCCTGCTTCTGCTGGTCGTGACCGAAGAGTTCGGCGGTGCCGTTCTCGGTGATCACTGCGGTCATCTGGAAGCTGGTGACGGGCTCATCGACCAGCGCCACGATCGTGGAGACGTCGGCCTTGGGATGCCACGAGCGCAGACCCATGAGCGCCTGACCACCCTTGCTGTGCATGGCACCCACGAAGAAGTCGGTCTGACCGCCGAAACCGGAGAAGATCCGTGCCCCGATGCGCGAGGCGTTCGCCTGCCCGAAGAGGTCGACCTGCAACGCGGTGTTGATGCTGATCATGTGGTCGAACGTGGCGATCCGGGACGGGTCGTTGGTGAACTCGGTGCGGATCATCCGCACCCGTGGGTTCTCGTCCAGCCACTCATACAACTCCGCGGAGCCGAAGACGAAACTGGTGTGCACCGGCACGGTGTGTGACAAGGCGCCAGCCTTCTCCAAGGTGAGCACCGAGTCTGAGAACATCTCGGTCCACACCCGCAAGTCCCGACGATCGGCGAGCCCAAGCAGCGCCGCATCGGGAACGGCACCGATGCCGGCCTGCAGCGTCGCGCCGTCCTTGACTCGGGCCGCGACCGCCTGCCCGATCCGCATCGATTCGGCGTCGGGGGCACTGGCCTTGTGGGTTCGAAGCGGCTCGTCCACCTCGATCAGGAGGTCGAAGAGTTGGGCCGGCACCAGCGCGTCGCCGTACGTGAAGGGCATCTGCGGGTTGACCTGAGCGACCAGGATCCCGCCGCGCTTCTTCACCGCCTCGATCGCTGCGGGAAGGATGTTGACCTCCGTGCCCAACGACAACAGCCCCTTGTGCGGCGGGGCGGTGTGCACGATCACCACGTCAGGTCGCTGGACGGTGTGGAACAACCGCGGCACCAACGAGAGTCGGCTGGGGACGTAGCGAAGGCGAGGCGACTTGCGCATCCCGGGGCCGACGAACGACGTCTCCAAGACCATGCCCTCACGGTCCGGGATTCCCTTCTGGGCGTTGAGCAGCCACAACCGCCAGCGATCCAGTCCGCCGTCGACCTCGTCGAGCAACTGGTGAGGGGTGGCGAAGTTGCCGGAGGCAACCACGCGGGGTTCGTCGGGCAGATCGGGAATGGAGCCGATCAAGTCGAGCAGTTGAGTCACCACTCCAGCCTAGTTAGAAGCGAGCCGGCTCTCGGTAGGTGCCCCACTCCGCGCGCAGGACGTCGCAGATCTCGCCCAGCGTGGCCTCCACGCGACAGGCGGCCACCATCGACTCGATCATGTTCTCCCCACGTCGAGCCGCGGCCAGCATCGCGGCCAAGGCCTCGTCCACCGCGGCCGCGTCCCGTGCAGTACGCCGCCGACCGAGCAGTCGCACCTGCTCGACCTCGACCTCGTGGGAGACCCGCAGGATGTCCAGTTCACTGGTCACCGACTCGGTGTGGCAGTTGACCCCCACCACCTTCTTCTCGCCCTTCTCCAGAGCGGTCTGATAGATGAAAGCGGCGTCGGCGATCTCGGACATGAACCAGCCGTCCTCGATGCCTCGAAGCAGACCCTTGGTCACCGGCTTCTGACCGGCCCTCGTCGCCGAGGCCAGCCCGGCCGCGTCGGCGTGGGTGAGGTTGGAGCCTCCCAGAGAAAGGATCGTGTCGAAGATGCGGTTGGCCTCGGCCTCGATCTGGTCGGTGAGCGCCTCGACGTACCACGAGCCGCCGAGGGGATCGGCGACGTTGGTCACGCCGGTCTCCTCCATCAGCACCTGCTGGGTGCGCAGGGCGATCTCGGCGGCCTGCTCGCTAGGCAGGGCCAGCGTCTCGTCCAGCGCGTTGGTGTGCAGCGAGTTGGTCCCTCCAAGGACCCCAGCGAGCGCCTCGATGGCGGTGCGCACGACGTTGTTGTAGGGCTGCTGGGCGGTCAGCGACACCCCCGCGGTCTGGGTGTGGAACCGCAGCCACTGGGCTTTGGCAGTGGTCGCGCCGTAGACCTCACGCATCCAGCGAGCCCAGATGCGCCGAGCCGCCCGGAACTTGGCGATCTCCTCGAAGAAGTCGAGGTGGGCGTCGAAGAAGAAACTCAGCCCCGGCCCGAAGACGTCGACGTCGAGGCCACGCTCGAGCCCGAGTTCGACGTACCCGAACCCGTCGGCCAGCGTGAAGGCCAACTCCTGCGCGGCCGTGCTGCCGGCTTCTCGGATGTGATAGCCGCTCACGCTCAGCGGCTTGTACGCCGGAATGCGCTCGGCGCAGAACTCCATCAGATCCCCGATAAGGCGAAGGTGGGGTTCGGGACCGAAGATCCACTCCTTCTGGGCGATGTACTCCTTGAAGATGTCGGTTTGCAGCGTCCCGTTGAGGACACCGATATCGACCCCCTGACGCTCCGCAGCGACGAGGTACATGCAGAAGATCGGCACGGCCGGCCCGCTGATGGTCATGCTGGTGGTGACCTCTCCGAGCGGAATGCCGTCGAAGAGCACGTCCATGTCGGCGGCGGAGTCGATCGCCACCCCGCAATGTCCAACCTCACCGAGCGACATCGGATCGTCGGAGTCGCGACCCATCAGGGTGGGCATGTCGAAGGCGACGCTGAGGCCACCGCCGCCTCGGCCCAGGATCATCTTGTAGCGCTGGTTGGTCTGCTGGGCGTTGCCGAACCCCGCGAACTGACGGATCGTCCATGGGCGACCGCGGTGCCCGGTGGCGTGCAGGCCACGGGTGAAGGGGTACTCCCCCGGCCACAGCGAGTCGTCGGTGCCGTAGGCGGGCTCGACCTCCATTCCGGACAGGGTCGTGAAGTCCGCATCGCGGATCTGACCCTTGGCTTCGGCCTCGGCGTACCTTGCCTGCCACCTGGCCCGTGGGGACTCGTCGGTCATACCGCGATAGTAGGGCGCAGGCTGCCCAGCGGCGTCGTGGCCGCCTGGGACCCACGCGACGTCGGGGCTAGGGTGAGCGCGATGGCTCGCACTCCTCGTCTGATCCTGGCCTCGGCGTCGCCGGCCAGGTTGTCCACCTTGCGCAACGCCGGCCTGGCCCCCGAAGTGGTCGTCAGCGGCGTCGACGAAGACGGCGTCGAGGAGACCGAGCCGGCCGAGTTGGCCCTCAAACTGGCCCAGATGAAGGCGGTCGCCGTCGCCGCCACCGAGCCGCGCAGTCTCGTGATCGGGTGCGACTCGGTGCTGGAGTTCGAGGGTCGGGTGCTCGGCAAACCCGACGACGCTGCCGACGCCACCCGTCGCTGGAAGATGATGCGCGGTCGGTCCGGGGTGTTGCACACCGGCCACTGCGTGATCGACAACCACCGTGAAGCCTGGGTGAGCCGGTCCGCGGCCACCAAGGTGCGCTTTGCCTACATCAGCGACGAGGAGATCGCCGCCTACGTGGCCACCGGAGAACCACAGCGCGTTGCCGGCGCCTTCACCATCGACGGGCTCGGCTCCGCCTTCGTCTCCGGGATCACCGGGGACCCGCACAACGTGGTCGGGATCAGCGTGCCGCTGCTGCGGCTGATGTTCGACGACCTGGGCTACTCCTGGACCGACTTCTGGGTCACCGGGTAGAGCCGCGCCACTCACTCCACCGGCAGACCGAGCCCTCGGGCGATCAGCATCCGCTGCACCTCCGAGGTGCCTTCGCCGATCTCGAGGATCTTGGCATCGCGATAGAATCGCGCGACCGGGTACTCCTCCATGAAGCCGTAGCCGCCGAAGACTTGGGTCGCGATCCGGGTACCGGTGACCGCGGACTCGGTCGCGTAGAGCTTGGCGATCGACGCGGCATGCTTGAAGACCGCGACCGGCGCCCCGGCATCCTTCAGGGCGGCGGCCCGATAGGTCAGGGCACGGGAGGCCTGGAGCATCACTTCGAGGTCGGCGAGTTGGAAGGCCACGCCCTGTTTGCGCCCGATCGGTCCGCCGAAGGTCTGGCGCGCGCCGGCGTACTCCAACGACATGTCGAGGCACGCCTGCAGACAACCGACCGCGAGCGCGGCGATGGCGACGCGACCGTCGTCGAGGGTGGCCAGGAACTGGGCGAAACCACGGCCGCGCTCGCCGAGGATGTTGGCCTCGGGGACGCGAACGTCGGTGAAGCTCAGCGGGTGGGTGTCGGAGCAGTTCCACCCCAACTTGTCGTACGCCGGCTCGACCTCGAACCCCGGGGTGCCCGAGGGAAGGATGATCGCGGAGATCTCGGGGCGCCCGCTCTCGGACTCACCGGTCCGCGCGGTGATGGTGACACACGAGGTGATCTCCGAGCCGGAGTTGGTGATGAACTGTTTGCTGCCGTTGACCACCCACTCGCCCTGGTCGAGCACCGCCCGGGTGCGAGTGGCTCCCGCATCGGAGCCCGCCCCGGGTTCGGTGAGCCCGAAGCCGGCCAGCGTGCGCCCGGCGACGAGGTCGGGCAGCCACTGCTCGCGCTGCTCGGGGGTGCCGTAGGTGAGGATCGGGTTGATGCCGAGGCCGACCGCGGCCTCCAACGTGATGCCCAGGGCCTGGTCGACTCGGCCGATCTCCTCGATGGCTACACACAGCGAGGTGAACGGGCCGTCTTCGCCGGCCAGCCCGGCGCCGCCGTACTCCTCCGGGGCGGTGAGCCCCATCAGCCCCATCTCGCCCATGGCATGAACGACCTCGACGGGGAAGTAGTGCTCACGGTCCCAGGCGGCGATATGGGGGGCGATCTCCGCGGCGGCGAACTCACGCACGGTACGTCGGAACGCCTCGTGCTCGGCTGACAACTCCATGGCTCGCACTCTAACTCGGCAGGTTAATGAACGCTAACCATCTGGCGGAGACTCGTCGAACATCACGCCCGGGTTGAGCAACCCCTGCGGATCGAAGGCCGCCTTCACCCGGCGTGAGAGGGCCATCACCTCGGAGCCGAGTTGATCCGGGAGAGCCGCCTTCTTGGCACGGCCCACTCCGTGCTCGCCGGTGATGGTCCCTTCCAGGGCGATCGCGGCAGCCATGATCGCGGCGAACGCGTCCCGGGCGCGTTGTTTTGAAGTGGGATCGGCTGCATCGAAGACGATCAACGGATGGGTGTTGCCGTCGCCGGCATGGGCGACCACCGGAATCTCCAGGGCGTGCTCTCCTGCGATGCGAGCCACCTCGGCAAGCAGTTGGGGCAGCCGCGGGATGGGGACACCGACGTCCTCGAAGAGCAACGCGCCGCGCACCTCCACCGCATCGAAGGCCATCCGGCGAGCCGCGGCGAACATCTCGCCCTCCTCGGCGTCGTCGGTGACGAAAACGTCGAGGGCGTCCGCACAGCACGAGCGCACGATGTCGATCTCCGCGGTCCGAGCCACCGACGGGGCGTCGGACTGCACTACGAGCATGGCTGCGACCGAGCGGTCGAGCCCCATCGGTTTGAAGTCCTCGACGGCGTTGATCACGGCCCGGTCCATGAATTCCAGCATCGAGGGCCGGGCCAGTTGCCGGATCGCCACGACCGCCCGGGCCGCTTCGTCGACACCGGCGAACGTGGCCACCAGCGTGGACCGCTCCCCCTGGGCGGGGACCAGTCGCAGGATCGCCCGGGTGACGATGCCGAGCGTGCCTTCACTGCCGACGAAGAGCTTGAGCAGGCTCAGCCCGGCCACATCCTTGAGGCGCTTGCCACCCAGCGTGATCAGACTTCCATCGGCCAGCACGACATCGAGTCCGAGCACATAGTCGGTCGTCACGCCGTACTTCACACAGCACAGGCCACCGGCATTGGTCGCGATGTTGCCGCCGATGGAGCAGATCTCGTACGACGAGGGGTCCGGCGGGTACCACAGCCCGTGCTCGGCGGCGGCCAGCTTGACGGCCTTGTTGATCGCGCCGGGCCCGACCACCGCGACCTGGTTGGCCGAGTCGATCTCGATGGTGTCCATGCGATCCAGCGCGATCATCAGCGCCCCGGAGCGTCCCGATGACCCACCCGAGAGCCCGGTTCCTGCCCCGCGGGTGATGATCGGCACCGCCTCGGCGGCGGCCCAACGAACCGCGATCTGGACGTGGTCCGCGGTCTCGGCGCGGACCACCGCCAGCGGCGTACCGGCGTCGGCGTCTCGCGACCAGTCCCATCGATACTTCTGCATCCGCTCCGGATCCGTGATCACCACTCCCGGAGGAAGCGCGGCCCTCAGAACCCCGATACCTGCCTCATGCCCAACCTCTGCCACCGACTCATCGAACCACGACCGACGTCACTAGACTCCGAACGTTGCCCAGAAACGAGGAGCCGGTAGATGTCGCTGAGCAAGGTTTTGGTCGCCAACCGCGGTGAGATCGCCGTACGCGTCATTCGGGCGTGCAAGGACGCCGGCATCGGCAGCGTCGCCGTCTATGCCGAGCCCGACCGAGACGCATTGTTCGTGAGGCTCGCCGACGAGGCCCACTCCCTGGGCGGCTCGACACCGGCCGACTCCTATCTCGACATCGCCAAGATCCTCAAGGTCGCCGCCGACACCGGGGCCGACTCGGTCCACCCCGGATACGGCTTCCTCGCCGAGAACGCCCACTTCGCCCAGGCCGTCATCGACGCCGGTCTGATCTGGATCGGCCCGCCGCCTGCGGCTATCGAGAACCTCGGCGACAAGGTCAAGGCCCGCCACATCGCCCAGAAGGTGGGCGCCCCACAGGTCGAGGGAACCGAGGAGCCGGTCAAGGACGCCGCCGAAGTGGTGGAGTTCGCCAAGGCACATGGGTTGCCGATCGCGATCAAGGCCGCCTTCGGCGGCGGCGGGCGCGGACTCAAGGTGGCCCGCGAACTCGACGAGGTCGCCGACCTCTACGACTCCGCTGTGCGCGAGGCCGTGACTGCCTTCGGGCGCGGCGAGTGCTTCGTCGAGCGCTACCTCGACCACCCGCGGCACGTCGAGACCCAGTGTCTGGCCGACCAACACGGCAACGTCGTCGTGGTCTCCACTCGCGACTGCTCGCTGCAGCGACGCCACCAGAAGCTGGTGGAGGAGGCCCCGGCTCCCTACCTCTCCCCCGACCAGATCAAGCGGCTCTACGACTCCTCCAAGGCGATCCTCAAGGAGGCCGGCTACGTCGGCGCCGGGACCTGCGAGTTCCTCGTGGGCAAGGACGGCACGATCTCCTTCCTTGAGGTCAACACCCGACTTCAGGTGGAACACCCGGTCTCGGAGGAGGTCACCGGACTGGATCTGGTGCGCGAGATGTTCCGGATCGCCGCCGGTGAGGAACTCGGCTACGACGACCCCGAAGTGGTCGGCCACTCCATCGAATACCGCATCAACGCTGAGGACGGCGGGCGCAACTTCATGCCGGCCCCCGGCACGTTGTCGAAGTGGAACCCACCCAGTGGCCCCGGAGTCCGCGTCGACGCCGGCTACACCCAAGGCGAGACCATCCCGGGTGCCTTCGACTCCCTCGTCGCCAAGTTGGTCGTGACCGGCCGCGACCGCACCCAGGCTCTCGAGCGCAGCCGTCGCGCCCTGGCCGAGTTCGAAGTCGACGGAATGCCCACCGTGATCCCCTTCCACCGGGCCGTCGTCGAAGACCCCGCCTTCGTGGGTGAAGGCGACGACTTCGCCGGCCACTTCGGGATCTTCACGTCCTGGATCGAGACCGAGTTCAACAACACCATCGAGCCTTACTCGGGCCCCTCCGCGGAACCTGCCGAGGCCGAAGAGCGCCAGCGGGTCACCGTCGAAGTGGGCGGGAAGCGACTCGAAGTAGTCCTTCCCGGCGGGCTCGCCCTCGGCGGCGGTGCCGGCTCCGGGGCCGGCGCGGCCAAGAAGCCCCGTCGTGCGGCCGGGAAGAAGATCGGAGCCGCCGTCTCCGGCGACGCCGTGGCCTCCCCCATGCAGGGCACCATCGTCAAGGTTGCCGTCGAAGAGGGTGCCGAGGTCGCCGAGGGTGACGTGGTCGTCGTACTCGAGGCGATGAAGATGGAACAACCCCTCAAAGCTCACAAAGCCGGAGTCATCACCGGCCTCTCCGCCGAAGTAGGAGCCACCGTCGCCAACGGCGCGGTGATCTGCGAAATCAAGTAAGGGTGGCTCGCCGACCCGAGCCGGTTTCGTCGGCGAAGACGCGATAGCGGAGCCTCACCGGGGTTGCAACCACGGTGAGGGTTGAGTATCGGCTGTTCGCCGACGAAACCGCCCCCTCCCCCGCGCACACCACCCGCACACCACCCGCACACCACCCGAGCACACCACCGGGCGAGACACCCCCGAGCACACACCATCGGGTGACACCCCAGAGCGCAGCGACCCGAGTCTCGGGAGTACGAACGCGAGAAGTGACCGGCCGGTAGCCCACTACGGTGCTGCCCATGTTCTCCAAGATCCTGGTGGCCAACCGTGGCGAGATCGCCATTCGTGCGTTCCGGGCCGCCATGGAGGTGGGCGCGCGGACCGTGGCGGTGTTCCCGTACGAGGACCGAGCCTCCGAACACCGCATGAAGGCAGATGAGGCCTACGAGATCGGTGAGCGCGGGCACCCGGTCCGTTCCTACCTCGATCCCGAACTCATCGTCGCGACCGCCGTGGCGGCTGGAGCAGATGCGGTCTACCCGGGGTACGGGTTCCTGAGCGAAAACCCCCACCTGGCGCAAGCCTGCGCCGACGCCGGCCTCACCTTCGTGGGGCCTACCGCGGAGGTCCTCAAACTGACCGGCAACAAGGCGCGGGCCATCGAGGCCGCCAAGGCCGCCGGCGTGCCGACGCTGGCCAGCGTCGAGCCGAGTCGCGACGTGGCCCATCTCGTCGAGGCCTCCCGGACGCTGAGGTATCCCCTGTTCGTCAAGGCGGTCGCAGGAGGTGGCGGGCGCGGCATGCGTCGAGTCGACGATCCGGACGCGCTGAAAGACGCCATCGAGACGTGCATGCGCGAGGCCGAGGGCGCGTTCGGCGATCCGACGGTCTTCATCGAAGAGGCAGTGACGGACCCGCGCCATATCGAAGTGCAGATCCTGGCCGACTCGTACGGCAACGTGATCCACCTCTTCGAGCGCGATTGCTCGGTCCAGCGACGACACCAGAAGGTTGTCGAGATCGCCCCGGCCCCGCACCTCGACCCGGACCTGCGGGCCAGGATGTGCGCCGACGCGGTTCGGTTCGCCAAGGCGATCGGCTATCGCAACGCCGGAACCGTGGAGTTCCTCCTCAACCCGGCCGGGCACTACGTCTTCATCGAGATGAACCCACGCATCCAGGTCGAGCACACCGTGACCGAGGAGGTCACCGACGTCGACCTGGTCCAGTCCCAGTTGCGGATCGCCGCCGGAGAGTCGCTGAGTGACCTGGGGTTGGCCGACCAGAGCGCCATCACACTGCGCGGGGCCGCGCTCCAGTGCCGCATCACGACCGAAGACCCGGCCAACGGGTTCAGGCCGGACACCGGCAAGATCACCACCTACCGCTCCCCCGGCGGGGCCGGCGTCCGTCTCGACGGCGGTACGACGTACACCGGCGCCGAGGTCAACGCCCACTTCGACTCGATGCTGGCCAAGTTGACCTGTCGCGGCCTCACCTTTGAGAAGGCGGTGCAGAAAGCGCGGCGGGCACTCGCCGAGTTCACCATCCGCGGGGTGGCCACCAACATCGCCTTCCTCGAAGCGGTCATGCAGGATCCCGACTTCGTAGCGGGTCGCCTCAACACCAGTTTCATCGAGAACCACCCACACCTTCTCGACGCCCGTCCGAGTGCGGATCGCGGCACCAAACTGCTCAACTGGTTGGCCGAGGTCACCGTCAACCAGCCGCATGGCAAAGCGCCCGTGTCGGTCGCTGCGGTGAGCAAACTGCCCAGGCTGCCCAAGAACACCCCGGTGCCCCCGGGAAGTCGGCAGTTGCTGCTGGAGGTCGGCCCAGAGGAGTTCGCACGCCGGCTGCGCGCACAGGCGCAGGTGGCCGTCACCGACACGACCTTCCGCGATGCCCACCAGTCCCTGTTGGCGACCCGGGTCCGCACCAAGGACCTCCTCGACGTGGCCGGTCACGTCTCCCGGCTGACGCCACAGTTGTTGAGTCTGGAGGCTTGGGGTGGGGCGACGTACGACGTGGCCCTGCGCTTCCTCGCCGAAGATCCGTGGGAGCGCCTGGCTGCCCTTCGCAAGGCCGTGCCCAACCTGTGTCTGCAGATGCTGCTGCGCGGACGCAACACGGTGGGCTACACCCCCTACCCCACGGCCGTGACCGACGCCTTCGTCCATGAGGCGGCCGCCACCGGGATCGACATCTTCCGGATCTTCGATGCCCTCAACGATGTCGAGCAGATGCGACCGGCGATCGCCGCGGTCCGGGACACGGGCACCTCCATCGCCGAGGTGGCGCTGTGTTACACCGCCGACCTGGCCAACCCCGACGAACGCATCTACACCCTCGACTACTACCTCCGCCTGGCCGAGAAGATCGTGGAGGCTGGCGCCCACGTCATCGCGATCAAGGACATGGCCGGCCTCCTTCGGGTTCCGGCGGCGCGCACTCTGGTCACCGCCCTGCGTGCCGAGTTCGATCTGCCCGTGCACCTGCACACCCACGACACTCCGGGTGGTCAGTTGGCCACACTGCTGGCCGCTATCGATGCCGGCGTGGACGCTGTCGACGCGGCGTGTGCATCGATGGCCGGCACCACCTCGCAACCGGCCCTGTCGGCCCTGGTGGCGGCAACAGAGCATGGCGAGCGTGAGACCGGTCTGTCGCTGGACAGCGTGTGCGCGCTGGAGCCCTATTGGGAAGCCACCCGTCGCGTCTACGCGCCCTTCGAGTCCGGGCTGGCCTCACCCACGGGCCGCGTCTACACCCACGAGATCCCCGGTGGGCAGTTATCCAACCTCCGCCAACAGGCGATCGCCTTGGGGCTGGGTGAGAAGTTCGAACAGATCGAGGACATGTACGCCGCCGCCAACCGCATCCTCGGCAACATCGTCAAAGTCACCCCCTCGTCCAAGGTGGTCGGGGATCTCGCGCTGGCTCTGGTGGGTGTGGGGGCCAGCGCCGAGGACTTCGAGCAGGACCCGGCCCGATTCGACATCCCCGCTTCGGTGATCGGGTTCCTCCACGGCGAACTCGGCGACCCTTCGGGCGGCTGGCCCGAGCCGTTCCGCACCAAGGCGCTGGCCGGTCGAACCTGGAGTCCGCCGGCCGCCTCGCTCACCGCCGAGCAGGCTGAGGCGTTGGCCGGCAACCCTCGCGACACCCTCAATGAACTGCTGTTCCCCGGACCGACGCGGGCCTTCAAAGAGGCGCGGGCCAGTTACGGCGACGTGTCGGTGCTGCCGACATTGGACTACCTCTACGGGCTCAACCCCGGCGAGGAACACGAAGTGATCATCGGCGAAGGGGTGTCCCTCACCGTCGGGCTGCAGTCCATCTCGGCCGCCGACGAGCGCGGCTATCGCACCGTGATGTGCACCCTCAACGGCCAACTGAGGCCGGTCTCGGTGCGAGACCAGTCGGTGTCCGCGACCGCCCCGGCCATGGAGAAGGCCGACCTCACTCGCCCCGGCCACGTGGCCGCACCGTTCGACGGATCGGTCACCTTGCAGGTCAGCGAAGGCGAGGAGGTGGACAAGGGCGCTGTCGTGGCCACGATCGAGGCGATGAAGATGGAGGCCGCGATCACCGCGCCCATCGCCGGAACGGTGGAGCGGGTCGCCTTCACCGGGACCTCCCCTGTCGAGGGCGGCGACCTGGTGGTTGTGCTGACCCCTGCGGCTACGTGATCGCGAACCAGTTCGAGCGCAGGCCGTAGAGGGAGCGGAACTGGGCTCCGGTCAGCGTCTTGGTGCCCTGGGTGCCGACCAGGGTGAGGTCGAGAACCCGCCCGCCCCAATCACCGTCGCCCTCGCGCCGGGTCACCTTGATCGCGGTGAGAGTCCCGATCGAGGGGTACTTCTTCTGGGCCACCGAGGCCTTCACGTCGATCGACCACGAATGCACGCGGTTTCCGCTCCAGTCGTCGTACGGGTCGGGCTGGTGCGGGAGATATGGAACCGATCCGGCCGAGGTGTAGCCGCCGGAACTGGCCGAGAACTGGGTGAAGGCGGGCACGCCGTTGTACGTCAAGATGGCCCCGGCCGTGGCGTCGACGGCCTGATTGGTGGAGGTCGCCTCCCCGTCGTATCCGCGATAGACCTGGCACGCGGTGGTGTCGCAGATCTGCCACGACCGGTCGATGCGCGACTGCCGCGACCACATGCCGTAGGTCCGCGCTGCCACGGCCTGCGCGCGTAACGCCTGGGGACTCCACGAGGCCGGCATCTCGGCGGGGACCACACCCTTGACGTAGTTCTCGACGCTGACCACGTTGACCGTGTCGCGCGCCGTCGAGCCTTTGCTCGGCGCCGCGGACCGCAGGGCACCTCGGTAGGTGCGCTGCCCGCTGGGGGTGACCAGGGTCAGCCGACCGTCGGTGTCGGAGAACTCGCCGTCGCCGCTGATCGTGGCCCGCCAGTAGCGGTGCCATCCGGTGCTGGTGCGGTAGTAAACCCGCGGCTGGCCCGACACCACCTTGATCCGCCACCGCGAGGCACCCGCCTTCGTCAGCGCGTAGGTCGTGCCGGTAGCGAGGTTCTTGACCCGCAACCCGGGGCTGTCGAGTACGACGACATCGTCGGTCGTGTCGGCGGTGATGAGGACCCGGATCGTTCCGCCGACCGAACCCATCGCGGTTCCGGGGTAGTAGAAGGCGAGGATGTCGGCGTACCCCAAGCCGGCGCGGGCGGCGCCCTCGGCGCCGTACTGGCCCATGCCGTGGCCGTGCCCGAAGCCGTGACCGATGACGGTGAACGTGCCCGAAGCCGGGATCTTGTACACCTGGTCGACCGTTACGGACGCCGAGCACATGCCGGCCGTGGCCAGGATCACCGCGAACGTGGCCGCCGCGCGGGCCAAGGCTCCACGCGCCGCGATGCGCGCTCGCAGACCGCGAATTCGAGCCATGGCTGGTCCCCCAAAGTGTGACGAATGTGACGAGAGTAAATCGTCGATGAGCCCGGACCTAGGGGTCGCGAAGAACTACAACCGCGTAATTGCCGGAGTCCCGACCGGGGCTACTGCGGCCGCTGGTGCAGGCGTCGGGCAGCCTCTGCGATCGAACCGCTCAACGACGGATAGACCGTGAACGCTTGGGCCAGGTCATCAACGGTCAGCGACTGGGCGACCGCGATCGAGATCGGGTGGATCAGCTCAGACGCCCGAGGGGCGACCACCACTCCACCCACGATGATGCCGGTGCCGGGCCTGGCGAACAGTTTGACGAAGCCGTCTCGGACACCCTGCATCTTGGCCCGAGCATTGCCGGCCAACGGCAGCAGCACCGTCTCCACAGCCATCTCGGCCTCGGCCAGAGCCCGCGCGGACCACCCGACCGTCGCGATCTCGGGTGTGGTGAACACGTTGGCGGAGACCTTGCGCAGATCCAGGGGGGCCACCGCATCGCCGAGGAAGTGCCACATGGCGATGCGACCCTGCATCGCGGCAACCGAGGCCAGCATGTTGACTCCGGTGCAGTCACCGGCGGCGTACACGCCACGCGCGGACGTCCGCGAGACGCGGTCGACCTGCACGAATCCGCCGGCGTCGAGTCGGACCCCGGCCTCCTCCAACCCGATCCCGCGGGTGTTGGGCACCGACCCGACCGCGAGCAGACAATGGCTGCCGGTCACCGTGCGCCCGTCGGTGAGGGTCACGACCACTCCGTCCGCGACGCGTTGGACCGACTCCATGCGGGAGCGGTCCATGACGCTCATGCCGCCGCGGCGCAACACCTCCTCGAGGACTTCGGCGGCGTCGACGTCCTCCCCCGGCAGCACGCGCTCGCGGGAAGAGACCAAGACGACCTCCACCCCCAGGTGGAGGTACGCCGAGGCGAACTCGGCTCCGGTCACACCCGAGCCGACCACGATCAACCGGGATGGACGTTCCTCGAGGTCGTAGACCTGCTCCCAGGTCAGGATCCGCTCGCCGTCGGGTTCGGCGGTCGGCATGGTGCGCGGCGCGGCCCCGGTGGCGACCAGCACCGCGTCGGCGGCCAAGGTCTCGCTGGTGCCGTCGGCGAGGTCGGCGATGACGGTCTCAGCCCCCGCCAACCGTCCGCGACCGCGCAGGACCCGCACGCCGGCGGCGTCGAGGGTGCGTTGGATGTCGGCGGACTGGTCGGCGGCCAACCGTTTGACCCGGGCGTTGATCTGGGCCAGGTCGACGTAGACGTGGTCCGCGGCGTCGCCCTGGTGGTCCTCGAAGACCAACCCCAACTCGCGAGCTCCCGACAGTTCGGCCATGAGTTCGGCGGTGGCGATCAGGGACTTGCTGGGCACGCAGTCGGTCAGAACCGCCGACCCGCCGATTCCGTCGGAATCGACGATCGTGACCTGGGCGCCCAACTGAGCCGCCACCAACGCAGACTCATAGCCACCCGGACCGCCGCCGATGATCACCACATGCGCCACAGCGGCACACTAGCCTGCTCCTGTGACGCTCTACGCGGCCTACGGGACCAACCTCGATCCCTCGCGCATGCGCCAGCGCTGCCCGCACAGCCCGCTGCGTGGTACCGGCTGGCTTCAGGGCTGGCGGTTGACCTTCGCCGGGGAGGACATCGGCTGGGACGGAGCGATGGTCACCATCGTGGAGGACCCGTTCGAGCAGGTCTTCGTCGCCGTCTACGACATCACCGATGACGATGCCGCGTCACTGGACCAGTGGGAGGCCGCCGACCTGGGGCTCTACCGCAAGACCCGGGTACGAGTGGAGTTGCTCAGCGGTGAAGTGGTCGCCTGGGTCTACGTCCTGGACGCTTGGGAGGGCGGGCTCCCCTCGGCCAGTTACCTCGGCGTGCTGGCCGAGGCCGCCGAAGCCGGTGATGCGCCGGCCGACTATGTGCGTGCCCTGCGCCGCCGCGAGTGCCGTTCCAACCAATAGGCGTTCTTACCTCTAGGCTCCCTCCATGACGACCTACCAGGCCGCGGCCGCCGAGGCCGCCCATGTGTTGCGCGAGCGCACTGGGGTCGAGAGTCACGACGTCGCGCTGGTGCTGGGCAGTGGGTGGCTGCCTGCGGTGGACGCTCTGGGCGAGGCCAACGCGGAACTCCTGTCCACCGATCTCCCCGGCTTCGCACCGCCCGCGGTCGAGGGGCACGCCGGCAAGATCCGCTCGATCCGCTCCGGCGACAAGAACCTCCTCGTCTTCCTCGGGCGCACCCACTTCTACGAAGGGTTGGGCGTGCGCGCCGTCGTACACGGCGTACGCACCTCAGCGGCCGCCGGAGCCCGAGCGATCGTGTTGACCAACGGCTGCGGCGGGCTCAACACAGCATGGGCACCCGGCACGGCGGTGCTGATCAAGGACCACATCAACCTCACCGCCACCTCCCCGATCGAGGGTGCGAACTTCGTAGACCTCACCGACCTCTACTCCCCTCGCTTGCGGGCGGCCTGTCGTGAGATCGACCCGAGTCTCGACGAAGGCGTCTACGTGCAGTTGCCGGGCCCGCACTACGAGACCCCGGCTGAGATCGGCATGGTCCGCGCCATCGGCGGCGACCTCGTCGGGATGAGTACCACGCTGGAGGCGATCGCGGCTCGCGAGGCCGGACTCGAGGTGCTCGGGATCAGCCTGGTGACCAACCTGGCCGCCGGGATCAGCGGAGAGCCGCTCAACCACGAGGAAGTGCTCGAGGCCGGTCGGGTGGCGGCCAGCCGCATGGGCGGCCTGTTGAGCAGCCTGATCCCCCAGATCTAGTCCGGATCGTCCCCGGCCACTGATCCAGGGCGAAGCGCCCCGGCTTAGGCTCGGTCCATGACTAAGTACGTCGAGCACACCATCACCGATTCGATCGCGCACGTGCGGCTGACCCGACCCGAGAAGCTCAACGCACTGCGGCTGCAGACCCTCGACGAACTGGTCGCCACCGCCCAGGAAATGCGCCGCGATCGTGGGTTGCGCGCGGTGGTGCTCAGCGGTGACGGTGACTCCTTCTGTGCCGGCCTGGACTTCGCCCACGTGATGAAGCAACCCGGTGCCATTGCCCGGAGTTTCGCGCCCCGACCGTGGCGTGGCACCAACACCTTCCAGGAGGCGTGTTGGGCCTGGCGCCGACTTCCGGTTCCGGTGATCGCCGCCGTCCACGGTCACTGCCTCGGTGGTGGTCTGCAGATCGCCTTGGGTGCGGACTTCCGCATCGCCACCCCCGACTCGACCTGGTCGGTGTTGGAGGGCAAGTGGGGGATCATCCCGGACATGTCGGGGATCGCCTCCCTGGCCGAACTCATCGGCATCGACAGGGCGAAGCTGCTGACCATGACAGCACGCATGCTCAGCGGCAAAGAGGCCTACGACCTCGGCCTGGTCACCGACCTCGACCCCGACCCCGTGGCGGCTGCGCACCTTCTCGCGGCCGAGTTGTCCTCGAAGTCCCCCGACGCCCTGGCCGCGGCCAAGCGGCTGTTCAACGACACCTGGCACTCCTCACCGCGGCGGGTCTTCGCCCGCGAGCGGATCGAACAACTCCGACTGCTGTTCGCGGCCAACACCAAGGCGACCCAGAAGGCGGTCTTCGCCAAGGCCGCACCGGTGTTCGGCCCGCGTGGAGGGCCGCGGTGACCGCGCCTCACCAGGCATTCCGCTGGCAGTTGACTATCGACTGTCGCGACCCGGGCCGGTTGGTCACCTTCTGGGCACCGGCGCTGGGCTACGTCGTCCAACCGGCCCCCGACGGCTTCGAGACGTGGAACCAGTGGTACCTCTCGGTAGGTGTCCCCGCCGAGGAGTTGAACCTCGATGAGGAGAGCGGCGGAGCCGACCGGCTGATCGACCCCACGGGTCGCGGCCCTCGGATCTGGTTCCAGGTGGTTCCCGAGGACAAGACGATCAAGAACCGACTGCACCTCGACCTGTACGCCGTGGAACGCGACCGCCCCTACGAGGAACGAAAGCGCACCAACAGCGCGTGGGCCGAGGACCTTGTGGAGGCGGGCGCTCGGATCGTGAGCGTCACCGACGAGCCTGCCTACGAGCGCTACTTCGTCACCCTGCAGGATCCCGAGGGCAACGAGTTCTGCCTCGGTTGAGGCGATCGTGTAGAAAATGCCCATGGCTACCACTGCACTCGGGGGCAACCCCGTCGAGACCTCCGGCGACCTCCCTCAGGTCGGCTCGGCCGCTCCCCTGGTCACTCTGACCGGCCTTGACCTGGCCGATATGCGCACGAGTTTCTCCGGCACCCGCACAGTGCTCAACATCTTTCCCAGCATCGACACGGGGGTATGCGCGGCCAGTGTGCGCAAGTTCAACGAACTGGCCGCCGGGCTCGACAACACCCGGGTGATCTGCGTGTCCAACGATCTTCCCTACGCGATGGCTCGCTTCTGCGGCGCGGAGGGCATCGACAACGTCACCTCGGCCTCGGCCTTCCGCAGCGACTTCGGCTCGGCCTACGGGGTGACGCTGACCGGATCGAAGATGAAGGGCCTGCTGGCCCGCGCGGTCATCGTGGTCGACGAAGCCGGCACCGTGGTGCATTCTCAGTTGGTCCCCGAGATCGCTCAGGAACCCGACTACGACGCCGCGATTGCAGTCCTGGCCTAGCCAACCCGCCAGCGGTCGATAATCTCGCCTCATGAGCGAACTTCTCGACCGTGCGCGTGCCTGGCTGGCCCATGACCCCGACCCTCAGACGCGCGCAGAACTCGCCGCGCTGATCGAGCAGGGTGAGTCGGCCGACTTGGCCGATCGCTTCGACGGGACGCTGGAGTTCGGCACCGCGGGGCTGCGGGGTGCGCTCGGTGCCGGCCCCAACCGGATGAACCGTGTGGTGGTCACTCGCGCGGCGGCCGGATTGGCGGCGTACCTTCTCGACAACGGCGCCACCGCAGCCGACTCCGTCGTGATCGGGTACGACGCCCGCCACAACTCCGACGTCTTCGCCACCGACACCGCCGAGATCATGACCGGGGCCGGATTACGGGCACTCCTGCTGCCGCGTCCCCTTCCCACCCCGCTGCTGGCCTTCGCGATCCGTCACCTCGGCTGCGTCGCCGGGGTCATGGTCACCGCCAGCCACAATCCGCCGCAGGACAACGGCTACAAGGTCTACCTCGGTGACGGCAGCCAGATCGTGCCTCCGGCCGACAGCGAGATCGCCCAACGCATCGCCGCCGTCGGCGACATCGGGACACTCCCCCGCGGAGGCTCGGGAGAGGTCCTCGGCGACGACATCGTTGCCGCCTACGAGGATGCGGTGGCCGGCATCATCGGACCTGGACCGCGCGACCTCTCCCTGGTCTACACCCCGCTGCATGGTGTCGGTGGCACCACCGTGGTCGACGTCCTCCAACGGGCCGGGTTCAGCGCACCGCACGTCGTCAGCCAGCAGGAGCAACCCGACCCCGAGTTCCCGACGGTCTCCTTCCCCAACCCCGAGGAGCCAGGAGCCATGGATCTGGCGATGGCACTGGCCGAACAGGTCGGCGCCGATCTGGTGGTCGCCAACGACCCAGATGCCGATCGGTGCGCGGTGGCGGCTCCGGGCCCGCAGGGATGGCAGATGCTGCGCGGCGACGAGGTCGGCGCTCTCCTGGGCGATCACCTGCTTCGTCAGGGGCGAGCCGGGGTCTATGCCAATTCCATCGTGTCCTCGAGCCTGCTGGGCACGATGGCTGCTGCTCACGGACAGCCCCACGAGGAGACCCTGACCGGCTTCAAGTGGATCGGTCGGGTCGAGGGGCTGATCTTCGGCTACGAGGAGGCTCTCGGGTACTGCGTCGACCCGGGCCAGGTGCGCGACAAGGACGGCGTCTCGGCACTGCTGCTGGTCTGTGAACTGGCTGCCGGGTTGAAGGCTCAGGGGCGCACGGTGCGTGATCGTCTCGACGAGATCGCTGCGGCCTACGGCGTGCACGCGACCGACCAACTCAGCGTCCGGGTCAGCGACTTGTCACTGATCCCGGCCACGATGGAGCGCCTGCGTCAGGCTCCCCCAGAGCAGTTGGGTGGGCTCGCGGTGCTCGAGGTCGTGGACCTGTCGGAGGGTTCCGAGGCGCTGCCGCCGACCGACGGACTGAGATTCCGTCTCGACCAGGGCGCCCGGGTGATCGTGCGACCTTCGGGCACCGAACCCAAGATCAAGTGCTACCTGGAAGCGGTGGTGCCCACCAACGGCTCCGACGACGTCCCCGATGCCCGAGCGCGTGCGGCAGCACAGTTGGCGGCCATCCGCACCGACCTGGCCACCGCCGCCGGTCTGTAGCCGGGCCCAAACCAGGCTCAGCCCAACGCCCAAACGATCAGCCACACTGCGACCACCACACCGAGTGCGGCCAACCTGGGCCACGACACCGTGCGCGTCACCGGCCAGTCGAGGCCCTCTGGGGAGGCGCTGCGCGCCAATTCGCTGAGCTGGCGCTCGGTGGACTCGGCTTCCTTGTCCCGGGTCTTCGGCTCGCCGTTGTTGAAGGCCCGTGGGAGCAGCATCGACCGGGACCCACGCAGTCCCTCGGGCAGGGCCAGGTCGCGCGTCGTACGCCCAACAGCCACCCCTACGTAGCGGTCCTCACCCACGTAGACGTAGGTGACGGCGTGCACGAGGACCAGGCCAATGCGAGCCAACGGGATCCGGGTGACGGTCCACGGGTTGACCAGTTCGAGCCGCCCATTGGTCACACATAGGCGTGGCCGGATCAGATACGCATGCACGAGTACGCCGAGTGCGACCATCGCGACGACGATCAGCCAGGTCACCCGCGATCGGTCATCGGCGAGCAACACCGCCGCTGCGACCGCCAACCCCACCACCGAGAACCAACCCAGCAACGAGCCTGTGGAGGGCGGAAAAACCACGCGATCAGAGGACACGAGGGCAGCCTACGGTTCGACCGATGGCCACATCCTTCCTAGACTCGCCAAGTGGCAACCCTGACATCTGCCGACCTGACCGACGTGACCGCGTCCGAGTCCGCTCTGCGCCGCTTCCTGCACGGTCTTCCGGGGGTCGACCAGGTGGGTGCCGACGCCCGTGCGGCGATGCTCGGGACCCGCTCGATCAAGACCACGGCCAAGACCGCGGCCCTCGACCTGGCCATCCGCATGGTCGACCTGACCACGTTGGAAGGCATGGACACGCCCGGCAAGGTGCGGGCGCTGTGCGCCAAAGCGATGCGGCCCGACCCGATGGACCCGTCCTGCCCGGCCACGGCCGCGGTCTGCGTCTACCCCGACATGGTCCCTGCCGCCGTCGAGGCCCTCGGCAGTTCCGGGGTGCATGTGGCTGCGGTGGCCACGGCATTCCCGAGCGGGCGCGCGGCCCTCGACATCAAACTCGCCGATACCCAGGACGCCGTCGAAGCCGGTGCCCACGAGATCGACATGGTCATCGATCGGGGCGCTTTCCTCTCCGGCCGTTACCTGGAGGTCTATGAGGAGATCGTGGCCATCAAGGCGGCGTGCGCACGCAGCGAGGACGAACCAGCGCACCTCAAGGTGATCTTCGAGACCGGCGAACTGCAGACCTACGACAACGTCCGCCGAGCAAGTTGGCTGGCGATGCTGGCCGGGGCGGACTTCATCAAGACCTCCACCGGCAAGATCCAGCCCGCGGCGACCCTTCCGGTCACGTTGGTGATGATGGAGGCCGTGCGCGACTTCCGGGCCCTGACCGGCACCCAGATCGGGGTCAAACCCGCAGGCGGCATCCGCACCGCCAAGGAAGCCATCAAGTTCTTGGTGATGGTCAACGAGGTCGGCGGGCCCGACTGGCTCGATCCCGACTGGTTCCGGTTCGGGGCCAGCACGCTGCTCAACGATCTGCTGATGCAGCGTTCCAAGATGAAGACCGGCCACTACTGGGGCCACGACTACGTGACGTTGGACTAGGGGACGACTCCATGGGCACCTTCGACTACGCACCGGCACCCGAATCCACCGCCATCGTGGATGTGAAATCGACGTACTCCCTTTTCATCAACGGGGAGTTCGTCGACGGCACTGGCACCAGTTTCAAGACGATCAACCCGGCCACCGAGGAGATCCTGGCCGAGGTGGCCGAGGCCAGCGAGGCCGACGTCGATCGGGCGGTGGCCGCGGCCCGTCGCGCCTACCACAAAGTGTGGGGGCCCATGCCGGGCAAGGAGCGGGCCAAGTACCTCTTCCGACTGGCCCGCATCATCTCCGAGCGTTCGCGCGAACTCGCTGTGCTGGAGACCCTCAACAACGGCAAGCCGATCCGCGAGTCGCGCGACATCGACATCCCGGTCGCGGCCGCCCACTTCTTCTACTACGCCGGCTGGGCCGACAAGCTGGAGTTCTCCGGCTACGGCGACAAACCGCTGGGCGTCGCGGCTCAGGTGATCCCCTGGAACTTCCCGTTCCTGATGCTGGCCTGGAAGATCGCACCGGCCCTGGCTTGCGGCAACACCGTGGTTCTCAAGCCGGCCGAGACCACCCCGCTCACGGCCCTGCTTTTCGCCGAGATCTGCCAGCAGGCCGACCTGCCTCCCGGCGTGGTCAACATCGTCACCGGCGCCGGCGAGACCGGCCGAGCCCTCGTCGCCCATCCCGATGTCGACAAGGTCGCCTTCACCGGGTCGACCTCTGTGGGCAAGCAGATCGCCAAGGTGGTGGCGGGCACCCGCAAGTCGGTCACGCTCGAACTCGGCGGCAAGGCCGCCAACATCGTCTTCGACGACGCTCCCATCGATCAGGCCATCGAGGGCATCGTCGACGGGATCTTCTTCAACCAGGGCCACGTGTGCTGCGCCGGTTCGCGTCTTCTTGTGCAGGAATCGGTGGCCGACGACGTACTCGAGCGGCTGAAGCGCCGCATGGGCACTCTGCGCGTGGGCGACCCGCTCGACAAGAACACCGACGTCGGTGCGATCAACTCCGCTGAACAGCTGGCCAAGATCACCGAGTTGGCCGACGACGGCGACGCGACCGGAGCGCAACGCTGGTCGCCTGCCTGCGACCTGCCTGGGACCGGCTTCTGGTTCGCCCCCACCATCTTCACCGGGGTAACGCAGGCGCACCGCCTGGCTCGTGAGGAGGTGTTCGGCCCGGTCCTGTCGGTGCTGACCTTCCGCACCCCCAAGGAGGCCGTCGAGAAGGCCAACAACACCCCCTTCGGCCTCTCGTCCGGCATCTGGAGCGACAAGGGATCTCGAACCCTGTGGATGGCCTCGCAGTTGAGAGCCGGGGTGGTGTGGTCCAACACGTTCAACCGCTTCGACCCGGCCTCGCCGTTCGGCGGCTACAAGGAGTCCGGTCACGGGCGCGAAGGTGGTCGTCACGGCTTGGCCGGCTACCTCGCCAAGGGAGGCAACTAGACATGGCCCGCGCGGACGTCCGCAAGACTTACAAGCTCTACATCAACGGCCAGTTCCCGCGCTCGGAGTCGGGTCGGACCTTCGAGGTGCTCGACGCCAAGGGCGGGTTCCTGGCCAATGCCTCCCACGCTTCGCGCAAGGACGCCCGTGACGCGGTAAGCGCGGCGCGTTCCGCCTTCCCTTCGTGGTCGGCGCGGACCGCCTACAACCGGGGCCAGATCATCTACCGCGTCGCCGAAGTGCTCGAGGGTCGCCGGGCTCAGTTCGAGGCCGAGATCATCGCCGCCGAAGGGGTCACCGCCGCCAAGGCCAGGCAATACGTCGACGCCGCCATCGACCGCCTGGTCTGGTACGCCGGCTGGGCGGACAAGATCGCCCAGGTCACCGGGGGCGCCAACGACGTGGCCGGGCCCTTCTTCAACCACTCCACCCCCGAACCCAGCGGCGTCATCGCGGTGATGGCCCCTCAAGGCCCGCTGTTCGGGCTGGTCAGCGTGCTGGCGCCGGTGATCACCACCGGCAACACCTGCGTGGTCGTGGCCAGCGAGGCCTATCCCCTGACCTCGATCACGTTGGCCGAGGTCTTGGCGACCTCCGACGTCCCGGCCGGTGTGGTCAACATCCTGACCGGGCCGCAAGCAGAGATCGGGCCCTGGCTGGCCAGCCATCTCGACGTCCACGGTCTCGACCTGACCGGTGTGACCGACCCGGATCTGGCTCGCACCCTGGAAGAGGGCGCGGCCGACAGCCTCAAACGAGTCCGCCGACCCGACCCGACCGAAGATCTCCTGGCCACGCCCGCCCTGGACCGCATGACCGCCTTCTTGGAGATCAAGACGGTCTGGCACCCGATGGGGATCTGAGCGCGCTCGGTGACGGCGCAGGGCATGAAACAATCCGGCCCGTGAGCGCCCAGGTGATCGTTCTGGCCGGACCTTCCGGCACCGGCAAGTCGCGCCTGGCCCAGCGGCTCGACTGGCCGGTGCTGCGGCTGGACGACTTCTACCTCGACGCCGACAACCCGACCCTGCCGAGGCAGGCATCGGGCCTGGTGGACTGGGACGACCCGCGCTCGTGGGACCACACCGCCGCGCTGGCATGCTTAAACCGTTTGTGTCGCTCCGGAGTCGCCGAGGTGCCCGACTACGACATCAGCACCTCCTCACGGGTCGGCCACCACATCCTGGACCTCGGTGGGGCGGCGTACGTCGTGGCGGAGGGGATCTTCGCCCAGGAGCTTGTCGCAGACCTGCGCAACGCGGGTCTGTTGGCCAGCGCGATCTGCATCAAGCAGCACCGCCTGGTCACCTTCGTACGCCGACTCACCCGTGATCTCGCCGAGCACCGCAAGCCCCCCTGGATCCTGGTCACCCGGGGACTGCGGCTGATGAGACAACAGCACGCGACATTGGAGAGGGCAGTCGCCAAAGGGTGTGTGCCCATGACCGCCGCGGAGGCCGAAAAGGCCCTGGCCAGATTGGCTGCGACGTTGTGAATCCGCTGTGGCGGGCACACCGGGCGGTTGTCGATCGCGCCCGCGCCGGGGTCCGGCGCTGGCAGGACCGCACCCCCTCGCCACATCCCGCACCGGTCTCTGCCTCCTGGGACCCTCGGGTGCTGGCCGGGCTGATCCAACCTGACAACAACACCTGTGGGTCCGCCAGCCTGGTGGCGATGAAGATGCTGCGTCACCCGGGCTACGCGGAACTGATGCTCAGCGCCCCCGATCCGCAAGGGGTGTTTGCGCAGGCCACGTTGGGCGTCCTGCGCACCACCAATGCCGGCCGCGACCGCTCCGGCCGACGGCAGTTGCCCTGGCCGCAGATCGGCGGGACCAGACCCGCGGCCATGATCCGACTGCTGCACAGCGATGAGGGCTTCGCCCGACCTGGCGTGCGCTATCGCAACGTGGTGGTCGATCCGGCCGACCCGACCCCGGTCTTCGAGGCGATCACGGCGACTGTGTCCGGCGGGGAACCGGTCCCGCTCTACGTCGGTGATCATCGCTGGATGCAGCACATCGTGCTGGCGGTCGGGGCCGAGGACCGACGACTGGTCGCCTACAACCCCGCGCACGGTGGCTTCGACGTCATCGAGCAGGCGGAGTTCACCCGGGACGAGATCAGCGTCGGCCCGTGGACGCGACCGTGGCTGGCGATCCTGCCCAGGTAGGTTCGCCTCCATGGCGTACGACGAACTGGGCACCCGGGAGCGACCCACGCTCGGCCTCGACACCTTCGGGGACGTCCCCGGGAGCGACCCGGCACGGCACGCCGAGGTGATCCGAGAGGTGATCGAGGAGGCCGCGCTGGCCGACCGGCTCGGGGTGGACTACATCGGTCTGGGCGAACACCACCGCGTCGACTACGCGATCTCCGAGCCCGACGTGGTGTTGGCCGCCATCGCTGCCCGGACCGAGCGGATCCGGTTGGGCACCGGGGTGACGGTGCTCAGTTCCGACGACCCGGTCAGAGTCTACGAGCGCTTCGCCACCTTGGACGCAATCTCCGGCGGCAGGGCCGAGGTCCAACTCGGCCGAGGCTCCTTCATCGAATCCTTCCCGCTCTTCGGCTACGACCTCGGCGATTACGAGCGCCTCTTCGCCGAGAAACTCGACCTCTTCACCCACCTCCAGCGGGAGGAGCCGATCACCTGGGAAGGCACCGTCCGGTCCGCGCTGACCGGCCAGCGCGCCTTCCCCACGACCGCCCGCGGTCGGATCCCGGCCTGGATCGCCGTGGGCGGCACCCCGCAGTCGGTGGTTCGGGCGGCCCACTACGCCATGCCCTTGGTGCTGGCCGTGATCGGTGGATCACCGCGCGGTTTCGTCCAGTTCGCCGATCTCTATCGCCGCGCTCTGGCCGAGTACGGCCACCCCGAACTCCCCATCGGGATGCACTCACCCGGACACATCGCCGCCACCGACGCCGAGGCCCGCGAGCAGATGTATCCCCACCAGGCCGAGGTCTTCAGCCGGATCGGCCGGGAGCGCGGATGGGGCCCCTACACCCAGGCGGCGTTCGACGACGCTGCCGGGCCCGAGGGGGCGCTCTTCGTCGGCTCCCCCGACACCGTTGCCACCAAGATCGCCTGGGCGTGCCAGACCTTGGGGCTCTCGCGCTTCCAGTTGAAGTACTCCGTCGGCAGCCTGCCCCACGAGCAGCGCCTGGAGTCGATCAGGCTCTACGGCACCGAGGTCATTCCTCGGGTACGCCGACTGCTGAACCCCTGAGCGCGGCGTACGCCGGCTTGATCACGCTGTTGATGATCACCAACCGCTCGTCGAAGGGGAGGAAGGCCGACTTCATCGCGTTGATGGTGAACCACTCCAACTCGTTGATGCCGTAGCCGAACGTTTCGCACAGCGCATGCATCTCGCGGGTCATCGAGGTGTGGCTCATCAACCGGTTGTCGGTGTTGACGGTGACTCGGAAGCGCAGTTTGGTGAGCAGGCCGATCGGGTGTTGGGCCAAGGACTCCGCGGCGCCGGTCTGCAGGTTGCTGTGGGGGCACATCTCCAAGGGGATCCGCTTGTCGCGAACATAGGCGGCCAGCGGCCCCAGGGTCACCGACCCGTCGTCGCCGATCTCGATGTCGTCGATGATGCGCACCCCGTGACCGAGACGATCCGCACCACACCACTGGATGGCCTGCCAGATCGACGGCAACCCGAAGGCCTCACCGGCGTGGATGGTGAAGTGGGCGTTGTTGCGCTGGAGGTACTCGAAGGCGTCCAGGTGTCGAGTAGGCGGATAGCCCGCCTCGGCACCGGCGATGTCGAAGCCGGCCACCCCGCGGTTGCGCCAGGTGACGCTGAGTTCGGCGATCTCGCGGGAACGGGCTTGGTGGCGCATCGCCGTGAGGATCTGACGCACCACGATCCCGGTGGCGGCCATGCCTTCCTCGAAACCCTGCTGGACCGCGGTGACGACCTCGTCGAGGCTCAACCCACCCACCAGGTGCTGTTCGGGGGCATAACGCACCTCGGCGTAGACGACTCCGTCGGCGGCGAGGTCCTCGACACACTCGCGAGCCACCCTGGTCAGCGCGGCGGTGGTCTGCATGACCGCGACGGTGTGGTCGAAGGTCTCCAGATAGCGCACCAACGAACCCGAGTCGGCAGATTCAGCGAACCAGCGACCCAGGGACTCGGCGTCGGGTGCGGGCAGCGGGTGCCCGATCTCGGCGGCCAACTCCACGATCGTCTGGGGGCGAAGCCCCCCGTCGAGGTGATCGTGGAGCAACGCCTTGGGGACGCTGCGGATCAGGTCCTCGGTCAGGTTCACTACTGGTCCTCTCGGTGAGCGAGATCGGGGGCGAAGGCGGGCAGGCACACCGCCACGTATTCGGTCTCCTGGTCGCCGGTGGAGTAACGCACCCGCTCTCCGGCGCGGGTGATGATCGCGGCCCCCGCCGGGACCAGATGGCGCACATAGGCAGGCTCGAACACCTCCACCTGCACCTCACCGCGCAGCACCAGGGTGTATTCGTCGAACTCCGGGGTCTGCGCCGGCTCGGTCCAGTTGGCCGGCGCCACCATGTGGGCCACGCTGGCCGCCGATGTCGCCGAGTTCACCCTGCCGACGTACTCATCGATGACCTTGCCCCCCGGGACCGGGATCCTGGTCGGGGCGGGGATAGGTTCTGCCATGAGGGCATCCAAGCAGAGGAGAGGTAACAGTGCGCGTCTTCAGCACCTTCGATGCGGTCCAGGCGGCCGCCGGCACCGAGATCGGCACCAGCGACTGGCTCCAGATCGACCAGCACCGCGTCAACCAGTTCGCGGACGCGACCGGAGACCACCAGTGGATCCACGTCGACGTGGAGCGGGCCGCGGCTGGACCGTTCGGCGGCACCATCGCTCACGGCTACCTCACGCTGTCGCTGGTCCCCTGGCTGGGCAGCCAGGTCTTCGCCCTGGACACCCCCGGCGCGAAGCTCAACTACGGGGTCAACAAGGTGCGCTTCCCCAACCCGGTGCTGGTCGGCTCGCGGGTGCGCGCGCACGTGACCATGGGCGAGGTCACCGACCTTGCTGCGGGCAAGCAATTGACGCTTCGCTACACCATCGAGATCGAGGGCCAGGCCAAGCCGGCGTGCGTGGCTGAGACTGTGGTGCTGCTGCTCAGCTGATCCGGTCGAGGATCAGTGGGCTCGGGGTGAACGCGGTGCCTGCTGGTGAGATGTCGAAACCACCAGCCAACGATTCCAACGCTCGTTCGAAGCGGTCCGGCTCGTCGGTGTGCAGCGTCATCAGTGACTGACCGGCCTTGACGGCGTCACCCGGACGCACGTGCCACTCGACGCCGGCACCGGCCTGCACAGCCGCTCCAGGGGCTGCTCGACCGGCTCCCAGCCGCCAAGCGGCCATCCCGACCGCCATGGCGTCCAGACGCGTCAGAACGCCGTCCTGCTCGGCGTAGACCTCCATCGAATCCGTGGCGGTGGGCAAGGCGGCGTCCGGGTCGCCACCCTGGGCCGCGATCATCGCTCGCCATGCGTCCATAGCCTTGCCCGAGGCGAGCACTGCGGCCGGGTCGGCACTCACCCCGGCACCGGCCAGCATCTCCTCGGCCAACGCGACGGTGAGTTCGACGACGTCGGCGGGGCCGCCTCCGGCCAAGACCTCCACGGACTCGCGGACCTCCAGTGCATTGCCGGCCGTGAGTCCCAGGGGGGTGTTCATGTCGGTCAAGAGAGCCACGGTGTGTACGCCGGCACCCGAGCCGATCTGGACCATCGTCCGGGCCAGTTCCTGGGCTCTGGGGAGGTCCTTCATGAACGCACCGGTGCCCACCTTGACGTCAAGGACCAGCGAGCCGGTGCCCTCGGCGATCTTCTTGCTCATGATCGAGGAGGCGATCAGCGGGATCGCTTCGACGGTGCCGGTGACATCGCGCAGCGCATAGAGCTTCTTGTCCGCCGGAGCCAACCCGGAACCGGCAGCGCAGATCACCGCGCCCACCGACTCCAACTGGTCCATCATCTCCTCGGTGGTCAGCCCGGCCCGCCACCCTGCGATCGACTCCAGTTTGTCCAGCGTGCCGCCGGTGTGCCCGAGGCCGCGCCCTGATAGTTGGGGCACCGCCACGCCACAGGCGGCCACCAGTGGGGCCAACGGCAGCGTGATCTTGTCCCCCACCCCACCAGTGGAGTGCTTGTCGGCGGTCGGACGGGAGAGTGCGGCGAAGTCCATCCGGGATCCGGAGGCGATCATCGCGTCGGTCCAACGCTGGATCTCGCGCATGCCCATGCCGTTGAGCAGGATCGCCATCGCCAGGGCCGACATCTGCTCCTCGGCGACCTCGCCGCGGGTGTAAGCATCGATCACCCAGTCGATCTGGGAGTCGCTGAGTTGGCCGCCGTCTCGCTTGGTGATGATCACCTCGACCGCGTCATGTCGTGCCATGGGTCACCTCTCGCCTACTCGCACCGAGTGGAATCCGCGCAGCACGAAAGTGCCACGCGATTGCGGCTGGCCCACGAGAGCCAGCCTGGGGAATCGATCGAAGAGGGCCCGAACCGATTCCGACAACTCCATGCGCGCCAGCGGGGCGCCCAGGCAGAAGTGGACCCCGACGCCGAACGCCAGGTGCGGGTTGGGATCACGGGCCACATCGAAGGTGTCGGGGTCAGCGAACACGGCAGGGTCCCGGTTGGCCGAGCCGATCATCGCCGCGATCTTCTGACCGGTCTCGATCAGCACGCCGCCGACCTCGACCGGGGCCGTGGCGGTGCGCTCGAACAGTTGGAGGGCCGAGTCGAAACGCACCATCTCCTCGACGGTGAGCGCGACGTCGGCACCTGGACCGATCCCGCGGCTCAGCATCGCCACCAGCCCGTTGCCGAAGACGTTGACAGACGCCTCATGCCCGGCATTGAGCAGGAGCACCACAGATGCGACCACCTCGTCGTCGGAGAGATCCTCGGCGTTGTTGGCCAGATCGCTGATCAGGTCGTCCTGGGGAAGTCGGCGCCGCTCGGCGACCAACTCTCGGACCAGGCCCGCGAACTGCTCGGCGGCGACCACGGCCTCGTCGACCACCATGGCCGAGGGCGATGGTTCATACATCCGAACGATCGCCTGGGACCAGTCCCTCAAGGAGTTGGTGTACGCCGCCGGCACCCCGAGCAACTCCGCGATCACCAACACCGGCAAGGGCTCGGCGAACGCAGCGATGACGTCGAAGTCGGTCGGATCGACCTCGTCGAGCAGGTGAGCCGCCAGGGCCCGCACCCGAGGCCGCAGCCGCTCCACGTGCCCGCGGTTGAAGGCGGCCGCCACCGGACGCCGCAGCCGAGTGTGCTCGGGCGGCTCGTTCTCCATCATCTGGTTGCGATGGAGGAGGTTGAACGGCTCGAGATAGTCGGCCGGCTCGCGGTCCTGCCAGATCCGGCCTAGCGTGCGGGTGCGCTGCACGGTCGAGGCTGCGGCGTGTGAGAACGCCAGATAGCGCTGGCTCTCCTCGTGCCACAACACCCCACCTCGGGCCCGCTCCTCGGCGAAGAACCGATAGGGGTCGGCGATCACCTCGGCGGCGTTGAGGTCAAGCCAGGTCGTCGGCGCCGAAGGCATCGGGCAACACCTCGTCCATTCGTCGTACGCCGGCGGAGGTGAGCACCTCCAGGTCGGCACCGCCGTTCTCCCAGAGCAGTTGGCGGCATCGTCCGCAGGGCATGAGCACTTCCCCCGAGCCGTCGACGCAGACGAAGTGGGTCAACCGGCCGCCCCCGGTCAGGTGCAGTTGGGAGACCAGTCCGCACTCGGCGCACAGGCCCACGCCGTAGGCGGCGTTCTCGACGTTGCAGCCGGTGACCACACGTCCGTCATCGACTCGAGCCGCAGCACCGACCGGGTAGCGCGAGTAGGGCGCATAGGCATGACTCATCGCCTCGATCGCGGCGTGCTGCAACTCCTCCCACGGAGGCGCACTCACCCCGCGGACCCCTTGCGATAGACCTGGCCGTCCGCCTTGGGCATGCGCAGTCGCTGGGACGCGAACGCCAACACCAGCAGCGTGAGCAGGTAGGGGGTCATCGAAGTGAATTCCCGAGGCACCGTGTCGGTGACCAGGAACCACACCACGAAGATCGCCGCGAAGGCACCGATGATCGCCGCACCTCGGGTGTTGCCCGACTTGAACCGCCCGAAGGCCAACGCGGCCAGGCCGATCGCGATCAGCAACAACAAGGCGTGCACGGTCGAGGGGTCGCGCAGGCGCAGGGAGTCGGTGTAACCGAACAACCCCGAACCGAGCAACACCCCGCCGGGGCGCCAGTTGCCGAAGATCATCGCGGCCAGACCGATATAGCCACGGCCACCGGTCTGGTTGACGCCGAATCCGGGGGAAGAGACCAACGCGAGGTAGGCGCCGCCGAGTCCGGCGAAGGCACCCGAGGCCACGACCGCGGCGTACTTGTGTCGGATCACGTTAACGCCCAGGCTCTCGGCCGCCTGCGGGTTCTCACCGCACGAGCGCAGTCGGAGGCCGAACGTGGTGCGCCACAGCACCAGGGCGGTCACCACAACCAGGACGAATACCAAGATGGTGACCACCGAGACCCGCGTGGTCAGGGCCGCCAGCACACCGGCGATGTCGGAGATCAGGAACCAATGCTTCTGGTTGAGATTGACCAGCCCGTCGGAGACTCCCGGGATCGTGATCAGGTCCGGATTCTGCAGGCCGGTCAACTGCCGGGGGCCGCCGCGGCCGTACTGGCTGTTGAGGTTGGTGAAGAAGGCTTCGGCCAAGAACGTCGTCAACCCCAGCGCGATCACGTTGAGGGCCACACCGGACACGATGTGGTCGACGCCGAACGTCACCGTCGCCAGCGCATGCAACAGGCCGCCCAGGGCACCGAAGGCGATGCCGCCCAGGAGCCCTTGGTAAGGCCCGAAGTGGTAGGCGCAGTACGCGGCCCCCCAGGTGCCGAGGAGCATCTGACCTTCCAGACCGATGTTGACCACACCGGCACGCTCGGCCCAGAGACCGCCCAGAGCAGCCAGAAGGATCGGGCAGGTCGCCGTAAGCGCCGCCCGGATGCTGCCCGACGAGGTGATCTCGTCTGCTCCGGTGGCCACCCGTACGGCGGAAACGATCGCCAGGACGGCAAGGGCCAACAACGCATATCGCATCGCCCGCTGCCCGTTGGAGAGTCGAGCAGCCGAGGACTCCTTGACTGCCTCAGAGATCTGCGTGCTCACGAGGCCACCGCCTTTGCATCGTTGTCGGTACTGGCGGCTGCTGCCTTGTCCAGGGTCGCCCGCAGCGCCTTCTGCTCCCGGGCGGTCGCCCAACGGCGGACCACTTCATAGGCGACCACGACGGCCAGCACGACCACACCCTGGGTGATCTGGACCACCGAGGGGGAGATCCCCACCAAGAGCCCCAGCGGGTTGGCCTGCTCATTGAGCCAGGCGAACAGGACCGCGCCGAAAGCGATCCCGATCGGGCGGTTGCGGCCCAACAGGGCCACGGCGATGCCCGCGAAACCGAGCCCGCGCTGGAACGGCGGGCCGTAGTAGGCGGCGCCGTTGAAGAGCGCGGGCAACCAGATCAGGCCGGCGATGGCGCCGGAGAGGACCATCGAGATGACCACCATCTGCTTGACCTTGACGCCGGAGGCGACGGCCGCGGCCTCGTTCATGCCGGTGGCCCGCAGGTCGAAACCGAACCGGGTGCGGTTGATCAGGAAGGAGATCCCCACCCCGGCCAGCACCGCCAAGAGGCCCAGCGTCCAGATCGCGCCGTCTCGAGCGTCGAACGGAACCCAACCGACGAACATCGAGTCCGCCGAGAGCGGCTTGGTCCGCCGACCCTGGCCGTACTGCTGGCCGTAGGTGTTGAGGAGGTAACCGACCATGGTGATCGCGATCGCGTTCAGCATGATCGTGGAGATCACCTCCGAGACGCCCCGGGTCACCTTCAGCACCCCCGCGATGCCTGCCCAGATGCCACCCACGACCATCGCGATCACGATGGCAACCAGGATGTTGAGCTTGCCCGGGAAGATCGCGAGCCCGGCGACCAACGCCGCGACGTACGACGCCAGGGTGTACTGCCCCTCCACGCCGATGTTGAACAGGTTCATCCGGAACCCGATCGAGGCGGCCAAGGCCGACAAGAACAGCAGCACCGACTGGTTGGCGATGTTGACCCAGTTGCGGTTGGAGGGCGCGCGCAGCAAGACGCTGAGGAAGTCCCCCACAGACGCACCGGCCAGCATGATCACCAGCGAGGTGACCACCATGGCGACCAGCAGCGCGATCAGCGGTGCGAGGAGGGCCTGGCCGATCTTGCGGCTCCAGGCGGCGGCAGCCATGTTGTTCATGCCGCACCCCCTTCGCCGGCGCTGTCTTTGCCACCGGTCATGGCAGCTCCGAGGTCTTGGGGAGTGGCCGTCTGCGGGTCGAACTCGCCGACCAACCGGCCACGCAGAATGACTTCGATCCGGTCGGAGAGACCGATGAGTTCGTCGAGGTCCGCCGAGATGAGCAGCACGGCCAAACCTTCACGCCGCGCTCGCTTGATGTGGTCCCAGATGGCCGCCTGTGCGCCCACGTCGACACCTCGCGTCGGGTGAGCCGCGATCAACAGCACCGGGTCACCGCTCATCTCGCGGCCCACGATCAACTTCTGCTGGTTGCCCCCGGACAGGGCCCTGGCGTGGGTGTTGATCGAGGGGGTGCGCACGTCGTACTCGGCGACGATGCGGTCGGTGTCGGCCTTGGCGCCGGCTCGGTCGATGAGACCGTTCTTCGACGAGGGCGGCAGCGTCTGATGACCCAGAATGCGGTTCTCCCACAATGGTGCGTCGAGAAGAAGTCCGTGGTGATGGCGATCCTCGGGGATGAAGCCGATCCCGGCCTCCCGGCGCTCGCGGGTGTCCCACGAGACCAGATCCTGGTCGGCCAACCTGATGGTTCCGGTGGCCTTGCGCATGCCCATGATGGTCTCGACCAACTCGGCCTGACCATTGCCTTCGACCCCGGCAATGCCGAGAACCTCGCCCTTGCGGATGTCCAGGTCGATATCGGAGAGGAGCTGGCGACCGCGCGCGTCCACCAGGGTCACGTCGGACAGGGACAGGAGCACCTGGTCGGTGACCGTGGACTCCTCGGTCTGGGGACTGGGGAGTTCGGAACCCACCATCAGCTCGGCCAACTGCTTCTTGGTCACGGTCTTGGGGTCGGCCTCTCCCACGGTGGTGCCGCGGCGCATCACGGTGATGTCGTCGGCGATGGCGCGCACCTCGTCGAGTTTGTGGGAGATGAACAGCAGCGTGTGGCCCGAGGCTCGCAACTCACGCAGGTTCTCAAACAGAGCGTCGACCTCCTGGGGCACCAACACCGCCGTGGGCTCATCCAAGATGATGAACTTCGCGCCACGGAAGAGGACCTTCAAGATCTCCACCCGCTGGCGGGCACCGACACCGAGGTCCTCAACGAGGGCGTCCGGGTCGAGGTCGAAGCCGTAGTCGTCGGAGAGGCGCACGATCTCCGCCCGCGCCTTGTCCCCGATCCCGAACAGCTTCTCGGCGCCGAGCACGACATTCTCGAGAACGGTGAGGTTGTCGGCAAGCATGAAGTGCTGGAAGACCATGCCGATACCGGCCTTGATGGCATCGATGGGCGAGCCGAAGACGACCTGTTGACCATTGATGGCAATGGTCCCCTCATCGGCCTTCTGGACGCCGTAGAGGATCTTCATCAACGTCGACTTGCCAGCGCCGTTCTCACCGATCAGCGCGTGCACCGTGGCCGGTCTGATCGTGATGTCGACGTCGTGGTTGGCCACCACGCCTGGGAACCGCTTGGTCACTCCGCGGATCTCGATGCCCAGTGGCGTGTCGGTGACCTCGTGACGGTCCTCGACCTGTTGCGTCATCGTGCCTCCCTGCCGGTTCAGGCCCACTCTGGGGCCACGTAAAGGCCCCGAGCCCGGTGCCACACCGTACGGCATGGCTCCGGGCTCGGGAACTACTTCGATCAGTTCATCGAACTGAGTTCGATCTGGTGTCGATCAGGGCTTGGTCTTGACCTTGATGGTGCCGGCCTTGATCTTCTCGGCCCACTGGTCCAGCTGAGCCTTGATGTCGTCGACGAAACCACCAGAGGTGGAGTAGCCCACGCCGTCAGCCTTCAGGTCGAAGGTGCTGTAGCTCTTCAGCGGAGCGCCGTCGACAACGGACTTGATCATGTCGAAGGTGGCGACGTCGACGCGCTTGAGCATCGAGGTCAAGATGTGCGCCTTCTGGTCGTCGGGAGCAGTGAGGTACTGGTCGGAGTCGACACCGATGGCCCACTGGCCCTTGCCAGCTTCGGTCACGGCAGCGAAGACACCGGCACCGGAACCACCAGCAGCGTGGTAGATCACGTCGGCACCGCGGTCGAGCTGGCCGTTGGCGACCTGCTTGCCACCGTCGGGGTCGCCGAAGCCCTTGAGGTCAGACTCCTGGATGTAGCCCACGAGAACCTTGGCCTTGGGGTTGACGGCCTTGACGCCCTGGGTGAAGCCGGCCTCGAACTTCTTGATGAGGTCCATGTGCACACCGCCGACGAAGCCGACCTTGTTGGTCTTGGTCTTCAGGCCAGCAGCCGCGCCGACGAGGAAGGAACCCTCGTTCTCGGCGAAGCCGAGGTAGGCGACGTTGTCGTTCGCGGCGTCACCGGTCGGGTCGAAACCGTCGATGACCGCGAAGTTGACGTCCGGGTAGTCGCCCGAGACCTTGTCGACCGCCTCGGAGTAGGCGAAGCCGACCGCGACGATCGGGTTCATACCGGCGTCGGCCATGGTCCGCAGACGGTCCTCGCGGGCCGACTCGGCTTCACCGTCGGTGGCCTCACCGGTGGTGCAGGCGACACCGAGTTCGCTCACGGCCTTCTTGAGGCCGGCGTACGCGGAGTCGTTGAAGGACTGGTCGCCAACACCGCCGACGTCGAAGGCCAAGCCGACCTTGGTGTCGCCCTTGGCGTCCTTGCAGATGGTGTTGTCGGCAGCAGCAGAGGTGCCGCTCCCGGGCTTGCTGGTTCCGGTGTCGCTACGGCCGCAACCGGTCAGCGCGAGTGCGACGACCAGACCTACGGCAGCGATCTTGCTCGTACGACGCAAGATGTCCTCCTAGAGAATTGTGCGCGCCGGAGAAACCGACGCGTGTGACCTCCCTGACGATAGTCGTGAGCCCGCCCAGCGCGAACACCGAGGGCACTCCGCTGCCGAAGTGTTATCTACCCGGTGAGCCCAGCAGTCCCATGCGGCTCATCAGGAACGCAGACCGCGGCTCTGGCCAGCAATCGGGCTCCGATCGAGAGGGCACGCTCATCGATGCGCAGGTTGCCCTGGTGCAGGTCGAAGGTGGGTCCCCCAGGGGTGCGAGTGCCCAGTCGGGCCATCGCCCCGGGCACCGACTCGAGGTACCAAGCGAAGTCCTCGCCTCCGAGACTCTGCGCGATCGGAACCCGTTGGTCCTCGCCCAGCATCTGGTCCACCACCGCCCCCAGGTGTGCGGTGGCTCGGTGCTCGTTGACCACCGGCGGGACGCCGCGCACGTAGCGCACGTGGCTCTCCACGCCGTAGGGCGCCAGCAGCTGGTCGATCGACTCTCGAATCAACGGTTCGGCGTCGACCCATGCGACCGCGTCGAGCATCCTGATCGTGCCGGCTGCGCGTCCCGTGCTGGGGATGATGTTGTGCGCCGAGCCGGCCTGGACCTGCCCCCACACGAGGCTGACCCCGGCGCGCGGGTCGAGCCGCCGCGAGAGGACGGCAGGCAGTTCGGTGATGAGTTTGCCTAGGGCGAAGGTCAGATCCTGGGTCAGATGCGGCCGCGAGGTGTGCCCGCCCACCCCGGAGATGACCACCTGGATCGAGTCGGCGGCACCGGTCAGCGGTCCTTCGCGAAGCCCGATGACGCCCACGTCGAGGCCCGGGTCGCAGTGCAGACCGAAGATGCTCACGGTGTCCTCCAGGACGCCGTCCTCGATCGCGTCGAGCGCGCCCCCGGGCATCACTTCCTCGGCCGGCTGGAAGATCAACCGGACCCGTTGGTCGCTGGCAGCAGAAGCCAACGCCAACCCGGCCCCGACCAAGGCAGCAGTGTGCACGTCGTGTCCGCACGCGTGGGCTACGCCAGGAGTGCGGCTCTTCCAGGAGTCGCTGGTGGTGTCGTCGACCGGCAAGGCATCGAGGTCGGCGCGCAGTGCTACGACGGGACCTTCCTCAGGGCCGACCTCGGCGACCAGACCGGTCTTGGGGAGCCGGCGAACCCGCAGCCCCGCCTGGCTCAAGACATCAACGACGGTGGTCGTGGTGCGCTCCTCGGCCCAGGACAACTCCGGGTGGGCGTGCAGGTCGCGCCGAAGATCGATCAGAGTGTCCTTGTGTCGCCTGAGCGCGTCGTCGAGATGGGCAAGAAGCGCGGAGGAGGTATGCGGCACAACTGCGAATCCTACCCCTCACCGCCTGCGCTCGTGCGGGGGCGAGTCAGCTCTCGTCGTACGCCGCCAGGAGAAGATCGGCGGCGGCCGGAGCAGTGAGCTCACCGCGGAGCAGACGCTCGCGCACCGAGTCCCGGATGGCAGCTACCCCCGGACTGGCCCGCAGCCGCTGATCGAGCACGTCGCGGACCAGTGCCCAGGTGAATGCGACCTGCTGCTCGGCACGAAGCGCCTGCAGACCCTCGACACCCAGCCAGTCCCGGTGGGCCAGCACCTGGGCCCACACGTCGTCGATGCCGGTGCCGTGCAGGGCCGAGCAGGTGAGCACGGGTGGGACCCAGCCGACCCCGGAGCGGACCAGTCGAAACGCGGCGGCCAGATCCTTGGCTGCCGCCTTGGCTTCGACCTCCCGGTCACCGTCGGCCTTGTTGACCGCGATCACGTCGGCGATCTCCAAGATCCCCTTCTTGATGCCCTGCAGTTGGTCGCCGGTGCGGGCCAGAGTGAGGTACAAGAAGGTGTCCACCATTCCGGCCACGGTGACCTCCGACTGGCCGACCCCGACGGTCTCGACCAGCACGACGTCGTATCCCGCTGACTCCAGGACCATCATGGCCTGGGTGGTCGCCCGCGCCACGCCTCCCAAGGTGCCCGCGCTCGGGCTAGGTCGGATGTAGGCGGCCGGATCGGCGGCCAACGTGGTCATCCGGGTCTTGTCGCCCAGGACCGACCCACCGGTTCGGGTGCTGCTGGGATCGACGGCCAAGACACCGACTCGATGTCCGGCGGCCGTCAGATGTGTGCCCAGGGCCTCGATGAAGGTTGACTTGCCGACTCCGGGCACTCCGGAGATGCCCACTCTGATGGAGTCGCCGGCAGGACGCGATGCCAGGTCGGCGAGGAGGGCTCGGGCCAGGTCACGATGGTCGGGTCGTGAACTCTCCACGAGAGTGATCGCTCGGGAGACCGCAGCGCGATCCCCCGCAGCGATGCCTGCGGCGAGCGTGGCCAGATCGTAGGGGCGCGACACTACGGCTCGGCGTGGCCCAGTTGGGCCGACAGGCCGGCCAACAGTTCGAGGGCGGCCTCGGCGATCACGGTGCCTGGCGGGAACACCGCTGCCGCCCCCATGTCCTTGAGGATCGGCACGTCGTCGGGCGGGATGACCCCGCCCACGACCACCATGATGTCGCTGCGGCCCAGGTCGGCGAGTGCCTGCTTGAGCGCTGGCACCAAGGTGAGGTGGCCGGCAGCCAGGGAGTTGACCCCGACCACGTGGACGTCGGCGTCGACCGCCTGCTGAGCGACCTCCTCGGGAGTGGAGAACAGCGGACCGACATCGACGTCGAACCCGAGGTCGGCGAAGGCGGTCACGATGACTTTCTGACCACGGTCGTGCCCGTCCTGGCCCATCTTGGCCACAAGGATGCGGGGGCGCCGGCCCTCATCGCGCTCGAACTTCTCCGTGGCAGCCAGCACCGCGGCCATGGCCTCGTCGGTGCCGGACTCCCGCTGGTACACCCCTGAGATCGTACGGATCACCGCCTGGTGCCGTCCGTAGACCTGCTCGAGTGCCGCCGAAATCTCGCCCACGGTGGCCTTGGCCCGGGCTGCGTCGACGGCCAGCGCCAACAGGTTGCCCTCCAGTCCCTGGGCACCACCCCGGGCAGCGCTGGCGGTCAGTGCGGCTAGGGCGCGGTCGACCGCACCCTGGTCTCGCTCGGCCCGCAACCTCTCCAACTTGGCCATCTGCTGGGCATAGACCGCGGCGTTGTCCACCTTGAGCACGTCGAGGTGGTCCTCGGTGGCCAGCCGATAGGTGTTGACCCCGATCACCTTCTGGGTGCGGGTGTCGATGCGCGCCTGGGTGCGCGCCGCGGCCTCCTCGATGCGCATCTTGGGGATGCCCTGCTCGATCGCCTTGGCCATCCCGCCGGCCTCTTCGGCCTCGGTGATGTGTTGCCAGGCACGTTCGGCGAGATCGTGGGTGAGCCGCTCGACGTAGTAGGAGCCACCCCAGGGGTCGATCGTGTACGTCGTACCCGACTCCTGCTGGAGCAACAACTGGGTGTTGCGCGCGATCCGCGCCGAGAAGTCGGTGGGCAACGCGATGGCCTCGTCCAGGGCGTTGGTGTGCAGCGACTGGGTGTGCCCCTGGGTAGCCGCCATGGCCTCGATGCAGGTGCGCTGGACGTTGTTGAACACGTCCTGGGCGGTCAACGACCACCCGGAGGTCTGGCTGTGCGTGCGAAGGCTCAGCGACTTGGGGTTCTTGGGGTCGAACTGGGAGACCAGCCGCGCCCACAAAGCCCTGGCCGCCCGCATCTTGGCGACCTCCATGAAGAAGTTCATCCCGATCGCCCAGAAGAAGCTCAACCGGGGCGCGAAGGCATCGATGTCGAGACCGGCGGCGAGACCGGCCCGGATGTACTCCACGCCGTCGGCCAGTGTGTAGGCCAGTTCGAGATCGGCGGTCGCTCCGGCCTCCTGCATGTGATAGCCGGAGATCGAGATGGAGTTGAACCGCGGCATCTTGGCGCTGGTGTAGGCGAAGATGTCGGAGATGATCCGCATGCTCGGCTGCGGTGGGTAGATGTAGGTGTTGCGGACCATGAACTCTTTGAGAATGTCGTTTTGGATGGTCCCGGCCAGTTTCTCCGGAGCCACGCCCTGCTCCTCCGCGGCGACGATGTAGAGCGCCATGATCGGCAGGACCGCACCGTTCATCGTCATCGAGACCGACATCTGGTCCAGCGGGATGCCCTCGAACAACGTCCGCGCGTCGTAGATGGAGTCGATCGCGACTCCGGCCATGCCGACGTCACCGCGCACGCGGGGGTGGTCGGAGTCGTAGCCGCGGTGGGTAGCCAGGTCGAAAGCAACGCTGAGCCCCTTCTGACCGGCTTTGAGGTTGCGGCGGTAGAAGGCGTTGGATTCCTCAGCGGTGGAGAAGCCGGCGTACTGCCGGATCGTCCAGGGCTGGGTTGTGTACATCGTCGGGTAGGGCCCGCGCAGGAACGGCGCCAACCCCGGCCAAGTGTCCAGGGCGTCGACACCGACGAGGTCGGCGGCGGTGTAGCGGGGCTGGATCGCGATCCCCTCGGGAGACATCCAGGGCTCGCCCGCGGTGCTCGGGAGAGGTCGCTCGGCGGGCTGAGTGGCCCCGCTCAGACTCACCCCGGCCAGGCTCTTGGGAACGCTCATCGCAGTGCCTCTCGTTGCAGTGCCTCTCGGGTCCTGGTCAAGAAGTCCAACGCGTCGACTCCCATGGCGCACGAGTCGTCTTGGCCCATGTCGGTCTTGCCCGCAACGATCACGCGAGTGGCCCCGGCTTCTCGCAGTGCCTTCACCAGATCGGCTCCCCAGGAGGAGTAGGCGGCATCGGTGCCGCACAGGCAGGCGACCGGCTGCTGGCCATAGGCGCCGACCACGTCCGCAATCGAGTCGGTCGCCCCTGCGCTCACGACGTCGATCCCGCCGGCGGCCAGGAGGTTGGCGGCGAAGGTCGCCCGGGCTGTATGGGCAGCGACCGGCCCCATCGTGGCGAGGAAGACCGGACGCCCGGCAGGTTCACGGCGCATGGCCTCGAAGGCGTGCCCATAACCACGCACCGGCAGCGCCCCCGCGGCGTAGTCACGGCGCTCGAGTGGGGTCTCCTCAAGGTGTGGAAACTCGCTCAGCCCGGTCAGCGGCCTGCGCCGCTTGGCGACCAGGACATCGCGGGCGGCGGCCGTCTCGGCGATGCGGGCTCGGACCAGATCGAGGGCCGCAGCCGCACCACCGGCCTCTTCGATGACCTGGAGGAAGGCCCACCCGGCCTCGGCCAGGTCATCGGTCAACTTCTCCACGGCGTACGCCCCTCCGGCCGGGTCGCTGACCTTGGCCACATGGGACTCCTCGGTCAACAGCGCCGAAGTGTTGCGCGCGATCCGGCGACTGAACGGGTCGGGAAGGCCCAGCGGCGCGTCGAAGGGGAGCACGGTGACCGCGTCAGCGCCACCGACTCCGGCGGCGAAGGCGGCCACACAGGTGCGCAGCATGTTCACGTAAGGGTCGAACTGCGACATCATCGGCCGACTCGTCACCGCATGCACCCGAGTAGGCGCCTGCAGGTCGCTCAGTTTCAGGACCCGGTTCCACAGCCGGCGGACGGCTCGGAACTTGGCGATCGTGGGGAACTGTTCGTCCGTGGCCGCCAACCGCAACTCGATCAGATCCGCCGGGGCCTCCACTCCGGCCTCCTCCAGCGCCCGAAGGTACGCCGTGCCCACGGCGACCACCCAGCCGAGTTCTTGAGCGTCCGAACCGCCGCGATCGTGCACGGCGGTGCCGTCGACGCAGGCCGCCAGCAGACCGTGCTCGCGAGCCAGATCGGCGGTCGCGAGGAGGTCACTCACATCTGCCGGCCCCTTGGCGCTGTCATCGGTGCGCAGGGCATCGCCCAGGGGGTCGGCGCCGAGGTTGGAGCCAGAGGCGGGGGTGAGCCCGCGAGCCGTCAGGACGTCGACGAAAGCCCGGGCACCGGGCGGGCCGCCGGAGACCACCACCGCAGCGGCATCGAGATGGACTCCCTCCAGTGCGGAAGCCAGGTCGTCCGGGGCCAGGCCACCGGGGCCGATCTGCAGCCAGAGCGACGTGGCACCGTTCTCCAGGTCGGTGAGCGCATGCTCGGCCGTGGTCGCCGGGTCCGGGTCGGCGCAGGCGACCCGGACATCCCAGACGCCTCCAGGACGTGCCGGAGGACGGGAGTCGTCGCGGCCGCCGGCCACCAGGTCAGGAGTCCCCAGAGGCGTGATGCCGATCCCGTCCAGGGTCGACCGGGTCAGCGCCGACCACACCTTGTCGTCGGGGTCCTCGGCTCCAAGGCGGCCCGACTTGCGCAGGACCGCTGCGGCGGCATGCTCCCAGGCCGTGCGGTCGGCGGCGGCACCGGGCATGGACAGGGGGAAGTGCGCAGACGGCTCGACGTCGCTCATACGACTCACCCTAGGGACTGCTCTGGGCCCCCACCACCGGATGTGAACGTCCTCACCGTCCGCCGACCCGCCAATTCTTCACAC